>JACPAX010000008.1 GCA_016180585.1 Candidatus Omnitrophota bacterium | reverse complement strand
ATAGTCGAGTTTCAATCCACGCGCCCGCGCGGGGCGCGACCTTGACGCAGATCCAACGTCGGTCTCAGGGACGAAGTTTCAATCCACGCGCCCGCGCGGGGCGCGACCAAACCCATCAAAAACGTTGGCTGATTTTAAGGCGTTTCAATCCACGCGCCCGCGCGGGGCGCGACGACCACGATAAAAGCTAAATCAGGCTATCAAATTGTTTCAATCCACGCGCCCGCGCGGGGCGCGACCCAACGCCCGCGCCACCATGCTTTGTTATTTGATTGAGTTTCAATCCACGCGCCCGCGCGGGGCGCGACGATAAAAGAATTGCCGATGAGGCCGTCGAAGCCGTTTCAATCCACGCGCCCGCGCGGGGCGCGACCCAAGCGTGCTCAGGGTCCCAGATTGCCGGGTCGTGTTTCAATCCACGCGCCCGCGCGGGGCGCGACAGACTACCTTCCGGCACTCTTCACAAACCATTTGTTTCAATCCACGCGCCCGCGCGGGGCGCGACCAAGAGTGTGCGAGAAGTTATACGCAAGCAACTAGTTTCAATCCACGCGCCCGCGCGGGGCGCGACCAAGGCCTTCTTGAAAAGGTTATCGCTAAGAAGTTTCAATCCACGCGCCCGCGCGGGGCGCGACGCTAGAAGGCTTTCTACCTCTCTTACTCCCTGTAGTTTCAATCCACGCGCCCGCGCGGAGCGCGACTTCCGCTGCCTTCGCGTCTGCTTCGGCCATGGGTTTCAATCCACGCGCCCGCGCGGGGCGCGACGGGACGAAGGTTGCTCCCGAGACATCGCCGCCTTCGTTTCAATCCACGCGCCCGCGCGGGGCGCGACTCTGAGAAAGCGCCTTGCCGCCGCCATCACTTCCGTTTCAATCCACGCGCCCGCGCGGGGCGCGACCTCAAATTGCTGTCTGGTGTCCGCCGATTGGAATGTTTCAATCCACGCGCCCGCGCGGGGCGCGACCCCGATAGCCCAAAGCAAATCACTCTGATGTCAGGTTTCAATCCACGCGCCCGCGCGGGGCGCGACCGTTCCAGCGCCACTTCTTCACCCAAGGCATGCTGTTTCAATCCACGCGCCCGCGCGGGGCGCGACTCCCTTTTCTTAAGCTAAGGAAATGAAAAGGGTTAAAACTTCTTATTCGAGGACCTCCCAGCCAAGACTGTAAAAGCTATCGCATAAGGATAATAAAATCTCATAACTTTTTTAAAAGCAACTAGATAAGATGATCGCGGACCTCTTACATGAACCCCGCCAGCTCCACCTTCGCGCTCAGACAACTAAAGAGTCTTTTTCCAGGTCGAGCACTTTCTTGACCCCGAAATGCTCTACCTTGTTTTGCCATTTGCTTCCCAAAAAATAGAACCGCAAACTGTCTTCTTTTGGTTCATAGACATTCAATAGCTCATTTTTCAAGAGAACCCACTGAGCCGGGTCTACCGGACATTCAAAAACAGAATTCTGCGCCCTCTGCCCGTAATCCAGGCATGCCTCTGCCACTTTTCGAAGCCGCCGTCGTCCCACAGGGGTCTTTGTCGAAACGTCATAGCTGACCAGAACCATCATAGCGATTTACCTCCACACAAACGGTGGATACGCGTCAAGATCTCCCCGTAAGAAGCGAGCCAACAACAACGCTTGAAGATGGAAGAGCAGACCCACGGTGACTTTTTCTCCCAGAAAGGGATGCACGATTTCCTCCTGCTTACGTTCTTGATAGGCCGTCAGAACTGTTTTCCTGGCCTCATCATTCATGGTAAACGCTCCGGACTCGGACCGCTTGAACTGGCTTCCCGTAATCTGCTTGAGGTTGATCAACGAAAGGACGATCCGGTCCGCGAGAAAAACCCTGAACTCTTCCATCAGATCAAGTGCCAGACTGGGACGACCGGGGCGGTCGCGATGCAAAAATCCAACTGCGGGATCAAGCCCGACGGATTCCAGGGCAGACCGCGTGTCATGCATCACAAGCGTGTAAAAAAAAGAGAGCAGACAATTAACGCGATCCAGCGGAGGCCGCCTGTTTCGGTCCTTAAACATGAACTCGTCTTTTTGAGCGAAGACGAGCTCATTAAAAACGGTGAAATACGTCTGGGCGGCCTCGCCCTCGATCCCGCGCAGGATTTCCAGATCGGACACCGTCTTGAGCTTCTCCATGCAACTCCCCAGTCTCGTGGCGGCCGACTGGAGCGTCCCAGCGACGCCTTTTTCCGGATGGTCCCGCATCACCCTCAAAAAAGAGGTTCGGGCATTGGCGATTTTCCCCGCAAGAAAATATTGCGCCATTTTCGCGGAAAATGCCTGATCATCCGCCAGACGGTATTGCCTGCGGCGAAGCAAGACGTTTCCTGAAACCGGCCCCTCCACCTTCGCCAGAAAGCGCCCATAATCGGTCAGAAAACTTATCGAAACGTCGTTTTCGGCGCAAAAACCCATCAGATACGGACTGCAGGAGACCTGGCCGAAACAAACGATCCCTTTGATCGTGTGGATCGGCAGACGCAGTTTAATCTCGTCATCCGCCTTGACGACCACCGTCTCCCCGTCCTTGTGCAGGTAGCTGTTCTGGGTCGTCACGTAAATGGTATTTAAGTGCTTTTTCATAAGCTCACGAACCCATGATTTCCCTTAGGTAACTGTGGACGGATTTTGATCTATTCGCCAGTTTCGGGAGGCAAAGATCAACGAGTGAGCAAGCGTCGCATTTTTTTTCATAAACCGCGATGGGAGTTATTCCTGCCTTTATCAGGGCATGCAGGCGCCCGGCCGTTTCCTGCGTTTTTTGACGAAGCGCTTCGTCAAACGCCACCTCCTCACGCCTTCTCGGACGTCCGTAAAAAAGCGCTCCGCGAGGTACCTGAACACTCAGCATCTCTTCGAAACAAATGGCCTGAGCGCACAATTGAATCCTGTCCGAATCATCGATCTTGGGTTTGCCCAGTTTATGCTCAACGGGAAACGGCAGCCACGAGCCGTCCGGTTGCCTGTGAAACTCCACCGCATCCGCTTTTCCGGACAGTCCGAGTCTTAACGACCGGAGCGGCATCCCGTATTCAATTTTTAGATCGCCCCGGCTTTCCTGTGCCGGCTGGTCGACCTTCTTTTCGTGCATGACGCGCCCAAGGGCCGTCAGATAATTTTCGTTCCACTGCCCTTCGAGATGAATCAGCGCGCACTGCCGTTCGCAAAAAACCAGGTGCTGAAGCGCCGAGAGATAAAGCAGTTCGTCTTCGGAAAACGCAGTCGCGGCCATCAGATCTGAGCTTGTTTCTTTCCAGACTGGATTTTAAGCCTGTTCTGCCGGATGAGTTTTTTGAAATCTTCCTTCGCGCCCGCCCAGTCCACGAGGTCCACCTTAAACGGCAGGTCCGATTCGCTGAAGGCCTCCCTCAGATCCGCAACGCGCAGGGCCGGCAGAGGCTCGTCGGTCATCACGGCCAAATCCAAGTCCGAGGCTTTTCTTGCTTTTCCCGCCACGCGGGAACCGAACGCGTACACGTCATATTCCGGAACACCTCGCGCGAGAATCCTCCGGACAGTGTCCAGATCGCGCGGGAGAACGTCAAAGACGCTCATGAATTTCTCTTCTTCAGTTCCCCGAGAATATACCGCGCGTCGCGAAGAAAAGGGTCCAACACCGGCAAAATTTCCTCGGCCTTGTCCGCATCGTAAGTATGGGCGGTGATGTTTCTTTTTTCGCGATAGACTTTGAATGCCGGCACCTCGCGCACGAGTCCCGCCTCATGAGCCGTCCGGATGAAATCCATAAATGCCATTTCCCGCAGTTCTTCAGGATTGATGGCGATCTGATCCAGTTGGCGCCTGATCATTTTCAAAGCCAGCTCATAGGTGTATTCAAAGGCTTTGATCGAGGCCGCCCGGAATTGCTCGTAGAGATCCTTGTTCCCGGCGGCCATCTCCGAACGCAAAAACCCCCTGCTCTTCTCCAGCTGGTCTATGGCTTTTTCAAAAGCCGAGTAGTCGATTTTCATGCATGATTCCTTTCCTTAACTGTTTATCAGATCGTCTTCCAAAAGGCTTACGCCTGAGGATAGCTTCTTTTCGTCCACTTCAATTTTATAGTCCTGGAATGAACGAGCCGGTTTGGATACATCAGTAGCGCGTTGAACTTTCACCCGGTCAAATAATTTATACGCAGGGGCATTGCCCAACATTGACTCATGCTTGAAGACGATCAGCCGGCGGGCATTCATTTTCCCCCGAGCCGCGGAATGATCGTGATCAAACATATTGTTCAACGCTTCCCACAATAACCTTAAGTCATCCTCGCTAAACCCAGTTTTTTGCGCTAAATGTGCCGAAATATACCCTTCGGTGCGATAGAGGGCATAAGGAACAATATGCTTTTTCCCCATCGTTCTTTCTTTTTCTAAATCCTCTTCCTTTGTTACAGCCATTCTGGTAATACTCACTTCAAGCGGAACAATCGGTTCAATGCTGCGTCCGAAATTTAACTGGACGGGTCCCCGAACTTGACCCGTGTTAACTTCAGTCATCATAACTGCGCCGAAAGTGCGCACATCATAAAAATTCTTGCACATCCATCCGATAACCTTTTTAGCATCTTCATCCTTTTTAGGTAGTTTTTTCGATACTGATTTTAATTCATGTGCCAAATATGCTCTTTCGTGTTGCCTGTTCAAGACCGCTTTCTCCTTAACATAAATTTCAAAAGGAGGTTTGTTCTCTTTTGCAATTTCAACAAAATTACGAATCTTTCGCTTTAAACAAACAACGGTAACGATTCCATAGCTTGTCTCCGGATCAATGCGTGGCATATTGCCGGCATCGGGGTCCCCGTTTGGATTGCCGTTTTCAACATCAAACAGATAAACAAATTCATAGCGATTCTGGATCGATTTAGACATGACTGGCCTCCTCTTTCTTTTCAGATTTTGTGTAAATGTCCTTTTTTTGGTGATAATATCCAAGCGCGAAAAGGCCTTGCTCGTCCAAGGATAAGTGTGCCGGAAATTCTTTTACCCCTGACACAATTTCCTGGATATCCTTTTCCAATGAAATCCGAAAATTGGACTTTTGAATGTGATGCTGTGCCAAGCGCAAAAGCAGTGGAAACACCACCTTGGGCGTTGCCGACGCCGAACCGTAAAAACGGTCTTTAATCGTGGCATTGGCGGCCGGAATGGCATCTTTCTGAGCTTTCTCCAGAACAGCAAAAAGCCTTCCCAAACGATAAGCCGCACTGGTTGAATCTTTATTGAGCGTCATACCCACCTCCATCGGTTGATTCATGATTCGATATTTTCTGACCAAACAGGCTTTGATAATCGCCGCGCGGTAATAATTCACGTTTCCATCCGCCCGAATACGGCCGATCACGGACGATAATAATGTTTGAGGATATGCCGCGCCCGTCAAGATAGAGCGCATCATAGCTCCAACCAACAAGGGCGGAATATCCTTTGAGTCCCTTACTGTTTCTTTTAATAACCACCAAATCCCGGGAAATTCTTTATCGCTGTCAAAACTTTTGATCACCGATAAATCCTGAAAATGCTGGCCGATTTTCAAAGCTATATCGTCAACTGTGCTTACAAACCAAAACCGAACGGCTAGTCGAGAAACATTGGGAGAAAGCCCTAGAATATAAAATTTATTCGCGCCATCCAAATTTTTCGGCTTTTTCCCCTCTCGCACAGCTTCTAAAAAATGCTTTATTTCCGGGGTTTCACCACTATCATCTTTAGAATCAACAATTCTACCTAAAAAACCTTCCATTGGTGATCGTCGCTCTGCCCAAAACACTACCGTTGAATCTGCTATTTGAATTTTTTGACGGCTATCAAAGTTTAATAGGTAATTCAGCGAAGTCGCATAATTGAAAGCTGGCTCTTCGCCGACAGGCGCATTGACATTCTGTTCCTTACCATAAGAAATAAAAGAGTCTTTATTGAAAGACACTAACCGGACCTGGTCTGCAAATCCTCCCAAAGGTGAATGTAGCTGGGCGATTGAACGTCGCTCCCCCGTAACCAGGCATGTGCCAATTACTGAGGATCGATTCCGATTGTGAAATTTCAGCCAAGCTTGTCTGATTTTAGGCCTTTCATGAATATATTGTCTTTGGCCGTCCAATTGGAAAATTAAGTTTTTACCGGCAACCTCCTCCCAATTTGGAATTTTATAAGCGTTATTAGGCGCCCAATGATCTAAAAACTTTAATACCGCCATCATCCCTTCGTCGTCAATTTCATTCCCAATTTCACATTGAAGCTTTTGAAAAATTCCGAAACATTTTTGTAATTCGTCTTTGTTATTTTCGATACCCGCTCCTAAAATATATTGGGTCTTATCCCATATGAAATTCGATTTTTTCCCGGAAGTACGAATTACTGCTTCGGGGACATTCATTAACTGCGGCACAAGCTTGTTTTTAATCTGTCGTCTTATATCACGCGTTTGCAGCAATTTTCCTTGCGGACTGACCACAAGCACGAAGGATATCTTTTCTTCACTAAATCCAAATAAAGGTATAGTTGCGCTTTCATCCTTAGATAATCTTTCATAATATTGATTCAATGCCTGAAGAATCATAACAAAACCTCCGCTTGGTGAAAGAGCGGAATTTCTACGGCCCCATTATTCATGACAGCTTTAAAGAACTTGGCTTCCATATTATTTTTGAAATCAATGTCATGAAGCATCCAACCCAAATCCTGTTTGCCCTTGAACCTGGATTCCGGCAATACCCCATTGATTAATTCAAAATTGGCAGGAAACTCCCGACAGCCCAAATAAGGCCGGTGGAAACATTGCCCTTGCCCAGCGCGCCGGTCAAACATTTCTTTATGCTTGCCTGAATTATTATCGCTGTTTGCGGTAAATTCAAATTTGGCTTCGATAACGTACGCCACATCACGCAAAATCATTGCGGCTCTTTGTTGCCGATCTTCTTCGATAAAAATTTCAAGGGGGGATTTCCCGTCACCCATTGCTTTTTTCACATTACCTAACTTAACCTTGCTTGCCAACTCGTTGCGGCGGATATTTGTGAATCGAATGGGATTCAATACAATGATTCGTTCGATCACCCAGAAAATTTCAGGCTTCCAGTAAATCGCTTCCAGAATGCCCCGGGCCGCTGAAGGCGTCATGACATCATAACTAACCCTCTCCACTTTCATTTCCGGACGAGTAAAACAGGCGTAATTACCCCATACTTTTAATTTCACACCATAGGACATAAACACCCCCGTGTTAACAGATCAAGCTTTCAATTTTATGAAATGCGGGGTCTTCCGGGCAGAGTCCGATATCATCCCGATAAATATCCATGTTGCGCAACACATAATATTGATCACGGATACATTCAAGCGCTGGTCTTAAGATGGCAAAGGCTTGCGGATACACCTGCACGGTAAACTTCTGCAGTTGACGGGCAAACTTTGCCGGATACTTCACGAAATTTAACTCTTGAATTAAAACATCCGCCTCTTCCTTCCAAGGAATAATCACAGACACCATTCCGTCCTTAATAATCTTGAATTTTTCGGCCACTTCCCGAAACGGCAAATTCCCCCTTGCCGCATCCTCGGTCAAAGCAGGCAAAATCCCGTAAGCATCAAGATCCTTTTCGCCTTTTATCCAATACAACTCGCGGAAATATTCTTCAACGGCCTTTAATGACAAGATATCCTGGTGCCGCCGGCTGATGGACTCGGCCGTCTGCGCGGCCTGCCTGAAATGTCCGCGAGGCAGTCCCTCCTGCGGCATAAATACAAAAACTTCCCCCTTGTCGAGCCGCCCCTCTCTGTTGCATCGTCCGGCGGCTTGGGCGATAGAGTCAACGCCCGCGATAGAACGGTATACAACGGGAAAATCAATGTCCACGCCCGCTTCAACCAGTTGCGTACTAATCACACGGCACAACTTTCCCTCTCTGAGGGCTTTTTTAATCTCTCCCAATTTCCGCGTCCTGTGTAAAGGGCACATAAGCGCGCTCAAATGGAAGCATCCTTGTCCGTTGACAAGCGCTCTCATTTTTTCAAAAACCACCCGGGCGTGCCGACGCGTATTCACAATGCAAAGCACTTGGTCGCAAGAGACGACTTTTTTGACCAGATCATCATCGGTGATGGTAGATAAGTTTTTTATTTCCACCCGTTTCATCGTATCGTACAGCTCTCCTGGATTAGGGATAATCTCGCGAACGCCATCGAGGCCATTCTTAAAAGTTTCCGTGGTAGATAATGCCGGCTGAGTGGCTGTACACAATACGATAGAGGTTTTATAGACATTTGACAGTTCTTTAAGAATTTCCAAACAAGGTTTTAAAAGTTCAGTCGGAAGCATTTGTGCTTCATCCAGTATCACCACACTATTGGCGATATTGTGTAGCTTACGGCATTGGGAAGTTCTGCAGGCAAAAAGAGATTCAAAAAATTGCACATTTGTCGTCACCACGATAGGGGCATCCCAATTTTCGGAAGCGAGCCGCGACCGGTGGTCCTCTTCCTCCGGTTCAAAATTGCTGTGATGTTCCAAAACCGCATCGTCACCAAGGGCCTCACGAAATACAGCAGCATTTTGTTCGATAATGCTTGTGTATGGAATAACGTAAATGATGCGCTTTTTTCCGTACTTTAATGCATGTCTCATTGCAAACGATAAAGACGAGAGCGTCTTACCCCCGCCCGTCGGCACTGTCAAAGAAAATAATCCCGAAGGCCAATCATAAGCCTCGCGGCAATGTCCCAACACCTCCATGCGAATCCGCGTTACAGGATGTCCATTGGAATGTCCTGAAAACCGCTCCAGGTAAGTTTCCAGCCGTTGATTTAGGGTGAGTAGACCGGGATACCCTTTCCTCCATGAGCACTTTTCAGCTCCCGCGAATTCTTCCGTATCAAGAAAATCAGCATCCACCAAAGCGGAGAAAATCATCCTGATAAACACGGAAAGTCGGAATGCAAATTGCTGATTTGAAATGCTCCCACCACAGGCAAAAGGAAGACCGGGAGAATTCAGAGCCAAGGGCAGTTCGCTTATTCCACAAGAATAATCCGGTATCCACTTTTTTAGGCGAGATGACAAACAAGAATCTTTATTGTCTTCCCCATTCGGGAGACCCGCGTGATGCCCTGCTATCGTATATGCAATGATTCTCCCTTTGTCCCCCAACATCTTGGCGGCATACTGCGCGCCTGCGGTTGAATGATCAACGCGTCCCGGCTTTTCAATGTGGGCATCATTGCCGTTGGCTTCGGACAGCCGATTTTGAAACTCCTCCGAATACTTCCCCAAGTCATGCCACAGGCCGGCTAGATACGCCCATTCGGCGGCATTGAAATCCTTGGAAAAATCCGAGGCTTTTCGCGCCGTGTTTTCCAAATGGTCTTTCAGCAAATGCCATTCTTTGACGGGTTTGCCTTCGCGGCTGTGGGCGTAATATGTCTTTTGGGGAGTTCTTAATTGAGGGGATTGCTGATGCAGCAGAAACGCGTCGGCCATAAATTTGAGTCTTATTTTACGCCGTTGGTCTCAAAAAAGGAATAACCAAATACCCGTCAAGGGGCCCCGTGACCTGCCTGCCGGGAGGCATGGAGGATTTCGAGAAATCGCCCGGCGAGGACCTCGGCCTGCCACGGCATGAAAAATCCGGAGTCCTTCATCGCGCGCCGGTCGATCGGGGGATCGGACGAAACGAGCTCGAGCACCGCGTTGGTCGCCAGAAGACTCGGACGGATCTTGAGTTCGGCGGCGATTTTTTCCCTCGCCTCTCTCAGGGCCTGAAATCTTTCGCTTTCGCGGTTGCCCCACCTTTTTTTTGGCCCCGAGAAAGTCCTCTTATACGGTTCGACCGGCGGAAGATGCTCCGATTGTTTGATTACCGCGTTGATCACCTCGCGGTAGGTCCCCCGGATATTTCGTGGCGCGTCCGGCCAGAGCGCGATGTCCCTTCCCGGGTTTTCCGAAGACCACCGCGCGACGTCGATGAGATACTCTCCGTTCACGATCTTGAAGCGGGGCCTGTCCTTCTTTTTGGCTTCTTCCTCTCTCCAGGTCCACAGCGCCTTGAGAATCACGAGCGCCTTGCCCTTGAGGGCCTTGCTCCCCTTGATCCGCCACTCGTCTTCTTCCGCAACGGGATTTTCCTCCCAGTTCGCGAGCGACTCCCGAAGCCTGTGGCAGCTTTGCCGGTGCCACCCCTCGCGGCCGAGCGCCTCAAGCTCCCCCCGAAGCTTGGCGCGAAGCGGCAGAAGATAATGCGTGTCGTTGGCCGCATACTTCAGAAGATCGTCGCCGAGCGGACGTCGGGACCAATCCGCTTTCTGGTTTGCCTTGGAGAGCGTCACGTCGTAGTGCCGCGCGACCAGGTCCGCGAGGCCCTGTTTCTCATAGCCGAGAAGCTGCGCCGCCAGCAGCGTGTCAAAAATCTCTTTCGGCTCGAAACCGGAAGATTTCTTCAGCATGCGGATGTCAAAATCCGCGCCGTGAAAGACGAGTTTTTTTTCTTCGAGGAGACGGCAGAGCGGGCCCAGGTCCAATCCGGCGAGGGGATCGATCACCAGATCGTCGTCCGGCGTGCTGATCTGCACCAGACAGAGTTTTTCGGCGTAGTGGTGCAGGCTGTCCGCCTCGGTGTCCACCGCGGCCGAGTCGCAGGCCGACAGGACCTCCAGCGCCCGGTCCAGAAGTTCAGGATTGTCGATAAGTCTCAAGGGTCTGATTTTTCTTGTCTTTCTCGGAGAGGAGGTAACCGCCTTCGATCGCCGGCCAGGGGATCCCGATCTGCGGGTCGTTCCACAAAATGCCCCGCTGGCCGGCGGGAGAATAAAAATCCGAGACCTTGTAAAGAAAATGGGTGTCGTCCTCGAGCGCGAGAAACCCGTGGGCGAACCCCTTGGGGATATACACCGTCTTCCGGTTTTCGGCGGAGAGAACCTCGGTCGCGTAGCGGCCGAACGTGCCGGATTCTTTGCGGATGTCCACCACGACGTCAAACGCGCTGCCGCGCAGGACGCTCACAAGCTTCGCCTGGGCATGCGGCTCGACCTGAAAGTGCAGACCGCGCAGGACACCCCGCCGGGAGAGGCTGTGATTGTCCTGGACGAAGACTTCTCCGATCCCGTTCTCCTTAAAAAAACGGGCGCTGTAGGCTTCAAAGAAAAACCCGCGCGCGTCCCGACGGACGTCGGGCTCAACCACCCATACTCCCGGAAGCCCGGCAGCCGGAGTGAATTTCATCCCAGGGCCACCCGGACATCGCCGGCGAGCCGATCCAGCTCCTGCCCGGAGGCCTCTTTTAGCCGGTAATGAAAAACCCACCGGCCCTTTTCCTCGAGCGCCTCCATCTCCCCCATCGCCTGCGCCAGTTCCAGGCGCGCAAAGCCGTACGGCTCCCCGGGCACCGGCAGGTCCTCCGCGTGCTCCGTGGTCACCAGCAAAAACACGCCCTTGTTGGGCCCGCCCTTGTGGAGTTGCCCGGTGGAATGCAGGTAACGCGGCCCCAGCCCGACGGTAACCGCCATCTTCCGGCGGTCTCTGATCTCCCGTTGAAGGTCCGTCAGGGCCTTCCGCAGCGCGGGCCGGTCCGGCAGAAAAGCCAGGATCGCCGCGTAGTCCCCCTCCTCGGCGTTTTCCCAAAAAGTCCCCAGGTCTCTTTCGGAAATCTTCACGGGAATTTCTCTGCCGGCCGCCGACGCCCCGAGAAGCGCTTTGGTTCGCTCCTTCGCGGACTGCACGTCCGGCTGATCAAACGCGTTGATTTTGAGAAGCGCGCACGCGACGGCGGTCGCCATCTCCCATCGGAAAAATTCCGCGCCCAAATCCCATTTTTCCCTGAGCCGGTAACGCAGAACAGGGTGTCCCGCCTCCGCCAGCTCCGCGAGCTTTTTCTCAAGCGCGGTGTCTTCGGCGGTTTTCTCCCCGTCCGAAAGAAGCGCCACGAAAAAACGGTCGTGTCCGTAGGACTCGACGGGGCCGATCGGCTCCCGCACCACGGGGACGATTCCCGCGCCCTCCTTGCCGCTGCTTTCGGCGACAAGCTGCTCGGCCCAATCGGCGAAAGATTCCAGCGACGGAGAGGTCAGGAGCGTCAGCTTGTCCCGGCCTTCCTCCGCGAGCACCGCCATCCCGATGCCCAGGGAAAGGGCCGCGTTCTCGCGGACGGCCACGGAGGGAGACACCGCGCCTGCCATGTCTCCCGCGGCCTCGAGGACTTTGTCCAGGTCCACGCCGATGAGGCCGGCGGGCAAGAGACCGAAATAGGTCAATGCGGAAAAACGCCCCCCGACGTCCGCCGGGGCCAAAAAAACTTTTCGGAAGCGGTGTGTCTTGGCGAGCGTCTCGAGCGGCGTCCCCGGGTCCGTGATCGCGATGAAATGGCTCCCGGCCTCGTCGCCTTTGCGGCTCCGCACTTTGTCGTAGAAATATTTAAAAAACGAAAGAAGTTCTATCGTGCCTCCCGATTTGCTGGATACGATAAAAAGGGTCTTTTCGATCTCTGCTCTTTGCTCGGTGTCTTTGACCTGCAGAGGATCGGTGCTGTCGAGAACGATAAGCTCCGGATAACCTTCCGCGCGGCCGAAGATGCTTTGAAACACCGCCGGGGCCAGGCTTGAACCGCCCATGCCCAGCAGCACGACATGCGAAAAACCGGCCTTCCTGACCTCCGAGACCACCGATTGGATGTCGCCGGCCAATTCCCTGGACTGGCCGGGAGCGGTAAGCCATCCGAGCCGGGCCCTGACCTCCCGCTGCCCTTCCGGATCGCCGGTCCACAGAGAGGCGTCTTTGGCCCAAATCCTCGGGATCAAAGACTGCCTGGCCGCGCGGTCCGTCCACTCGCTCAGGCTCTCTTGATAATCGCCCCAGGATTCTTTCGGGCGGTAACGGCCCCCGTTCATTTCCTTGTCCGAATCAAATCGATGATTTTCCTGTAAGAGTCGCCGAAGGACTTGACCCCCGCGTCTTCCAGTTCCTGTGTCGTTTTTTCAAGATTGATCCCGGCGGCCGCTATCTTCTCCAGCGTCTCATAGGCGCCGGGCACGTTGTCTTTCAGGCGCGCCCGGGCGACGCCGTGATCCCGAAAAGCGGCGAGCGTCGCCGGCGGGACGGTGTCCACCGTGTGCGGGCCCATCAGCGCCTCGACGTAAACCACGTCGCCGTAACGCGGGTTCTTCGTGCCGGTGCTGGCCCAAAGCGGCCGCTGAAGCCGCGCGTTTTTGGCTCCGAGCTTTTCGAAGCGGGGACCGAAAAATATTTTCTCGAAGACGTCATAGGCGACCTTTGAGTTGGCGATCGCGGCCTTTCCAAGAAGCGACTCAAGCGCCTCTTTTTCAGGGCCCTGAGCGGCCTTGGCGATCTTCTCCTCGAGAATTTTGTCGACGGCCGTGTCGACCCGGCTGACAAAAAAGCTCGCGACCGAAGCGACGCCGGACACGGCCTTGCCGCCGCGAACCCGCTCCTCCAACCCGCCGAGATAGGCCTCGATCACCTCGCGGTACCTCTTCACCGAAAAAATCAGCGTGATGTTCACGTGGATCCCGTCGGCGATGAGCGCGCGCACCGCCGGGATCCCCTCGCGCGTCGCCGGAACCTTGATCATGACATTCTGACGGCCGACAAGACGCCACAGCTCCCTCGCCTCGCTTAAGGTGGCCTGGGTGTCGTGGGCCAGAAGCGGGCTAACCTCGATCGACACAAAACCGTCTTCGCCGCGGGTCCGGTCAGCCACCGGAAGAAAAAGGTCCGCCACGTCCTGCACGGCCTTGGCGGCGATCGTCCGGTAAATTTCTTCGGCCGGACGCGCCCCCAGGAGGCCGGAAAGCGCTTTGTCGTACTCCCCGCCGGAAAGCGATTTCTCAAAAATCGTGGGGTTGGTGGTGGCGCCGCGAATCCCGTCCTCGCGGATCATGTCCTCAAACTCCCGGTGGGACACAAGCCCGTCATACCAGATGCTTTGGCCGCAGCCCAGCGCCTGCTTCAAAGGATTTTCTGTTGCCACTTTCATCCGTTCAACCTTATTATTCCCGATCCAATAACTTTTTTAACTCCGCTACCCCCGTCACCGGAAGCTCGCAAGCGTGGTTGCGGCACACATAGGCCGCGGGTTTGCCGCCGACGGGCAGATACGCCTTGACGTAGGGCGCTATCGCCTCAAGCCTTCGGCCGGCCGGGCCCGGCCTATGAAGCATGATAATTTTATTGGGGAAAAATCGCAAATGAATTTCTCGCAGCATCGCCCGGACCGTCGCGTCGTCCGGATCCCCGGCAATCACGATCTCGGTCGAGGGGCCCAAGCCCTCATCCACCGCCGCCAGAAATTGCGGGTAGGACGCCGGGTCCCCGGCCACCGTGGCGCCGAAAGCGGCGAAAATCTTTTCGGCGTATTCCCGGAAACGCCCGTCCGCCGTGAAGCGGTCCAGACGCAAAAGGTCCAGCGCCGCGACCGAGTTTCCCGAGGGGACCGCGCCGTCGTAAAGGTCCTTGGGCCGGGCGATCAGCGTTTCGGCGTCCCGGGCCGTGAGAAAAAAACCGCCGGAGGCGGAGTCCCAGAAAAACCGGATCATCGTTTCGGCGTCGGCGCGGGCCTCCTCGAGCCACCGCTCGTCAAAAGTCGCCTGATACAGCTCGAGACACCCCTCGATGAAGAAAGAATAGTCGCTTAAGTTTCCCCGTATCGCGGCCTCGCCGTCGCGCCAGCGATGAAGCAGGCGGCCGTGCGGATCCTTCAGGCGATCACGGATAAAACGGGCCGCTCTTTCGGCGGCGGCGGTGTAACGGGGCTCTTCCAGAATACGGCCGGCCAACGCAAAGGCGGCGATCACCAGCCCGTTCCAGTCCGCAAGCACCTTGTCGTCCCGATGAGGCGAGGGCCGGGCCGCGCGGACCTCGAGGAGCCGCGCATCCGCCCGCGTCATGATTGTTTCGACTTCTTCCGGGCGGATTTTAAAATGGGCGGCCGTCTCCGGAATCGAATGCGCGCGGTAAAGAACGTTGAGCCCCTCAAACTCGCGGTGGGGATCGGCGATCGCATTCCCCTCCCGGGCGATCCCGTAATGAAACGCCACGACGGCCGCCGAATCTTTGGGCAGACATTTCTCGATCTCATTTTCCGTCCAGAGATAATAGGCGCCCTCCTTCTTTTCGCCGCTCCCCCGGGGATCCGGGCTATCCGCGTCCTCGGCCGAAAAAAATCCGCCGTCGGAATCCGTCATGATCCTCAGGACATACTCCAGTGTTTTTCGCGCCACCGCCGCGTATTCCTCCCCGCGAGTGGCCTGATAGGCCTCCAGATAAGTCTTCGCGAGCAAGGCCTGGTCATACAGCATCTTTTCGAAATGCGGAATTCTCCACTGGCGGTCCGTGGAGTAGCGGTGAAAACCTCCGCCGATCTGGTCATGCATCCCCCCGCGGGCCATGGCCTTGAGCGTCGTTTCCGCAATCCGGAGCGCCTCGTCATGGTTCGACCGGCGCCAATGGCGGAGGAGGAGGGACAGCGCGTGGCTCCGCGGAAACTTGGGTGCTCCCCCGAATCCGCCGTGGCCGGGATCAAAGGCCGATTTGGCGCGCTCGAAGGCCGCGTCCAGGGTCTGGGCCGACAATTCGTTCTTTCCGGGAGAGGCGGCAAACTCCTGATTTTTCAAAAACGCGGCCGCCGAATCGGCGGACTCGAGAATCTCCGCGCGGCGCGTCTTCCAGGCGTCCGCCATCGATCCCAAAAGCGTCCTGAAGCCGGGAATTCCAAAACGGTCCTCGGGGGGAAAGTAGGTCCCGCCATAAAAAGGCTTTTGGTCCGGCGTCAAAAATACCGTCATCGGCCAACCGCCTCCGCCGGTCGTGGCCGTCACGTAATTTATGTACAGGTGGTCGATGTCCGGGCGTTCCTCGCGGTCGACTTTGACCGCGACAAAACCCTCGTTCATAAGACGCGCGGTCCGGAGGTCCTCAAAGGATTCCTTCTCCATCACGTGACACCAGTGGCAGGTGGAATAACCGATCGACAGAAGAATCGGCTTGTCTTCTCTGCGGCTTTTTTCAAATGCCTCCTCGCCCCACGGGTACCAGTCCACGGGGTTGTGGGCGTGCTGCAAAAGGTAGGGGCTTTTTTCGCGAATCAGGCGATTGGCGCTCATAAAAAAATTAGGGCAGGAAAACCCGCGGTCTTCCTGCCCCAATTCACCGGTTATTTGAGAAATTAACAGTCCTAAGCTTCTTCGGCATCCGCGCCCTGGTGAAGATTGATCTCGCAGCACTTGGCGGCTATCTCTTCAAGCTTGGCCGACAAATCCGGATGGGTCTCTTTCAGGGCCGCTGCGGCCTCCATAATCGTCGATTTATAATCGCCGGCCTTGTCCATCGGACAGACTCCGCCTTTTCCATGGTCCATGCCGCAATTCGCGTACGCCACGCCCGACACCAGCAAAGCCGAGACGATTAAAAACAACGCAAAACTCCGCACTGACTTCATCGTTTTCTCCTGTTTTTATGGAATTGCTTTCAGCAGTCTGCTGAAAAACCTATTAACCGAACAGTCTGATCAAAAAGCCCAAGATGCGAGGCGCGAGGGAGCGAGCGCGGAGGCGCTATGGGAATAGCGCCGCACAAGCGAGCGACCGAGCAACGAAGCAGATTGGGCTTTTTCATCGGACTGTTAGCTTTTTTTCTTCCACAAGGCCTTCGCCTTGTCCTTCTGTTCCGCCGACAACGTGTCCTTCATCTTCGCGTAGGCGCTTACCGTCCGTTTGGCGGCCTCGACAAAGGTTTTGGACTCCTCCTCAATCATCTGGCTGACGGCGGCGACGTCCACCTTCTCTTCCGAGAGCTTCGCCTGAACGTCCATCGCGAAGATTTGCATCTGGGCGCCCTGACGGATCGCGTCCTTTTTGACGTCCGCCTGAAGGGCCCGGAGGGTCTTCGCCTGCTCTTCGCTCAGGCCGATGGCCTCGGCGTTACCCAGGTAGAAACGCGCTTTCTTGAGGAACTTTTGGGTGACCGGACACGGGCTCTCGGATTCCGACCCCGACAGCGCGCACGGCTTGCCTCCGTGAGGACAGCCGGCGAAAGCGAAAGCGCCGCCGGCAAACACCGCAACCATCATAAGGACGAGGATTTTTTTCTTCATGGGGAAACCTCCTTCTTCGTTAGGCTCTCTTTTTTCTTTTATTATACTACAAACCGCCGCTTTCTAAGGTACTTCCGGCGGAGAAAGAAAAGGTCGCGGACCATGCGGTAAGAATCGCGCAAAAACTTGACCTTGGTGTCCTGTCCCTGGCTCCACATCACGGGGACTTCTTTCACCTGCATGCCGTTTTTTACGGCCAGATACAGGACCTCCACGTCGAAGCTGAATCCGTCGAGCGTCTGCAGGGTAAACAGGCGGTGCGCGGCCTCCTTCCGGAAGCACTTGAAGCCGCATTGCGTGTCTTGAAAATCCCTCAAAAGGAGCGTCCTCACGGCAAGGTTAAAGAGCCTTCCCGAAATGCGACGCCGCAGGCTTTGCCGGACATCCGCGCCGGGGGCGCGCAGCGCGCGCGATCCGATCGCGATGTCGCTCCCCTCCTCGAGGGCCAGGACCAATTTGTCCGCTTCCTTGATCGGGGAAGACAAGTCGACATCCGTGAGCAAGATGTAGCGTCCGCTTGCCGCCAGCATCCCTTGCCGGGCCGCCGCGCCCTTGCCTCGGTTTTTGGCGTTCGAGAGAAGACGGAAATTCGACGGGGCCCCCGCGGAGAGGGCCGCGATCGCCTCCCGCGCGCGTTCGCAAGTCCGGTCGGTGGATCCGTCGCTCACGACAAGGCATTCCCACGGGTAGTCTTTCAGAGAAAAGAAAGCGCGGAGGCGCCGCAGGGTCTCGGCGATGGTGCCTTCCTCGTTGAAAACCGGGATGACCACCGACAGGTAAGGAAAATTTTCCACTTAAATTTTTTTTCCGAGGGCCTGGCTTCTGAAGTAATCGATGGTCCGGGAGAGCCCCTCACGCAAAGCGACCTTGGGGGCCCAGCGCAGGGATTTTTTGGCCAGCCGGATGTCGGGGCAGCGCCTTCTGGGGTCATCCTCCGGAAGCGGCCGCCGGACAAGCGCGGATTTGGCCCCGGTGATTTTAAGGACCATCTTCGCCAACTCCAGCACCGACATCTCGTCGGGGTTCCCGAGATTCACCGGCCCGCGCAAAGAGGAATGCGCCAGCCTTGCGATCCCCTCAATGAGATCGCCGACATAACAGTAGCTCCGCGTCTGGCTTCCGTCGCCGTACACGGTCAGCGGCCTGCCCTGAAGCGCCTGGGAAATAAAATTCGGGATCACGCGCCCGTCTTCCGGTCTCATGCGTTCGCCGTAAGTATTGAAGATCCTGGCGATCTTCGTGTCGAGCCGGTGCTCGCGGCGGTAAGCCGCCGTGAGCGCTTCGGCGAACCGCTTCGCTTCGTCGTAAACGCTGCGGGGCCCCACGGGGTTCACGCTGCCCCGGTAGTCCTCGGCCTGGGGGCTCACCTCCGGGTCTCCGTAAACTTCGCTCGTGGAGGCCAGGATGAAGACGCTGCGCTTGTCCCTGGCCAGATTCAGCGCCTGATAGGTGCCGAAGGCGCCGACCTTCATCGTCTCAATCGGGTACTTGAGATAATCCGGCGGACTGGCCGGCGAGGCGAAGTGAAACACGTAATGGACTCTCTCTTTCACGCCGAACGGCGCCGAGACGTCCCGGCGCAGGAAAACGAAGTTCTTTTGCTTCAAAAGATGACGGACGTTCGCCTCGCGGCCCGTGATAAAATTGTCCACGCCGATCACGCGGAAACCCCTGCCAAGAAAATATTCGCAAAGATGGGAACCGAGAAACCCGGCCCCTCCGGTGACGAGCGCCGTCTGATTTTTTTTTCCGGCCACTAGCAGCTCCCCTCTTTTTTACTCCGTGTCGCCCAGCCGATGACCTCTTTCAGCCCCTTTTCCAGACTCACCTTCGGCGTCCACCCCAGCTCCTTTCGGATCAGAGAGATGTCGGCGCAGGTGCGCTTGGGGTCCCCGGGACGCCTGGGGGCGCGCAAAGGCCGGAGCCGGCTTCCGCTCAAGCGAAGCAGCGCCCCGGCAATGTCGTTGATGGACGTGGTGCGGCCGGAGCCCAGATTGTACACCTTCCCGTAGGCCGCGGGGTTGCCGAGAATCCTGAAAAACGCCTCGAGGATATCGCCGATATAGACGAAGTCCCGGCTCTGCCTCCCGCCTCCCTCGATCACCGGCCTTTGGCCGGCAAGGATCCTGGACAACATCCCCGGAATCACCAGCGAATATTTCGACTCGGGATTTTGCCGCGGTCCGTACACGTTGAAAATGCGCACCGCGGTCGACGGAAAACCCGTCTGCCGGAAATAATAACGAAGGTACTCCTCGGCCGCGGCCTTGGCGATCCCATAAGGAGAGATCGGGAGGGTCTTCCCGCTTTCCCTTTGGCGCGGGGCCCGGGCCTCGCCGTACACGGCGCTCGTCGACGTAAAAATAAAATGTTTCACGCCCGCTTTCATCGCGCCGTCCAAAAGAAGCAACGCGCCCGTCGCGTTCACCTCATGGGCCACCAGCGGATCCTCCACGGTCTTCACCACCGAACGGATCGCGGCCAGATGAAAAACGGCGTCCACGCCGTCCACCGCCCTGCGCACGTGGCGGCGGTCGCGCACGTCGCCCTCGATGAATTCGATGTCCCCGAGCAGCGGGCGCAGCCCTTCCCGGCGGCTGCACATGAAATTATCGAGACCGCGAACCCTAAACCCGCGCCTGAGCAGGGCCTCGGCCAGGTGCAGGCCGACAAACCCCGCGATGCCGGTCACGAGCGCTTTTTTGATGCGCGGCCTCTTCATAGGAAAAACAGGTTCTCTCTCGGATGAAACTTCCGAAGCGCGTTCCGGGTGTCCAGCACAAGCGAAGAATGCCGTACCACGCTTGCGTAATCAAACAACGCATGGTCCGTCAATACGACCACGCACTTCTGCCGCTTAAGGAACGAAGGGCTCAGGCGGCGGGAGCGGAGGGTCTGCCGCTGCAGCCTGACGGACGGGATATAGGGGTCCGAATAGTTGACCCCGGCGCCTTTGGACAAGAGAATCTTCAAGACATCGAGCGCCGGCGACTCTCTCAGGTCGTTTACGTTTTTCTTGTAAGTCAGGCCGAGCACCAGCACCTCGGAATGCTTGAGCGGGAGCCGCCGCAGGCCCAAAAGATGCGCGATCCGCTCGACGACATGCACCGGCATCTCCTCATTCACCGAAGCCGCCAGCTCAATCATCCTTGCCGTAAAACCGTGCAGGCGGGACGTCCAGGACAGATACAGAGGGTCGATGGGAAGGCAATGCCCTCCGATGCCGGGACCCGGATAAAACGCCATGAAACCGAAGGGCTTGGTCTTGGCCGCTCCGATCACCTCCCAGATGTCCACGCCAAGACGCTGGCACATCAGAGCGATCTCGTTGATCAGGCCGATGTTGACGCTCCGAAACGTGTTTTCGAGAAGCTTGGCCATCTCCGCGGCGCGCGCCGAAGAAACGGGAACGACGCGGCGCATGATGGTCCCGTAGAGGGTCTTGGCGGCCATGCCGGACGCCGGCCCGGCGCCGCCGACGATCTTGGGAATCGAGGTGATGGGGTATTGCTTGTTGCCCGGGTCCACCCGCTCGGGGGAAAACGCGAGAAAAAAATCCTTTTCGAAACGCAGGCCGGATTTTTGCAAAAGCGGCAGCACCACCTCTTCGGTGGTCCCGGGATAAGTCGTGCTTTCCAAGACCACCAGCTGCCCTTTCTTCAGATGCCGCAGAATGGACTTGGTCGCCTGCACGACAAACGAGATGTCCGGCTCTTTGGTTTTGCTCAAAGGGGTGGGGACGCAAACGATGACGGCGTCCGAGGAAGCGATCTGCGCGTAATCGGCCGCCGGCGTGAACCGGCCGCGGCGCAGGACCCTCCCAAGATCGTCCGACCGCACGTCGAGCACGTACGAGCGCCCCGCCGAAAGAGAGGCGATCTTCCGGCGGTCCGTATCGACCCCGATGACCCTGAAGCCTTTTTTGGCGAACGCGACCGCAAGCGGCAGGCCGACGTAGCCCAGCCCCACGACCGCGATCTGCGCGGCGCCGGAGCGTATCTTTCGGCAAAGCTCGTTAACGGCCAATTTCACCTCTCCAATAATTCAAAAGATCCACGAGCGTCGTGCGCGTGCCGATGAGAGGCCTCCAGCCCGTCCGCTCCCTCAATTTCGACGAATCGCCCACTAGGCGCGGCGGCTCGTTGGTCCTGAGCCGTTGGCGGTCCACCACGACCTTCACCTTCACGAAAGAGGCCTTCAGGTAGACTTCGACGATCCGGCGAAGCGGAATCCCTTCGCCGCGGCAGACATTATAAGACTGCCCGGGATCCCCTTTTTCCAACGCCATCCAGTACGCCCGCACGGTATCCCGAACGTCGGTAAAATCCCTCACCAATCGGAGATTTCCCACCCGCAGCACCGGCTCCTGTTTTCCCGCCTCGATGAGCGCGATCTGTCTGGCAAAATTACTGGCCACGAAACCCTCGTCCTGCCCCGGTCCGGCGTGGGGAAAAGCCCGGGTCGCGACGGCCGGGAGCCTGAAACTGCGGAAATACTGATAAACCAAAAGGTCCTGCGCCGCCTTGGACACGCCGTAGGGAGTGAAGGGCCTGAACGGCGCCCCCTCGCCGATGGAACGGCGCCCGTCCGGGACATCGCCGTACACCTCGCTTGAGCCGGCCACATGGATCCGCGAGCGGAGCCCGAGCCCGCGAACCGCCTCAAAAATCCCCAGTTGGGACTGGACGTTGACGTGCAACGTCCGGGCCGGGTCTTTCCAGGATTCCCGGACCGAGGAGACGCCCGCCAGATGAAAAATCCGCTCGGGCCGGAATTTTTTCAGGACCCGCCTCATCCCGGAAAAATCGGCGATGTCCGCCTCGACATAGGCGATTTTACCGAAGAAAGGCCTCAGGCGGCCCTGGGCGGCGCGGTCGCGCGGCATGCGCCCGACACCCACCACCTCCAGCCCTTTTTTGCCGAGCAAAAACTCGGCAAGGTGGCTTCCGGCAAATCCCGTGATCCCCGTAATCAGCGCGCGCATGCGGCCATTCCGTTCAAATAATCCTTCAGGCTTTCCTCCCAAGGTCTCATCCGCTCTTTAAAAAAATTCTCGAAATGCGCCGGCGACATGACCGAGCGGCGCGGCCGTATCGCGACGCGGCCCGGCACGGATTTTTCCACGGCCTTTTCAACACGGACACGCCCAAGACCCAGCCACTCCGTCATGCGAAGGGCCATTTCATAACGGGTGGCGCTCCCCGCATTGCAGACGTGAAACAGACCGCCCCCGGCGGGCATCGCGGCGGCGGGTCCCCGATCCAGCAAATACGCGGCGATCCGTCGGATCGCGCCCGACAGGTCTTCCGCATAGGTCGGCGCCCCCACTTGGTCGTCAAGCACCTGGACGGCGTCTTCGTTTTTCAGGCGTCCCAGCATCGCGTTCACAAAACCGGAGGAAGGCCCGGCGCCGAAAAGCCAGCTCGTGCGCACCACGACCGACCGCGGCGCGAGTCGGGCGTAATGCTCCCCCTCCAGCTTCGTCATCCCGTAGACGTTCACCGGACACGTCCGGTCTTTTTCTTCATACGGCGTTTCTTTCCGTCCGTCAAATACGTAATCGGTGCTGATATAGACAAGCGGGATCCGGCGTCTTGCGCATTCAAGCGCCAGATGCCGCGTGCCGAGCGCGTTTACGCGATGCGCGAGCATCGGGTCGTTCTCGCAGCCGTCCACGTCCGACCAGGCCGCCGCATGCACGGCCAGGCTGAGCTTCCGGGAGCCGAACAGGGCGGCGACACTTCCCTCTTCCGACAAATCGCACGGGACGACGGATCCGGCCCCGCTCTTCGAAACCGCGGTGACCGAATAGTCCGCGGCCAGATGCCGGACAAGCGCCCTGCCGAGAAGTCCCGTGGCGCCGGTCAGAAGGACTTCACCCGTTCCCATAGGCCCTGGCGTAATAGTCCTTGAAATCGCGCGATTTTTCGAGGATGGACTTCCACCACGACACGTTCCGACAATACCACTGGACGGTGTCGCGCAGAGACTGCTCAAAAGAAAATTTTTCTTTCCAGCCCAGCGCGCGCAGCTTCTTCGAGCTGATCGCGTAGCGCCGATCGTGCCCGAGTCGGTCCCTGACCTTTTGCACGCAGGACGCCGGCTTGTCGAGCAGTTTCAAAATCCGGCGCGTCAGCTCCCGGTTGGTCATCTCGACGCCCGACGAAATATTGTAGACCTCCCCCGCCCGGCCTTTCCGGAAGGCCAGAAGGATCGCGCGGCAGTGGTCCTCGACGTACAGCCAGTTGCGGACATGCAGGCCGTCGCCGTAAAGCGGCAACTTTTTCCCGGAGAGCGCGTTGGACACGAAGAGCGGGATCACTTTCTCGGGATACTGGAAAGGGCCGAACGTGTTGGAGCCGCGCGTCACCACCGCGCGCAGGCCGTGGGTGCGCGCGGCGGATTGCGTCAGAAAATCGGCCGCGGCCTTGCTGACGGAATAAGGGCTCGTCGGGTTCAGGGCGTCTTTCTCGGTAAAATAGCCTTTCGCCCGGCTGCCGTAGACCTCATCGGTGCTGACGGTGAGAAAAACCTTCACGCCCTTTTTCCGGGCCGTCTCCAGAAGCGCATAGGTCCCGTAGGCGTTGGTGTCGATAAACGCCTTGCCGTCGAGAAGCGATCGGTCCACATGCGTCTCGGCGGCCAGGTGGACGACGCCGTCACAGCCTTCCATCGCTTCGCCGACGGCGCGCGCGTCGCAGACATCCCCCTGGATGAAACGGTGGCGGCGATCGCCCGCCGCCTCCTCGAGACGCGCCAGATCGCCGCTGTAAGTCAGCTTGTCCAGATTGACGATCGAAATGCCCGGTTCCTCGCGAAGCCACAAGCGGACAAGCCAGGACCCGATAAACCCCGCCCCCCCCGTCACCAATACTTTCATAAGTCCTCTTTACAATATAAGTTTGAAGGATGAGGCAGGAAGCAGGAAACAGGAAACAGGAAACATGAAGCAGGAAGCATGAAGCAGGAAGCAGGAAGCAGGAAGCAGGAAGCAGGAAAAGACAGTTCTTTTATCATGCCTCATGCTTCCTGCCTCATGCCTCATGCTTCATGCCTCATGCTTCATGCCTCATGCCTCATGCCTCATGCTTCCCGCCTCATGCCTCATGCCTCATGCTTCCTGCCTCATGCCTCATGCTTCATGCCTCATGCTTCCTGCTTCCTGCCTCATGCTTCCTGCCTCATGCTTCCTGCTTCTTGCTTCATATTTTGCTTGTCTAGCCACCAACTGATTGGCCTTGAGCAGCGAATCAAAGGTCCCGCTGTCCGTCCACCAGCCGTCGAGCGTGTCAAACTCAAGCTGGCCTTTCCGCGCATAGGCGTTATTCACGTCGGTGATCTCAAGCTCTCCCCGGGACGAGGGTTTAAGCGTTTGGATGATGTCAAAAACGGCCGAGTCATAGAGGTAGATGCCCGTCACGGCCCAGTTGGATTTCGGCTTGAGAGGCTTTTCTTCGATGGATAAAATGCGCTTGCCGCGCACGTCCGCGACGCCGAATCGGTGGGCGTCGTTTACTTTTTTCAGGAGGACCCGCGCGCCTTTTCTCTGCCTTCTGAAAGATTCAATCATGGGTCTCACGCTGTGCTCAAAGATATTGTCGCCCAGGACCACCGCCAGTTTCTTGCCGGTCGCGAAATGGCGCGCCAGCCCCAACGCCTCCGCGATCCCGCCTTCCCCCTCCTGGTAGGTGTAGTTGATGTGCTTCAGGCCGAACGCCTGGCCGTTGCCCAAAAGCCGCAGGAATTCCCCGGCGTGGTTGCCGCCGGTCACGATCAGGATGTCCTTGATCCCGGCCTCCACGAGGAGACTCAGCGGGTAATAAATCATCGGCTTGTCGTAAATCGGCAGCAGGTGCTTATTGGTAATCTTGGTAAGCGGCCAGAGCCTTTTCCCGAGCCCCCCCGCCAGAATCACCCCCTTCAAGTCATTCATCCCCCGCCCCCCTCTTTTCCTCCCCCCTCACTCCCACTCCCACCCCCGACCCACAACCCACCACTCACCCTCATCCCCTCTTCTTCTTCCCCCCCTCACTCCCACCCCCCGACCCACAACCCACAACCCACCCTCATCCCCTCTTCTTCTTCCTTTCTCAACTCCTCCCCATCGAAAAATACCGAAACCCCAACGCCCTCACTTCCTCGGGCCGGTAAATATTTCGCCCATCCACGATGACGGGCTGGTTCAAAAGTTTTTTGACTTTTTTCAAATCGAGCTTTTTAAATTCATCCCACTCCGTCAGGATCACCAGGCAATCGCTGCCCCGGCATGCCGAATAACTGTCCTTGCAGAACACGACGTTTTTAAAAATTTCCCCGGCCTTCGGCATCGCATGCGGGTCAAACGCCCTGACCCTGGCGCCCTGCGCCTGCAGCGCCTCGATGATTTCGATGCTCGGCGCAAAACGCATGTCATCGGTATCGGGCTTG
Organism: Candidatus Omnitrophota bacterium; assembly: GCA_016180585.1. GTDB lineage: Bacteria > Omnitrophota > Gorgyraeia > 2-02-FULL-51-18 > 2-02-FULL-51-18 > JACPAX01. The sequence goes on along the minus strand of JACPAX010000008.1, from coordinate 29,447 downwards.
AACGAGAGGCCCAGCACCCCGATGGTCTTGGAGCCCACGTTCCAGATCGCCTGATCGATTTTTTTCAGGAAGACGGCCTTCTGGTTCTGGTTGATTTTCTCGACGGCCCTGAGGAGCTCGAAATCGTAGCCCAGCTTTTCCGAGAGGTGGATGAACGCCGCCAGGTCCTTGGGGAAACAGAAACCGCCGAATCCGATGCCCGCGTTGAGAAACGCGGGGCCGATCCTCCGGTCAAGCCCCACCCCGAGCGCGACCTGGCCGACATCGGCCTTCGCGGCGTCGCAGAGATTGCTGATCGCGTTGATGAAGGAAATCTTCATCGCCAGAAACGAATTGGACGCGTGCTTGATGATCTCGGCGCTCCGGATGTCGGTGGCGACGATCGGGACCTTGAGCGGCCGGTAAATCTGCCTTAAGGCCTCCTCCGCCTTTTTGGACTCGACGCCCAGGATGACGCGGTCCGGATGCATGAAGTCCTTGACCGCCGTCCCCTCGCGCAAAAACTCGGGGTTTGAGGCCACCTCAAACTTGGCGCCTTTTTTGGCGTAGCGTTCGACGGTTTTTTGGATCCATTCGCCGGTCTCCACCGGGACGGTGCTCTTCTCGACGATGATCTTGAAAGAATTCATCTCTTCGGCGATGGTCCGCGCGACGTTCTCGACAAAGCTTAAGTCCGCCCCGCCGTTGGGCCGCGGCGGAGTGCCGACCGCGATAAAAATCACGTCCGATTTCCTTACGGCCCGCTTCAGGTCCGAAGTGAAAAAAAGGCGGCGCCTCCGGACGTTTTCGCGCACGAGGTCCCCGAGACCGGGCTCGTAGATCGGCATCTTCCCTTTTTTTAAGAGCGCGATCTTCCGCTTGTCGATGTCGACGCAGACCACCTCGTTCCCGAGGGACGCCAGACACGCCCCGGACACCAGCCCCACGTAGCCGCAGCCGACCACCGACAGTTTCATTTAAATGGAAAACATCGAGGGCCGCGTCGGGTCGTCCGACTTCGGCCGGTTATACGACTGGTTCAGGCTGAAGGAGGCCTTCGGGAAGCCTTTGAGCCGGAACACAAAATAAAACGTGTCCCCGTCGCCGTGATTGTAGGTAAAATCCACGATGACGCAGCTGAAGGCCCTGGAGATCATGAACTCGAACTCTTTGGACTCCCGGGTCTGGAATTCGTAGCGTTCATACACCTTGATTTCCAGATCGGGTGAAAGCCTCCAGTTGACCTGGCCCGTCGTCTGGCTGCTCTGGTCCTGCACGTACCGCTGCCCCACGGCGAGCCGAAAGTTCTCCGTTTTGCCCAGGTAAAAATCGAAGTTCGCCGTGTCGACGTCGTGCGCCTGCGCGTCATACGTGGCGTCGGCCTCAAGCCCCAGCCACGAGTAAGGCCTGAGCTCGGCGTCTATCGCCACATCCTCCAGACGGCCGGTATGGAGATCCACCCCGAAGGAGGGAATGATTCTTGCGATTTGGCGCGCGACGAGCGTTCCGTCTTTGGCGTGCTCTTTGGCGTGAAGTTTATTCTCAAAGTTAAACCGCAGGATATTTCTCTTGTCGATCGCGTCGAGCGCGTCAAACTGCTGAAGAAGCGTCCGGGATACCGTGGGACTCGGCCGCCAATCGTAACTGACGGTCGGCGTAAACGTGTGGCGGAGCTGATTGTAATCAAGCCCGAATTTTTTGACGTAAACGTCATACACCCTGTAAAAACGCGTGCTGAGGTCCACCCCGGGGTCAAAGGTCCCGCGCCAAAGCGAGCGGTCGCCTACGATCTCGCGCGAATAATACGTCTGCCGGGTCCCCAGATGCGGCGCGACGGAAACCGCGCCCAAATGGCCGGCGTAAGTCAGCGTGTGATTGGCGTCCAGGCGCAGCGTGTCCAGCCCCTCGTCGGAATTGGCGAACTGTTTTTTTAGATTGGAAAACTGGACTTCCTGGCGCAGATAAAACGGGGTCTCCGCGAACTGGCGGTTATGAGTGTCGAAGCGCAGCTCGGGGGCCCTCTCGACCACCGAGAAAAAATCGTCGAAGCGCTGGCGATGGAGAACGCTGAACGTGTATTCCGGCCTTGCGGTGATGAGGGACGCGTAATTGTCCGGAAACGCGTTTTTCTCGTACTCCTCGCGGAAGAAAAAATCCTTGATGACCGTCGCGTCGCTGAGCTTGTTTATCTCGGTGATCAACGTCGTGGACTCTCCCAACGCCGCCTGGTGCCTCCACTGGGTGCGGTCCCTCGGGGTCTCGACGCCGTCGGGCGGCTCCCTGTCCTCGGCGCTGTAAAACTTGAAAGCGCCGCGGCCCAGGGCGTCCGTCCGGTAATAATTTTCCACGCCGACGCCGACGCTGCGCCGGGCGCGGTAATCCAGAAGAATGTTTCCCCTGGATTTCACCGCGGGCGTATCCATGAGATTGTACCGCCACTTGCTCAGGATAAACGATCCCCACTCCTGATTTTTGCCGGGCACAACCTGGACCGGAAAGCGCTCGAAGTCAAAAAGGGGCTGGACGTAATAGGGAATATAAAAGATCGGCACGCCCTTGACGAGGACAAGGGCATTTTTGATCACGACCTTTTTTTCGGGGTAAATGTCGACCTGCTGGGCCTGTATTTTGTAGAAGGGGCTGTCGCCGCAACAGGTGGTCACGTAGCCGCCCGTCGCCCGGTAATGCCCCTCCGAAATCTTTTCTATCTTTTGGGCTTTCCCGTAAAAGCTGGGATCGATGAATCCGTCCATCCCGGAGACGTTCCCCGCCTTCTTCTCAAAATTGTATTCCGCCCGGGAACCCTTGTACACGCTCCCCTTCTGCGTCAGCACGACGTTTCCCTCGGCCACCGCGAGCTTCGTCTTCATGTAGACCGTGACCTTGTCCGCCGTGAGCGTCGCGCCCTCATAATCGATGGAGACGTGGCCCGTGCCGACCACCTTTTCCTCTTCATGAAAATACTCGACGGTGTCGCCGTGCACCTGGACGGGCGCCCGGCCTTCCTCTTCTTTGGGCAAATCGGAAGCGGCAAAAAGCGGGACAAGAGAGTAGAAAGAGAAAACCAAAACCAGAAGGAAAACCGCCGCGGGTGACGCCGAAGGGGAGTCCTCTATTTTATTCAAGGCGAAGCACTTGAAGAAAATAGAGTCCCGTAGGCGGCAGGCCCCGCGGCCAAGCTTAGCCTTAGGATGCGATATCTTGAAAAAATTCATGGAGACCCAAAGCAAATTCTTTATGGTTTGTTCCGGCCTTCAAAAAGAAGCGCGGCGGCGCCGACGACACCGGCGTCGACGCCGAACGCCGCAGGCACTACTCTAACAGAACGCGCCGCTATCGGAAAAGCTTTTTTCCCGATTGTCCGGACCACCGGCCCGAAAAGCAGCGATCCGCTTTGCGCCACCCCTCCCCCAAGAACGATTTTCTGGGGATTGAGCGCGTTGACCAGACCCGCCAGCATCGTCCCCAGACGCTCGCCGGTCTCCTCCCAGAGCTTCGAAGCGACCGGGTCGCCTTTCCGGGCCGCGAGGGCCGCAAGCTTCGGGGTCAGCTCTCTTTTTTCCCTGAAGACCCAGCCCTCAAGCAAGCCATGGCCCCCGTCGCCGAAACGTCGGCGGGTCCGTCCGCGTCCGGCGGCTGAGGCGGCCTTAAGTCTTTTTTTAAGCTCCCTCACGAAATAGCCGTTGCCGACATAAGTCTCCACGCAGCCGCGGCTTCCGCAGCCGCAGAGCGGGCCGTCCTCCTGGATGGAAATGTGCCCCAGCTCCGCCGCCGAATAAGCGGGGCCGTGAAAAAGTCTGCCCCCGATCACCAGACCGCCGCCTATCCCGGTGCCGAGCGTCAACGCCACCATCGGATCCGCCCCGCGGCCCGCGCCGAAGCGGAATTCGGCCAGCGCCATCACGTTCGCGTCGTTGTCCACCGCGACCGGCAGACGCAGGCGCCGCTCAAGAATGGCCTTAAGCGGCGTATTCTTCCAGCCGGGAAGATTGGGAAAAAAATAGACCCATCCTCTACGAACGTCCACCGGGCCCGGCGCGCCGATGCCGACGCCCTTCACTCCCCATCCTTTTTGCCGCGCCGCGGAGGAAACGGCCAGGATATTTTCGACCAGCCTTCCAAGAACCCCGGCCCGCCCCTCGTCGGCGCGCGTCTGGAAAGATCCCCGCAGAAGCACCCGTCCGTCCGGCGCGACGAGCCCGAGTTTAATGTTGGTGCCGCCGATGTCCACGCCGATCGCCGCCGTGCGGGCCCGGAGCGGTTTATGGTCGCTGCTTTGTTTCATAACGCCCCATTATATCAGAAGTTCGGAGTTGGGAGTTCGGAGTTCGGAGACAGTAAAGAGTTTTTGAGTTCGGAGAAAAACGTCTCCGAACTAAACGACTCAAAAACTGTCTCCGAACTCTGAACTCCCTACTCCGAACTCCTCATCCTGTCTCCGAGCATACCCTGTTTCTCCCCTGGCGCTTCGCCTCGTAAAGCGCTTTGTCCGCGCACTCAACGATGGAAGACGCCTCGCTCCTCCCGGGGGAGTACGTGGCGCATCCGACGCTGATCGTGACCTTCAGATTTTCGTCATAGGCGGTGAATGTTTTCTCCGCGACCGCCTGCCGGATTCTTTGGGCCGCCGCGACCGCGTGAGACTCGTCCGTCTCGATGAGAAGCGCCCCAAACTCCTCCCCTCCGTAGCGCCCCACGAGGTCCACTTCGCGCGTGTTGTTCCTGATCGTCGCGGCCACGTGCCTGAGCACCACATCGCCGACGAGGTGGCCGTAATCGTCGTTGAAGCGCTTGAAATGGTCCACGTCAATCATCAGAAACGAGAGCTTGAGCCCGAAACGTTTGCAGCGGTCCATTTCTTCCCGAAAGCGGTCCATGAGATGCCGTCTCACATAGACGCCGGTCAGGCCGTCGGTGATGGCAAGCCTCTCGACGTGTTCGTAGAGCCTGAGCCGCTGCATCTCGGAGGCGAAGCTGTGCGCCAAAATGGAGACGGGATGGCTCCCCGCAGCCCCGCATCCGTTCAAAATGAGCGCCGCAAAGATCTCCTTCTCGAGCCTCACCGGGAAGACGGCGGTCGGGGAGGACCTTTCCGCGGCCTGGCCTCCCTCGTTCGCCCAAGAGTCCCGGAGGGCCCTGTCCTCTTCGGGCGTCAGGTCGGCCTTCAACCCGTCGCGGTCCCTCAGGAAGACTCCGCGGTCAAAAAAACTTCCGAACACCGAATAATCCAGCCTGTAAACCTCCCGGCCCGAGAGAGCGCCGGCCTCCTCTTTTCCGTCCCAGAACACAAGTTTCAGCTCGTCAAACGCCGTGTTCTGCGCAAGCGCCTCGCCGAAAATCACGAAGGTCTCGAGCCGGTCCAGGCTCTGCGACATCTCCCTCGCCTTCTCGTAAATCTGAAAAATTTCGTTGGCCTTGCGGGCGGCCGTCCCGGTCTGGTCTCCGCGAACGGCCAGCTCCGTTTTCCGGCTCTCGTGTTCCTCCGACAGGAAACGGATCTCCCCATCCAAAAACCCCGAGCGGGCGGCGGCCCATTCCCTGAAACGGGACGCGGTGACATAGATCACCAGGGAATAGACCGCGTAATACGCCCAGCCCAGCGGGTCGACGGTGTTCTGAAAAGCAAAAATGCCCGCCGCGACGAAAATCGAAAAAAAGACGAAGCGGCGGGCCGGGGGATTGCCGAAGAAATGGACCAGGAAGAGAATCGAAAACCAGAGCACGTTGAGGATCAGGAATTTCCACATACGCGGTTCCTCCCCAGGCGCTTGGCTTCATAAAGGTTTTTGTCCGCCTGGCGGATGAGCGCTTCCTTGACCTGGCCGTCCTCGGGAAAACCGGCCACGCCCAGCGAGGCCGTGACCCGGTTCTCGACGCGGCGCAGGTAAAATTTATTTTGTTCGATCCGGGCCCGCACGCTCTCCGCCAATCCCACCGCCTCCCGCTTCGGCAGGTTCGGCAAAAGAATCGCGAATTCCTCCCCGCCGTAACGGGCGGCGAAGTCCCCCCTGGCGACACAACCCAAAACAAGCCCGGCGATATGCCGGAGGACGAGATCCCCCGCCGCGTGCCCGTACTCGTCGTTGTAGCGCTTGAAGTGGTCGATATCGAGAATGATCAGCGAAAACGGCGTGTGGCCGTAACGCGCGCGCAGGATCTCCTCGCCGATTCTTTCCTGAAAACACCGGCTCAGGTAAAGTCCCGTCAGGCTGTCTTTTGAGGCCAGCTCCTGCATCTTTTCATAGAGCCTCAAGTTTCTCAGGACGACGGCGCCCAGATTGGAAATCACGTTGAGGAGCCTCAGGTCATCGGCGTTGAATGCCCCTTCCTCGGCGGCGCCGGCCCGAAGCACGCCGAGCACTTTATTTTCCGTCATGAGCGGCGTGACGCACGCCGAGCGCAAGCCCCCCCCTTCGCCGCCGGATGCGGACGGACCCCTTTCAAGGGGGGCGTCGGCCTCCGCGGAAAACCGGAAATCGTTATGGCTGTCCTGTATCACAAGCGCCTGCGAGCGCTTCATCACCCATTGGTCAAAAACGCTGCCCAGCTTCAGCCGGACGCCGCCGCCGTCCGCCCGCCATCCCGCGGCCAACGAAAGTTCCTGTCTGGCTTCGTCCACAAGATACAGCGCGCATTCGGCCGCCTTTGGAAGCGCCTCGCGGGACTCCCGGACGATGCGTTGCGCGGCCTGTCCGAGACCTTCCGCCTCCTTCAGGTCTTCCGAAAACTTCTGGAGGTGGAAATAGCGGCGACTCTTTTGCTCCAGCGCCAGTTTAAGCTCGTCTTTTTTGCGCTGTTCCTGGCGAAGCAGCGTCAGGTCCTCCATCAGTTTCTCCCGCACGATTTCTCTTCGGTTATTTCGGCGCTGGACCTCGTGCAGGTAGGAAACCACCGCGATAAAAAGACCCGCCTGGAAAAGCACCTGGACCGCAAGCGCCGGCTGTTTGTACACAAGCGAGAGATAAAGGATGAAAAGGATGGACAGCGCGCTCAACACCGACGCGGTGATCGGCCCCGAGAGCGCCCAGACCGTCACCAGAAGAACCCCCACGATCAGAAACTGCGGGGCGACCAGCTGGTCCGCCAGCGGAAGGTCAAGTCTCAGGAGGGGCAGATAGGACAACAGGGCCAGGGCCCAGACGACAAACGCTACCAGCGGTATGAAATAAGGAGGCAATGAACGGGCCTCACGGTTCGAAAAACCCGAAGCTACAGAATCGCTTTTTCCGTATGTTTGTCAAAAAAGTGCGCTTTTCCCATGTCCAGAACCAGGTCCAGGTCCTGATTGACGCTGGGACGCACATGGCCGGAAACGCGGGCGATAAAGGAATTCGCGCCCGTCCTCAGATAAAGGAACGCCTCGGCCCCCATGGGCTCCACGACTTCGCAGGTCGCGCGCACCGTATTGTCCGGAGACGCCTCCGTGGCGAAGAGCTTGTCATAGATGTCTTCCGAACGGATTCCGAAAATAACCTCTTTGTTTCCGTAAGGCATGAGTCTCGGCGCCGCGGCGTCCGCGATCCGGACCTTGAACGGGCCGTTTTGAAAATAAAACTTGGTGTCGATGTGCGAGATGGCCCCGGTCAGAAAATTCATCGGCGGGCTGCCGATAAAGCTGGCGACGAATTTATTCACCGGCCGGTCATAAAGCGTGATTGGATCGGCCACCTGCTGGACGGTCCCGTCTTTGACGACGACGATGCGGTCCCCCATCGTGAGCGCCTCGGTCTGGTCATGCGTCACGTAGATGATCGTCGCCTGAAGCCGCTGGTGAAGTTTTTTGATCTCGGTCCTCATCTGCACGCGCAGCTTCGCGTCGAGATTGCTCAGCGGCTCGTCAAACAGGAACACGAGGGGTTTGCGCACGATGGCCCGACCCAGCGCCACGCGCTGGCGCTGTCCTCCCGAGAGCTCCTTGGGCTTGCGCTCCAAAAGCGCTTTGATCCCGAGGATCTCGGCCGCGTCATTGACCCTCGACTCGATCTCGGACTTCGGATACTTCCGAAGCTTGAGCGCGAAGGCCATGTTTTCGAATACCGTCATGTGCGGATAAAGCGCGTAATTTTGAAACACCATCGCGATGTCCCGGTCCTTGGGCGGGACCTCGTTGACGAGTTTGTCGCCGATGTAAATTTTACCCTGCGTGATTTCCTCCAGGCCCGCGATCATGCGCAGGATCGTGGTCTTGCCGCAGCCCGAGGGACCGACGAGGACGATGAACTCCCGCCGCTCGATCGAGAGGTTCACGTTGGAAACCGCCTGGATATTCCCCGGATAGACTTTGCTGACCCGGGCGAGACTCACTTGCGCCATGATCTTTAAACGACTCCGCGATTCATTTGAAATAGTTGATGAACTGACAGAGAGAGGCCTTCAGCTGCTTTCGATGGACGATCTTGTCGATCATCCCGTGCTCCAGGAGAAACTCCGAGGTCTGAAACCCGTCCGGCAGCTTTTGCCGTATCGTCTGCTCGATCACGCGCGGCCCCGTGAAACCGATGAGCGCCCTCGGCTCGGCCAGAATCAGGTCCCCGAGAGAGGCGAAACTCGCCATGATCCCGGCCATTGTCGGATTGGTCAGCACGGAAATAAAGAGGAGACCGGCCTCATGGTGCTTGGCCAGCGCCTGAGAGGTCTTGGCCATCTGCATCAGCGAAAACATCCCCTCGTACATCCTGGCGCCGCCTCCCGACCCCGAGACGATGACGAGCGGCAGCTTCTTCCGGGTCGCCGACTCGATGAGCCGCGTGAGCTTCTCTCCCACCACCGACCCCATGGACCCCATGATAAAATGCGAATCCGTGACCCCCAACGCCACCGGGATTTCGTTGAGCAACCCCTCACCGGTTATGACCGCGTCGACGAGCCCCGTGGACTCCTGGTCTTCTTTCAGCTTCGCCGGATAGGACTTGGGCCCCCTGAATTTGATTGGGTCGGCCGAGACCAGATGCTTGTCCTTCTCTTTGAAGGTCCCTTCGTCAATCAGCTGGGCCACGCGTTCGTGGGCCGAGAGAGTGAAGTGATAGTCGCACTTGGGGCAGACCTTGGAATCTTCCTCAAGGGTCTTGTTGTAGATGATTTCCCCGCACTCATCGCATTTGGTCCACAGACCTTCGGGGATGTCCCGGCGCTTGAAAAGACGAACGGGAGCGGCTTTGACCTTCGTCTCAAAGGGTGACATAATGAGTAGAAATCATAGCACACCGCCCCCGTGGGTTCAACCTCTTCGGGCCGGCCTCACCGCAGCCTCCAATAAAGCCTGAAGAGTTCGGCAAAAGTCTTTAAAACGCGGAGCGGCGCGGTCGCGGTGGCCTTCCCCTTTTCCCGCGGATAATGCGTGACCCCTATTTCCTCGATCTTGCAGCCTCTTTTCTTCAGCCGGGCCAGAAACTCCGCGTGGATCAGAAGCTGGTTTGACTCAAGCTTGAGATTTTCCATCGCGTGGCGCCGGACGAGTTTGAACGCGCAGTCGACGTCTCGCACCGGCAGGCCAAACAAAAACCGCGTGAGCGCCGTCCAGAGCCGGCCGTTGAGACGCCGGTACCCCTTGTCCCGCCGCCCGATCCGGTAGCCGGTCACCACGTCGCAGCTGTCGATTTTTGAAAAAAGCTTCTCGATCTCGGCCACGCGGAACTGCCGGTCGCCGTCGGTCATAAACACAAGGTCTTTGGCCGCGTTTTCGAAACCGGACCGGACCGCGGCGCCGTAGCCTTTATTTTCGGAATGCCGGACGAGCCGGACGCGGGGATTTTTTTCCCGCCATTCCGAGACGATCTCGGCGGTCCGGTCCCGCGAGCCGTCATCGACGACGACGATCTCGTAGTCGACGCCGTAGCGATCGGCCATCTCGACGCTTTCCCTGATGAGTGTGCCGACGTTTTCCGCTTCGTTGTAGCAGGGAAAAAAAACGGAAAGCGAGGTCAGGGCCTTGGGCTTAATCATCGTCCAGTCCGTGAAACACCAGCCCCGAGAGAAGCTTCGGATAAAAATAGGTGGATTTCTGCGGCATCTTGAGGTTTTTTCTGGAAACCTCGATCATTTCGGCGAGCGAGGTCGGCCTCAGGAAAAAGGCCAGGTCAAACTCCCCCCGCCGGACGCGCCGGACGGCCTCCCGCGGGTCGCGCGTGAAGTCGATCGCGCGGGATTTTTCAACCTCCCGTATCCCATAGCAGGGCTCCAGGACCCGCCGGTGAAGCGCCGAGACATCGAGTCGGTCCACGAGGGTCGGCCTGCCGTTCTCAGAGAGTCGGCGCGGATCCAGCGTCAGCCGATAGAATTTCTTTCCTCCGGCATAGACGCCGAAGTCATACGCGGGCGCGCCTGTCCGCCGGCGCCTTAGTGGCGGACGGCATTTGGAAAGCCTCCCGAGAATGTCCGAGAGATCGCGCGCGGGCCGGAGCGCGCCCGCTTTTTCCAGCGCTCCCAGAAGGGCCCCGCCTTTTTTCTCCGTCCGGATAAGCCGGTGCGTGGGGTAAATCTTGAAGGAATGATGCAGGCAATCGGAAAAATAAACCAGGACCCGTTCCCAGGCGGCGTCGCCGTTTCCGTGGGGCCTTTGGGAACGCATCCAGTCCCTGAACCGGCAGGACACTTCAAACCGGTGATGTCCGTCGGCGATGAACATCGGTTTGCGCCGCATCGCATCCGCCACCGCGTCCACGACGCCGGGGCGGGTCTCGACATAGAGGCGATGGCGCACGCCGTCCGGCGCGATGTCCACCGCGGGCCGGGTTTTAAGCGTCTGGCCGAGCGCGCGGCCGACCCGCCGGTCTCCGTCCTCAAAAAGCCCCCAGATCGGGCTCAAGTTCGTGCGCGTCTCTTTTAAAAGGGCCAGGCGGTCTTTCTTGGGACCGGCCAGCGTATTTTCATGCTTCAACACCGCTTTCTCGTCGATGGTCATCGCCGCGAGAAATCCCAGACGCGAATAAGGGCGTCCGCCGTCCCCCCAGTCCTGCCGGTACACGTAGAGCGCCGGCATGCTCTCCCGGACAAGGACCCCATCGGATTTCCAGCGCCGGAGAAAATCGCTCGCCCGCGTGTAGGAGTTGCGCCGCGCGGAGTCGCCGCGTTCTTTTTTTCCAAGCTCCAGGCGGATTACGTTATAGGGGCTTTTGCGGTACAGCGCCCCCTGCTCTTTCGGCGAGATCACGTCATAGGGCGGGGCGCAAACCGCCGAGAAATTCTTGACTTTTCCGGGGTCGTACCGCCAGCCACGAAACGCCTTTATTTCGGGCATGTTTTCTCTTTCCTATCGATCCAAAGAAACGTCCCCAAAAGAACCCCTCCCGCATCGGCCGCCCAGTCCCACACGCTGGCCTCCCGGTAACGCACGAAGCTCTGATGCCACTCATCGGTCGCCCCGTAGAGACAGCCGATCCAAAAAGCGGCCACGCCTATCTCCCATGCCGCTCTGGATTCAAAACTCAAACCCAGCGCCCGCGCCAATAACGCGCCAAGAATCCCATATTCTACAACATGAAGCAGAAAATCAAGATGGTATTTCTGGAAGCGCTCGAGGGCCGGAAGAGGTCGCTCAAGAGAGGAGAGAGAGAAAATAAGTCCTGCGTAGAGCGCCACATAAACCCACGCTTGCTTCCTAACAGACATCCCCATCAAACCTCCTTCAAACACCATAAGCATTCCTCCCCTTACGAAGGGGAGGTGGTCGCCTTCGGCGACCGGAGGAGTCTTGGTTTAACCTCCCCGCTCCCCTCCTTCGTAAGGAGGGGAAGAATTGTCACCCGTCGCCAGGTGTAGGTTTAGTTTTTCTTTGGAGTGGATTCCGTCTTCGGTTCTTTTGGGGAGGCTGCTTTGGGCTCGGAAGCAACACTCTTGACGGCATCCTTGGGCTTTTTCTTGTAATCGGTGCTATAGAACCCGGAGCCCTTGAAGATGAGCCCGACTCCTGCGCTGATGAGACGCTCGGCCTTGCCCTTGCAGAACACACAACGCCCGAGCGGAGGCTCGGTGATCCGCTGGAGCCTCTCAAACTTCCTGCGGCATTTCAAACACCGGTACTCATACGTCGGCATAAAAACCTCCTAATAACAAATCCGAAATTCAAAATCCGAAATAAATTCAAATACTTTAAATTCGAATACCCTAAACGGTTATTTAGAATTTTTGTCATTCGAATTTTGGTTCTTGTTTCGAATTTCGTGCTTCGGATTTTAATTATTTTGAAATAATCTTTCTTACTTTCTCGATAAACGATCGCGAAAAAGGCTGCGTCTTCTCGTCGGAAGCCGCCGCGAATTGCCACAAAAGCTCTTTTTGTTTTTCGGAAAGGTGCGCCGGGGTTTCGACGAAGATCCGGATTTCCTCGTCGCCGACGCCGCGGCCGTTGAGCGAGGCGATCCCCTTGCCCTTGAGCTTAAACACTTTTCCGGTCTGGGTCCCTGCCGGGATCTTCAGCGGCGCTTTCCCGGTCAGCGTCGGGACCTCGATCTCGGCCCCCAGCGCGGCCTGGGCGAAGCTCACCGGGACTTCACAGAGCACGTCATTCTCACGCCGGGTAAAAAGCTCGTGAGGCTTGACCGTCATCGCGACATAGAGATCACCGCGCGGACCCCCGCGGACGCCGGCCTCCCCTTCCCCCGTCACCCGCAGGCGCAGGCCGTTGTCGACCCCGGGAGGAATTTTCACCTGCACTTTTCTTTCGATGACGGCCCGACCGGACCCGCGGCACGACGGGCAGGGATGGCTGATGAGACTCCCCTCTCCGCCGCAGCGGTGGCAGGGCCTTGAAATGCTGAAAAAACCGCTGGAGACCTGCACCTGCCCCGAACCCCGGCAGACGCCGCAGGCGGTCCGTGACGTGCCGGGCTTGGTCCCCTCCCCGCGACACCCGGAGCAGGCTTCCTCTCTGCGAAGCGAAATACTTTTCTCGGCGCCGAACGCCGCTTCCTCAAACGCGAGCTCCACGCCGACCTGGAGATCGCGGCCGCGGCCGGGGCGGTTCCGCGAGCGACCCGCCCCGCCGCCAAAGAAATCCTCGAAAATGTCCTCGAAGATATCGCCAAATCCGCCCGAAGCGAACCCGCCGCCTTCCCACCCGGAAGACTTCAGCCCCTCATGGCCGTACCGGTCGTAAACGCCGCGTTTTTTTTCGTCGGACAAAACCTGATAGGCTTCCGTCGCTTCCTTGAATTTGTCCTCGGCCTTTTTATCTCCGGGATTCCGGTCGGGGTGATGGCTCAGCGCGCACTGGCGATACGCCTTCTTGATCTCCTCCGGCGTCGCCTCGCGGGAAACCCCGAGGATCTCGTAATAGTCTCTTTTATGCTGGGGCATCAGCTAGTTCTCAGAATATAAACCATAAAAATGTGGTACACTTAACTTATGGAACATAAATCACTTAAAGACACCAATCCATTCCTTCGAGATTCTAAGCGCTACGCGTTGATGTTGATTGCCAATGTAACCAGTTCTGCAACCGTCGAACTGGGAAGGCTAAACCCGGCAATATTGAAGGCTCTTCAAGACGACCGCTATCCAACGCTTATTTACCACTTGCCTGACGATCAAGAGTCCTCTTCAAAATACCTGCAATAACTTTTTTCATCAGATCGTAATTCCGATCAAAACCCGCGCGAACAGCCTCGAAGTACTGCTCTTTCCCGCTACCTTGCTGGATTGAATTGAAATCCAGAATAGGTTTCGCGGCTTGTAAAGCCATGAGCGTTGTGACGACACGGGCTATTCTACCGTTTCCTTCCCGAAAGGGATGAATGAGCACAAATTCGACGTGCACCTCCGCCAAAGCCCTGGCCAACTCCTCGGTCGACTTGAAGTTGCAGGGCGTATACCGGGCCAAGCACTCCGTCTCAAAAGTCTTCATCAATTCAGGGACAAGCTTCGCATGGGCAAAGCGAATGCCTTTGGTTAGATCCACGCTTCGATATTGCCCCGCCCAAGGATAGATTCGGCCCAACCAAACTTTGTGCATATTGCAAATATCTTTGGCCGTAAATCGGTGTTTCGCGTCATAAAGCCCAAAAAGATAATCCTCCGCTTGCTTTAAAGCCACGCTCTCAACCTCATCCATCTCACGCTCGCTTTTGATGCCCATCAAATTCTTGAGCATCAACCCGTGAGAACCGGGCTCGGCCTGATCTTCAAGCAAATCCGATGTGTCATAACGCTTACTTTTCTTCATGTTTGATTCTTTCTGCAAAAATTGTTAGATTTCTAAATTTTCCAGGAACTCTTTTATGAATTTTTAAAATTCATTTCCAGAAAATGTATCTACGACTCTCATGTTTATTAGCTCATTCATTATCTGATACAATCATACAGGGGACAGTGCCCTTTTTTAGCGATAAACCCGTTAAAAAAGGGCGCTGTCCATTTTTCGTTGCAAAGATTGCTTCGCTCTCTTCGGTCGCTCGCAATGACACCCTAGTTATTTGTCGTCTTCCACCTTGTACTCCGCGTCCACGACATCTTCTTTCTTGTCCTGTCCGCCTTCGGCTTGCGGGCCGGACGGCTGCGCTTTGGAAGCGGCGTTTTTGTACATTTCCTCGGCGATTTTGTGGGACGCGGCGGTGAGGTTTTCCTCGGCTTTTTTGATCGTCGCGGGGTCGGAGGAGTCCAGCGCCTCTTTCGCGGCGGCGATCGCTTCTTCAACTTTCTTTTTCTCCTCGGCGGAGACTTTCTCGCCGAGATCCTTCAGCGACTTTTCCGTCGAATAGACCAGCGTGTCCAGACGGTTTCTGGCCTCGACCGTTTCTTTCTTTTTCCGGTCCTCTTCCGCGTGGGCCGAAGCGTCCTTGGTCATCCGCTCGATCTCTTCTTTGCTGAGACCGCTGGAGCTCTCGATTCGGATCTTTTGCTCTTTGCCCGTCCCGAGGTCCTTGGCGGACACGTGCACGATCCCGTTGGCGTCGATGTCGAAAGTGACCTCGATCTGAGGGACGCCTCGCGGGGCCGGCGGAATGCCGACGAGGTCAAAACGGCCGAGCGTGCGGTTGTATTCGGCCATTTCCCTTTCACCCTGCAACACGTGAATCGAGACCGCCGTTTGACTGTCGGCCGCCGTCGAGAAGACCTGACTTTTCCGCGTCGGGATCGTCGTGTTGCGCTCGATGAGCTTCGTGCACACGCCCCCGAGCGTTTCGATGCCCAGCGAGAGCGGCGTGACATCCAAAAGCAGCACGTCCTTCACGTCGCCGACCAGCACCCCGCCCTGGATCGCCGCGCCGACCGCGACGACTTCGTCGGGATTGACGCCTTTGTGGGGGTCTTTGCCGAAAAGTCCGCGCACCACTTCCTGCACTTTGGGCATGCGCGTCTGTCCCCCGACGAGGACCACCTCATCGATATCGGAGGCTTTGAGCTTGGCGTCTTCAAGCGCTTTCTTGCAGGGCGCGACGGTCCTCTGGACCAGATCGTCCACCAACTGCTCCAGCTTCGAGCGGGTGAGCGTCATCGTCAGATGCTTGGGCCCGCTGGCGTCGGCGGTGATAAAAGGAAGGTTGATCTCGCTCTGCGCGTTGGAAGACAGCTCGCACTTGGCTTTCTCGGCGGCTTCCTTGAGACGCTGGAGCGCCATCCGGTCTTTTCTCAAATCGATGCCTTCCGCCCGCCTAAACTCCTCGGCAAGCCAGTCCATGACGCGCTGGTCAAAATCGTCGCCGCCCAGATGCGTGTCGCCGTTCGTGGACTTCACCTCGAACACCCCGTCGCCGATCTCAAGGATCGAGATGTCAAAGGTCCCGCCGCCGAGATCGTAAACCGCGATTTTCTCGTTTTTCTTTTTATCGAGGCCGTAGGCGAGTGCGGCGGCCGTCGGCTCGTTGATGATGCGCAGGACCTCAAGCCCCGCGATCCGGCCGGCATCCTTGGTCGCCTGCCGCTGGGAGTCGTTGAAATACGCCGGCACCGTGATGACGGCCTTCATCACCGGATGTCCCAGGTAATCCTCGGCAGTCTGCTTCATTTTCTGGAGAATGATCGCCGAAATCTCGGGCGGCGTATGTTCCTTGCCGGATACCCGGACCCGCAGGTCGCCACCGGCCCCCTCGACGACCTTGTAAGGAACAAGTTTTTCCTCCGCAAGCACCTCTTCGTGTCTGCGGCCCATGAAACGCTTGATCGAAAAAACGGTGTTCTCGGGATTGGTGATCGCCTGGCGCTTGGCCGCCTGGCCGACGAGACGTTCCCCGTTTTTGGCGAATCCGACCACCGACGGCGTCGTCCGTCCCCCTTCGGCGTTGGCGATCACCACCGGCTCCCCGCTTTGCATCACCGCCACGCAGGAGTTTGTCGTTCCCAGATCAATGCCGATTACTTTTTCGCTGGCCATGTTATGTCTCCTCCTCTTCCCCTGAATTTTTTGGTTGATTCTGCGCGATGCGCACGCGGGACGGACGCAAGAGCCTCCCGTTCAAAAGATAGCCTCTTTGGATCTCGTCCACAATCGTGCCGTCCCGGGCGCCGGCCGACGGCACCGTCGCCACGGCCTCATGAACGTGGGGGTCAAACGACTCTCCGACGCTCTTCACCACCTCGACGCCGTGTTCCTCAAGGACCTGATGCAACTCGTCCTGCGCGATCTTGAGCCCTTGCTTGACCTTCTCCGGGTCGTGACCTTCGGACAGACTCGTCATCGCCCGGTCAAAATTATCGACGATCGGCAGAATCTCCGCGAGCAAGCGCTCGTTAGCGAACCTGATCGCGCTCTCTTTCTCGCGTTCAAGCCTCTTCTTCGTGTTTTCGAAATCGGCTCGAATGCGAAGCATCTGCTCCGCGGCGACGTCCGTCTTTTCTTCTTTTTTTTCCTTGTCCTCTTCGGCCATAACCACCTTTTTAAAAACGGCGCGCAATCTCCGTCAGACTGTCCGCCACGTAATCCACGACGGACATCACCTTGGGATATTTCATCCGCGTCGGACCGACCACTGCGACCCCTCCGATCGGCATCCGGCCCAGATAACAATCCTTGACCACAAGGCTCACGTCTTCGAGGCGGTCCCCCTCGTTTTCGCTCCCGATGTGGACATGCACCCCCTCCTCTTCAAGGTCTTTGACGAAGACCTGCAGGAAATCGCCTTCCTCGTCAAAGGCCTGCAAAAGACTCCTCATTTTTTCCAAATCCTGAAACTCCGGCTGTTGAAAAACCCGCACCGCTCCCTCGATGTAGAGCTCGGGCTCCTCCTCCAGAAAATCAACGAGGCGGTGGGCCTCCACCAACTCATCCAGAAGATACGACAAAAAGGACACTCTTTTCAGGTTTCTCAGATAAAAGAGCGCCGCGTTGCCGGTGATTTGCGAAATAATCTTGGACACTTTTTCGGCGAGGTCCTCGATCGTCTTGGCCTCCTGAAGCTCGCGGCCAATCCATTCTTTCTCTTTGGCCGCCAGCTCCTCCGGTCGCATCAGGGAATCCACCCAATAACGGTAGCCCCTGTCCGTGGGAACCCGCCCCGCCGAAGTGTGCGGCTGGGACAAGAGGCCCTGTTCTTCAAGGTCCGCCATCACATTACGGATGGAGGCAGGAGACAGACCCACTCCGTACCGGCGCGAGATCGTCCTTGAGCCCACCGGCTCGGCCGTCTCGATATACGACCTCACCACGATGTCGAAAATCATGTCATCACGCGAGCCCTGCTCTTGGTTTCTCATCATCGATACCCCTCCTCTGCCGGGATGGGAATGTAACGCGGGTTTTAGCACTCTACCCTATGGAGTGCTAACCTTAGTCTAGCATATTTTTTCCGGCTGTCAACTTTTTCATGGTCCGTGGCGAAGGCCCGCCCCCTGGCGGCTGATTCTGACTTTCAGCAGGGCGCCTTCCCCGCTTTCGGTCCTTTCCAGGACCTCCGCTTTTTCATACAAAAAATGGGCCAGCCCCTCGGACCCGGCCGGGACCAGAAAGGTGGTTTCCTGCTTCGCCCGGGAGAGCGCTTCTAAAATCACGGACAGGAGCTCCTCGATCCCCTCTCCGGTTTTGGCGGAAACCGGCACACCGCCGTCCGTTCGCCTCGAGAGGTCCGACTTGTTCCAGACCAGAATGCTTTTGGCCCGGTCCACGCCAAGGGACGCCAGCACCGCGTCCACGGCCTTCCCCAGCTCGGCCGCGTCCGGACGACCCGCGTCCGCGACATGCAACAAAACATCGGCCTCGACGATTTCCTCCAGCGTCGCCTTGAAAGACTCGACCAGGTGATGCGGAAGGTTCCGGATAAAACCCACCGTGTCGACGAGCAGCGCTTTCTGCCGGTGGCCCAGATCCACCTGGCGCGTCGTCGTGTCCAGCGTCGAGAAGAGCCTGTCCTCCACCCGCGCGGACGAATGGGTCAGCCGGTTAAAAAGACTGGATTTGCCGGCGTTCGTGTAGCCGACGAGGGCGACCAGCGCCGTCTCTTTCTCCTTTTTCTTCTGCAGGCTGAAAGAGCGCCTCTTCCGCAGTTCCCCAAGCTCGCGGGAGAGACGGCTGATGCGTTCGCGGATGCGCCGCCGGTCCACTTCGAGTTTTTGTTCGCCGGGGCCGCGCGTCCCCACGCCGCCCCCGAGTCTCGAGAGATAGACCCCTTTGCCGGCCAGTCTCGGCAAAAGATATTTCATCTGGGCAAGTTCCACCTGCAGCTTCCCTTCGGGAGAGCGCGCGCGCTGGGAGAAGATGTCCAAAATAAGCTGGGTGCGATCGATGGTTTTCGCCGGAATGATTTCTTCGAGATTTCTCTGCTGGGTGCTCGAAAGATCCGTCTCAAACACCACCACGTCCGCCTTCCGGTCCCGGACCCGGGCGGCCGCTTCCTCGACCTTTCCCTTTCCCAAAAGAAACGGGGCGTTCGGCGTCTTTTGCCGGCAGACCAGGTGGTCCACAACCTCAAGCCCCGCCGATCCGCAGAGGGCTTCCAATTCCCGGGTGGCTTCGGGAAAGCGGTCCTGACGGCGCGGCGAAGAAAACCGCGGCGACACCAGCAGCGCTCGCTCTTTCATTTTCCCCACTGCGCCAGGATCTTCCCGGCGACGCGGCGCGGGGTCTCGCCGGGGGACGCGGGAACGGGGACAGTTCCCTTTTCGTGGCGAAACCAGGAAAGCTGTCTTTTGGCGTAATTCCTCGTGTTCTTTTTCAAAAGCTCCTTCGCCTCTTCCAACGCGCACCGGCCCTCAAGGTAGGCGCCGATCTCCCGGACCCCCAGCGCCATCCGGGCCGTGAGACTCAACCGTTTTTTCGCAAGACGCCTGACCTCCTCCACGAGGCCGTCTTTCACCATCCGCTCGACGCGCCGGTTGATGCGGTCATACAGGTCGTCCCTCATCCTCTCGAGGAGATAAATGTTGAAGTCCAGCTCATTCCTCAGCCCGCTCCGACGGTGAAGCTGCTCCGAAAGCGGCTGCCCCGTCAGGCGAAACACCTCAAGCGCCCGAACGATGCGCCGGGTATCGTTGGGGTGGATCCGCCGCGCCGACACGGGATCGCGCTTGGCAAGCTCCGCGTAAAGATACCCCTCCCCCTTTTTCTCGTGTTCGGCAAGCATCTCCCGTCTTAGCGTTTCGTCCCTTGCCGGGCGCTCCCCGGCCGGCTCGAAGAGCCCGTCGAGAAGCGCGCGGAGATAAAGGCCGGTTCCGCCGACTAAAAGCGGCGTCTTGCCCCGTGCCAGAATTTGCCGGATGAGCTTCGTCGCGTCCTTACGGAAGAGCGCCGCGCTGTAGGCTTTGAGCGGGCTCAAAAAAGAGACCAGATGCGTTTGGGGCGCCTGGGGCGGGGCCTGGGTGAGCAAGGGCATCGAGCGGTATACCTGCATGGAATCAAACGAAACCGCCTCGGCGGGGATACGGCGCAGGATTTCAAGCGCGACATCGGTCTTCCCGGACCCCGTCGGGCCGGCGATCACAAGAACCTTGGATCTCATCCCAAGCCTAGCCACGGCTCTGCCACTCCCGCAAAAGGGCTGGTTCGCTTTGTTCCTCGCGCGACCTGTCGATTTTCCCCTCCGAGGAAAATCGACCTCGGTGCTCCGGCTGCGCTACCCAAAAGCCCACTTTCCGTGGTGCTCGCCTCCGCAACGTCGCGCGAGGAACAAAGCGAACCAGCCCTTGCTCCTGCAGAATGAGGGCTCACGGCACAATCTTCGTCGGGGTGCCGTCTTGGTCCAGACGGGCCTTCGCTTCCTCGGCCTCCTCTTTGGAGGCAAAGCGCCCGACACGGACGCGCCAGGTCCCGGAAGGGCCTTCGACAAGATACGCGTCATAGCCTTTCCCCGCGAGCTTCCGAAGAAGATTTTGGGCGTTTTCTTTTTTGGAAAAAGAACCGACCTGCACCGAAAAAAGCGGCGTCTCCTCCACGGCCCCCATTCCCAAAACGGGAGAAGCGGGCCCCTCGAGGCGTCTCAGCGCTTCGAGCCCCTCGGCCTCGCGCCCTAGCTTCAGCAAGCTCAGCGCCCGAAGATTCAGGATGTCCTCTTTCTGTGAAGAGGAGCCCTCTCCCGCCGCATAATCCAGGGCGAGCCGTTCGGCTGCCGCGTAGTCTTCTTTGAGATAACTTTCGAAAATTTTCTCGTACAACGGCGCGTCGGAATCGGAAGAACGTTTCTCGGCGATCATCCGACGGGGACTTTCTTTTTGGCGATCTCTCCGCGGCCTGGCCCCGAAAATATCGGCGGCGGCGACGCCGGAGCCCAGGAGATAGAGGAAACAGAGGGCGGCCGCGACGTTTCTTTTCACGGAAGAATCTCGCCCAAAAGCGTCTCGTCCGCGGCGCCGGCGATGCGCGCCTTGCGCAACCGCCCGACGAGGTCCCCGGGACCCGCCGCCACGACGCGCTTGTAGCTTCGGGTCCGGCCGACGAAACGCTCCTCCCCCCGCTTGGTCTTCGACTCAAACAACACCTCGACCGTGTCGCCGATGAGCGCCTGATTCTTTTTCAGGCTTATCGCGCGCTGCAAAGACAACAGCCTCTGGTGGCGTCCGGCCTTCTCCGCGGGACTCACATCGTCCGCCAGCTTGAGCGCCGGCGTCCCCGGCCGGGGCGAGTATTGAAAAACATAGGCGCTGTCGAACTGCGCCTCCTCCGCCAGAGACAGCGTCTCTTCGAAATCCTCCCGGGTCTCGCCGGGAAAACCGACGATGAAGTCGGTGCTGAGACTGCCCCCCGGCACGAGGCTTCGGTACTCGGCGATCTGCTCGAGATACCACTCCCGGGTGTGCTCGCGCTTCATCCGGCGGAGCGTGCGCGTGGAACCCGACTGCACGGGCAGGTGAAGCTGTTCGCAGACCATCGGGAGATCGCGCATCGCGCGAAAAAGCCGCGTGTGCGCGTCTTTGGGGTGGCTGGTGATGAAGCGGAGACGGCCAATTCCCGGCGCGGCCTCTTGAATTTTCCCGAGCAGCCCCGCGAAATCGATTTTTTCCTCCAGCCCCTTGCCGTAGGAATTCACGTTTTGTCCCAGGAGCATCACGTCCTTGAAGCCGCGGGACTCCAGGTCCTTCATCTCCCTCAAAATACTCCCGGAGCCGCGCGAACACTCGCCCCCGCGCGTGTATGGCACGATACAGTAGGTGCAGCGGTGGTCGCAGCCGGTCATGATGGTGACAAGCGCCTTGATCTTGCCGGAACGGTAATGGATACCCTCCAGACCGTATTCATCGTTTAATTTGTCGATGGCCAGCCGTGGAGACCGTTCCCGCCAGATTTCGTCCACCAAATCCGGGATCTGGCTCAAGTTTCCCGGCCCGCAGACGAGATCAATCTCCGGATTTTTCTTAAAAAAATTCTCCCCGTGCTCCTGCGCCATGCACCCGACGATCCCCACGACGAGCGCCGGGTTTTTTTCCTTCAATGTCTTGAAATGTCCCATCCGTCCAAAAACCTTCTGCTCGGCGTGATCGCGCACACTGCAGGTGTTGTAAAGAAGCACATCCGCCTCTTCGGCGCTGGCCGCCGCCTCATAACCCCGCCCCAGCAGAAGCCCCGTCACCGCCTCGCTGTCGCGCTCGTTCATCTGGCATCCGAAGGTACGGATGTACACTCGTTTAGAACTATTCATTCTTCATGCCATTAATTTCACGATCGGCGTCTCAAAGAATTCCTTCAACGCCATCCCTCCGGTCCCGACTATCAGCGTATGTGCCCGAGGATATTGCTTCTTAAATTCCGCCAAACCCTTCGATGCTATGCGCTTCTGCCCGCTTTTTACTTCAATGGCAGTCAGGACATTCCCTTTGCGCAGAACAAAATCAACTTCGTTATTGCCCTCTCGCCAATAATAGATATCAACGCCGTTCAATACACCTCGATTTGCCAAATGGGCGCCGACACCCGTTTCCACAAGCCTTCCCCATTGCGCAGGGTCGCTCCGCCACTCGTTGAATGTACGGTTAGATAATGAGCTTACCAGTCCGGAATTCAAAGCAAGCCACTTGGGGCTTGAACTTCTTGATCGAACCGCTTTACCCGACCACTTCTGCAGGCCCCGGATAAGAAAAGCGGCTTCCAAAAACCTCTGATAATGTGCCACCGTTACCGTGTTACCCACATCCTGCAATTGTCCTAAGATCTTTTGATAGGATAATATCTGACCGCTATATTCGCACGCCAGTACAAATAGTTGCCGCAATAAAACGGGTTTTTCAACACGGTTTAAAAGAAGGATATCCTTTGATAGGGCGGTTTCAATCAATGAATCACGGACATATTGCCCCCAACGGTTTTCATCTTGCATCAGAGATGCCGAGGCCGGATATCCTCCAAAGTAGACGTATTGCTCTAAAGATAAGCCGAAACACTCCCGCATTTCAGTCCATGACCAATGGGGAAAACGAACAAGCTCAAACCGCCCCGCCAGACTCTCGCTTAAGCCTTTTTGAATCAATAGAGACGATGACCCCAGAAGCACAACGTGAATATCGCTGTTTAAGCGACTATCCTCATCCCATAAGCGTTTGACCTCATCCGACCAATGCGCGACTTTCTGAATTTCATCCAGAACAAGGACAACCGGCTTTGACGCTTCTGTTTTCATCCTGGCCATTTCCCACTGCCTGGCTATCCAGCCGGTATCCGGGGGGGCCGGCAGATCAGCCGCAGCGTAATGTGACGGTGCGGTTATCTCCTCCAAAACCTGTTGGATAGCCGTTGTTTTGCCTGCCTGGCGCGGACCCAATATCACCTGAATAAAGCGTCTCTTCTCAGTTAAGCGTTTACGGACAACCTCAACCATATTTCGTTTATACATACACACTCCTATAATTACTCACTACTATGAGTAATTATACTCATTAACTAAAGAAATGTCAAATATTTTTAGCCGTTTTCATACGGTGAGTACTAGCTCCTGTATTTGGCGCAAAAGGACCTTCTCAGCGGCCGACGACTTTTTCCAGGAGCTCGTCGGACTTGGAGAGTCTCATCCAGGTTTTTTCGGAGAGAAAACGGCGGACCACCACCCAGGGGATCCCGATGTAAAAAACCGACAGCACGCCGAGCGCGGACACCTTGGCGCCGGCCGTCCAGTCCATGCAGAGGACGAGCGCCAGCGGGATAAGAATCACCGCGAAGGCCAAGAGAAGCAAGCTGAAAACGAGCGTCACGACCGCGATGAAATGCTCGCGTAATGCCTTGATCCCGCGGATATAAAGCGAGGCCGTCTCGATCTTCGCCAGGTCCACGGCCTTCGACTGGTAGTCCTTGAGCAACGTCGCCCCTATCTCGCACAAAAGATCGCTTATTTTTTTGAAGACCATCCGCTCCCCCTTCAGCTTTTGAAATAGTCCGGCTCATTGCCGGGCTTCCATTTGATATTGCAGCCCATGCTTGGTTTTTGGATCCGGGACACCGGCTCGTCGGCGAGCGCCGCGTCGATCGCCTGCCTCAAATCACGCCCCGTGACGGGGCGCCCGCTGTCCGGCCGGCTGTCGTCAAACTGGCCGCGGTAGACCAACGTGCGTTTCTTGTCAAAGAGGAAAAAATCCGGCGTGCACGCCGCGTGATAATTTTTGGCCACCTGCTGGGTCTCGTCATAGCAGAACGGAAAGGTAAAACCGAGGGCCGCCGCCATTTCCTTGAGGCTCTCCGGCGAATCCTCCGGATGGCTTTGGGCGTCATTCGAGCTGATCGCGATAATCCCGATGTCCTTAAAACGGTAGTCCAAACCGATCTGCGCGAGATCCCCCTGGAGATGCCGGACGTAGGGGCAGTGACGACAGATAAAAAGAATCAGAAGCGCTTTTTTGCTCTTGAACGTGGCGAGCGAGACGTTTTTTCCGCTGACGACGTCCGGCAGCTCGAAATCAGGGGCCGTCGATCCAAGCGGCATCATCGTTGAGGGGGTTAGGGTCATCCCGGCGCCCTCGATAAGTTTTTTCCGGTCAGACGCTTGTAGACGTCTTGGTAGGCTCGCGAGGTCTTTCGGACAATCTCGGCCGGCAATTCAGGCGCCGGCGGCGTTTGGTTCCACCGGATTCCCAAAAGATAATTCCTGACGATCTGCTTGTCGAGGCTGGGTTGGTCCTGTCCGGGGCGGTACTTCTCCACCGGCCAAAAACGCGAGCTGTCGGGCGTCAGCACCTCGTCGATTAAAATGAGCCTGCCGTCCAGGAGGCCGAATTCAAATTTGGTGTCCGCGATGAGGATCCCGCGCGCCCTGGCGTACCGGACCCCTTCCCTGTAAAGGCGGATCGACAGGTCCCGTATCTTGGCGGCGATTTTTTTGCCTTCGCGCTTCACCGTTTCGTCAAAATCGATATTGATATCGTGGCCCGTCGTCGCCTTGGTGGCCGGCGTGAAAATCGGCCGAGGCAGCTCGCCGCACTGCCCGAGCCCGGCAGGAAGCGCGTGTCCGCAGACGCCGCCGGTTTTCTGGTAATCCTTCCACCCGGAGCCGGCCAGGAAACCGCGGACGACGCATTCCACCGACAGCGGCCGCGCTCGGTGGACGAGCGCCGACCTGCCCTCAAGGATCTTGGCGTGCCGTTTCAGAAAATCGCGGTCAAATCCCATCCGGCCGACCTCGGAGGTCACCAGATGATTGGGGACCAGGCGCTTAAATCTCCGGAACCAAAAAAGAGAGATCTGGTTGAGGACCTTGCCTTTGACGGGGATCGGATTGGGCAGCACGACGTCAAACGCGCTGAGCCTGTCCGTCGTGACGATCAGAAGCTTGTCGTCTCCGGCCGAGTAGATGTCGCGCACCTTTCCGCGACTCAAGAGCGGGAGCGGCAGATGGGTCTCCCACACGGTCTCGGCGTTTTTCGCCCTGACGGCCGCGCTCATTTCCATCCGTTTAAAAATTCCATGAGGCTGTCCACCCCCGAGGCCTTCCGCAAACGATCCATGATGGCAAGACCCAGGCCCTTTTCCGGGACCGGCATGGCCAGGATCAAATCGAGGCCCATTTTATCAAGTTTTCGCATCGCTTGAAAGAGCTTTGCGGCCGCCTCACGGAGGTCTTTCTTCGCGCTGAGCGCCTCGACCGCCTGAAAAAGGCCGGCGGGAGACTCCGGGTCCCCGAAAGACAGGAGACCGAGCTTGGGCCGTCCGACGGCAGGCCGGCTTTCGCAAAAACCTTCGAGCGCCTCCAGACACCGGCCGAGCGGTTGCGCGGCCAGATGCAGGGGGGTCGCAATCGCGTAGTGGCTTTCCATCCGGCCGGGGGACCGGGAGACATCCCCGCCGTCGGAAACCGTCCTGACCCTCAGGAAATTCTCGAGTTCTTCCAGGGCGATTCCCCCGGGCCTCAGGAGAAACCCCGATTTTTTCTCGACCTTGAGCACGGTGGATTCCACGCCGACGGGCGTAGACCCCCCGTCCAAAATCAAATCCGGCCCCTCTCCCAATTCCTCATAAACCGCCTCGGCCGTCGTCGGGGAGGCGTGGCCGAAACGGTTGGCGCTCGGGGCCGCGACCGGCGTCCCGGATTTCCGGATCAGCTCAAGCGCGGCCGGGTGCTTCGGCATGCGCACCGCGACGGTGTCAAGACCCGCCGTGACGATATCCGGCACCGCGTGTTTTTTTGGGAGCACGAGCGTCAGCGGACCCGGCCAAAATTTTTTCATGAGCGTCAACGCGACGGAAGGGATCTCACGCCAGAGCCTGAGGGCCTCATCGGATGACGAGACGTGGACGATCAGCGGGTCGAACGACGGTCTCTTTTTGATTTCGTAGACCCGGCACACCGCCTCTTTGTTGAAAACATCGGCCCCGAGGCCATAAACGGTCTCGGTCGGGAAAGCGACCACGCCTCCCGTCCTGATCTTTTCCGAGGCCAGTTCAAGATTTGCAGGATCCCCCGCGTCCAGGATCTTTTTATCCGGCATGGGTGTCCGCCAAATCCTGCTGCCGTTTGAGCTCGGATAAAAGCCGGTAAAAAGGAAAATGGCGGCCGGGACACTCGGTGTGCCGTCCTTTAATGTCCTCATGCCTCCGGACGGCTTTTAAAGAAATAGGGTACTGTTCCATCAAAAGCGATATGAGCGTCACCAGGGACCCAAACTGAGCGTCCGAGACCTGCTGTTTATTGAAATCCCCCACGAGGCATATTTGAATATCGTAAGGTCTATTGGCCTTGACCTGTCTTTTCCACCGCCAGCCGACCTCCACCTCCCCATCGTCGGTGGTGGTGCCGTTTCCCAGGACAAAATGGTAAAAAAGCCCTCCCATGTGGCGCCGGGTGTGGTCGCGGTCAAAAAGCTTGGCGCTTCCCTGCCGCGTCGCGCTGTGATGCACCGTAATGGTCTTCCATACCGACCCTTCCCGCTTCGGGCCCACCCGCCGTCGGATCTCCCGGCGGTCCATCTCGGGCAAGAGCGGAGCCGCCGGGGGATACAGGGGGGAGGAGGCCAGACCCGGAATGAGGAGCCGCTCACCGACCTCGAGAGCGCCGGGGTCCTCCCGGTGATTGACGCGCATCAGCTCTCCCACGTCCACGCCGTACATTTTCGCGATGCGATAAAAGGTCTGCCCCCGCTCCACCGCATGGTAAAGCGCCGGCGGCGGAGCCGGAGAGACCGGACCGCCGAGCGGCGCGACCGGCGGACGCGCGGGAACCCTCGCGCACCCGACGGCGAGCGCGGGCAAGAGAATCAGGGAAATTAAAAATTTCAACGGCTTGTCAGGACCTTCGATTTTTCGTCCGGGGTCTCTTTGTATTTTTCACCGGCCGTGGCAAGCACGATCTTTGTCACCTGGTCGATCTTGTCCTCGATCGTCTTGAGCCGCTTGTCGAGCTGTTTGAATTTGACATAGATATACTCTTCGGTGGAGGCGGGCGCGAGGACCCCTCCCTTCGTCTCGATCGGCATGTCCTCGGGGATGCGGAACTGCATGCCCTCTTTCGTTTTCAACGTTTGGACTTTGTAGTCCGCCTCCTCGTTTTCCCCCGCCCACAAGCCGGACCCGGCAAAAGAAAAGCACACGGCCAGAACCGTCAAGAAAACGCGGCTCATGCCGACTCCCAGTTTTTTACGTCGTCATCGCTTTCCTGTCCGTCGGGCCCGAAAGAATAAAGGTCATAGTCGTAGCTGCGGTGCGTCCCGGGATTGCGGTACTGGTATTCCCTCCCCCACGGATCCATCGCTTTCTTTTCAAGGTAAGGACCGTTCCAATTCGTGGCGCTGCCGGGTTTCGTGAAAAGCGCCCCGAGCCCGCCGTCCGAGGAGGTCGGAAAGTTTCCGTTGTCCAGCTCGTAGAGTTTCAGGGCCGTCGCGATGTTCGCCGAGATGTCCGCTTTGGCCGCGCTGATCCTTGCCTGCTCGGACCGCCCGGAGAGCCTTGGCATGACCATCGCGACGAGCGTCCCGATGATGATCACGACAAGCATCAGCTCCACCAGCGTGAAACCCATGGCGGATTTCTTTCGCCCTTTTATTTTTTTCATAGAGATCCTGTCCTCCCAAAATCATCCGCAAGGCGGACGATGTCGTCTTCCCCCAGGTAGTCCCCGAACTGCACCTCGATGAAAACAAGGGGATCCTTGCCGGTATTCCGCATCCGGTGAGCCTCCCCGCAGGGGACGTCCAAAAAAACGCCTTTCGTCGCCGCGATCTGGCGGTCTCCGACGGTCGCAACCCCCGTCCCCGCGATCACCACCCATTTCTCCGAACGCCTCCGGTGTTTCTGGAGGCTGAAGCGGAGCCCGGGTTTCACCTCAATCCGCTTGACCTGGACCCCCGGCGCCCGGTGAAGCACTTCATACATGCCCCAGGGGCGCCCCTCCGAGATCATCGCAACCCCTCCTCCTCAAATCTCACGATATCCTCTCTGCGGCGCCTCTTGGTCTTGGCCAGCCGCTCGATGATTCGCTCGCGCTTGGCCGCATAGTACTCGAGAAACGCGATCACGCCGAGAATCGAAAGAAACATGAGCCCGATGAGCGCCGCGCCGAAGAAAGTGACCTGAGTCGTCAGGATCGCCGAGAGGCCCAGCGTGACCGCGATGAAATAGGAAAAGATGACGGCCACCCTGTCGCTCATCCCCATTTTCACCAGACGATGCGCAAAGTGGTTCCGGTCCCCTTCCCACGGAACGACGCCGCGCCTCAGGCGCACCGCGATGACCGACAGGGTGTCATAGATGGGGATCCCGAAAATGAGGACCGGGATAAAGACGGTCGCGTCGACGAAACCCTCGCGCTGATACCGACAAAGGAGCGTGAAGGCCGCGAGCATGTAGCCGACGAAAAGACTGCCGTTGTCGCCGAGAAAAATCTTGGCCGGGCGAAAATTGCGCGGCAAAAACCCGGCAAGCGCCCCGACAAACGCGGCGATAAAAAATCCGGTCAGCGGCTGGCCGACAATTTGCGTGATCCAGAAGAGCGTGCCTGCCGAGATTAGCGCGATCCCCGCGCAGTGCCCGTCAAGCGAGTCGATGAAGTTGAACGCGTTGATGATGAGGAGTATCCAGACAAAGGTGACCAGATATCCGAACGGGCCGAGGCCCGAGACGAGGTTGATCGAGAAACCAAACCCCACCAGAATGAGGGCCGCCACGATCTGGCCGAGAAGCTTTTGGAGCGGGGTCAGGCCGATCTTGTCGTCCACAAGCCCCACCCCGAAGATCACAAGACTTCCCAGAAAAATTCCGAGAACCCTGGGAATCAGGGAAAAAGGAGACGCGCCCCAAACCTGCGCCGCCACGAGCCCTCCCCCGACCACCGACCAGAAGGAAAGAAACACCGCCGCCCCTCCCAGGAAAGGCGTCGGCCTCTTGTGTCTTTTGCGGCTCGTCGGGTAATCCAGGAGGTTGAACCGGTGAGCGAGACGGATGAAAAGTCCGGAGAGAGCATGGCTCAGAAAAATGGCGAGGCAGAAAACGGCGGACGCGAGAAAAAACACCGGCGGTGTTTGAGTCATCTTTCAAGTATACCAACCCGCCGCCCGTTATCCACAAAAAATTTTAACAGTCTGATGAAAAAGCCCAATCTGCTTCGTTACTCGGTCGCTTACTTGTGCGGCGCTATTCCCATAGCGCCTCCGCGCTCGCTTCCTCGCGCCTCGCATCTTGGGCTTTTTGATCAGACTGTTCG
>JACPAX010000055.1 GCA_016180585.1 Candidatus Omnitrophota bacterium | reverse complement strand
CATGTCGGCCTTCATCGTCAACTACTTCAACAAAGTAAGAATGCTCACCAGGAACCAAGCCACTCACAGTGTAACTAAAGTGAGTAGAATCACTTTCAATCATTGTAAAATCAGCGCCGTTCCAAGAAAGCACAGCAGATGAAAGCGGCTCGCTACCCTCAACAGAAACAGTAACTTCAAAAACATCTTCAAGCGAAGCTCCATCTTCAGGCGTTGGAGAAACAAACTCGGCAGAAGGCAAAGGAACAGTAAAGGAACGCGTCTCAGTAGTAGCTGAATCGCCTTCGTCGTCAGTAACATCAACAAAATACGAATTCAACCCTGCACGCAATCCAGTTAGAGAAATGGAAAAAGTAGAAGCGTCTACCCGCGTCATTGCACGTATATAGGTTTTGTATTTTCTGCTCCAGTCCAACGCTGTTGCCGCTTCTTCGGGTTCGATGTTCCGGATCAGCGCCTCTTTTACGCGCTGAGGCATTTTTTCATCATAATGAATGAACTGCTTTTTTGAATCCAGGCGCTTCATGCGCGCCTGGTACAGCAATTTTAGAGTAGTATAATACCTTGCAATCTTTTCATTTAATCCAAGTATGTCTTTTATTGTTTTTGGCTGAACGTTGAACGCAGGGAGTTGTTTTTTTAATTCTGCGGCATGCCTTTCAAGCCATTTGATCTCCGCTTCCTTGCGTTCGATAAACGCAGGATGAAATTTTCCATACCTTTTTCGGATTTCTTCGCGATAATATGCAGACCGGAACGGTCTCATTTTAGGGTAGCCGCTTGGGTCTTTTCTTGCATGCAGGGGGCGCGTACGCCTTCCTTTTGCATTGAACCATTCCATGGCTTCACCAGGCGCAAGCATGCGGTACTGGCTTCCTTCCAATTTCCACAAGCGGTTGCCCCAGGCCTGTTTCAAAATATCCTTGAGCACGCCCTCCGCCACGGCGAAAAGGTCGTCCTCCTCCAGAAAAGACATCTCCATGTCGAGCTGCGTGAACTCGGGCTGGCGGTCCGCGCGCAGGTCCTCGTCGCGGAAACACTTGGCGATCTGAAAATAGCGGTCAAACCCCGCCACCATGAGAATCTGCTTGAAAAGCTGGGGCGACTGCGGCAGCGCGAAAAATTCTCCGGGATTGACGCGGCTCGGCACGAGATAGTCGCGCGCGCCCTCGGGCGTGGACTTGGTGAGAATCGGCGTCTCCACCTCGATGAAATGCTCTTTGTCCAAAAAATTGCGGATCACCTGGCAGACGCGATGCCGCAGGAAAAGATTTTTCTGCACCGCGGGGTTGCGGAGATCAAGATACCGGTATTTGAGCCGGAGGTCCTCGTGGGTCTCCTGGCTTTTGGTCACTTCGAACGGCAAGGGCTCCGAGGCGGAAAGTCTGTCGATGGTCGCGACTGAAATTTCTATATTGCCCGTCGAGATTTTTGGATTTTCAGTGCCTTTGGGCCGGGCCTGGACTGTCCCGATCACCTGGAGGCAGTCTTCTGATTTATAATCAGTCACTCGGCCTGAAAAAATAATCTGCGTCTTTCCATAACGATCTCTCAGATCCAGAAACACCAGCCCCCCGTGGTCCCGGACCGTGTCCACCCATCCGCACAACGTGACCTTGTTCCCGATATTTTTTTCCGTCAATTCCCCGCAGGTATGCGTTCTTAACACCTTAAATCCTCCAAAATCGCTAAAAGGAGACAGCACCCTTTTTTTTCTTCTTCAAAAGCGGACCGGCGGGTACTCTCGCCACTTTCCCGTTACGCCAGATGACCACCGGGCGACCGGTGCGTTTGTGGTCTTCGAGAACCCCGTGCACGGCGCTTTTGAGAGCTTTTTCGGCTTTAGATTGCAATAGATCCTTTGATGCCATATCATTCCACCGCCTTTGATATCTTCATAAATAACTCCGCATTCGTCACCGACAGCTTACCACCCTTCTCCTTGGCCACCAAACAGTGGGCCGCCGTAGAGTTGTCAAACAAGTACCAGGAGTCCAATAAGGGCCTATAAAATTTCAAAAAATTATAACTACTCCTATGAAATCGTCGCCTGACATCCACAGCCGGCACATCATGGCCGCCGCCCGCCACCCTGTCCTTGATGCGCCCCAGGGCGAGCTCCGCGCTGGGTATCCATAGGAAGAAAAGATGAATCTGATAGCCCTTGCTCTTGAGCGCTTTCAGGAAAGACAGATACGTTTTCCCGGACAGTGTCGTCTCAAACGCAAAATCAGCGCCCTTAGCCGCGAGACCCCGGATTTCTTGAAGGACCAATCTCCCCGCTTTCATGGCGGCCACGCTCGGAGAAAACGGCGACAAACCCTGCGCGATCAAGTCCGCATTTATAAAATTTTCGCAATGCGCGTAAAGCGGCAAAAACTTTTTCGCAAACGTCGTCTTACCCGATCCGTTCGGTCCGGCGATAATATAGAGGTTCTTGGTCTTCATTTTTTTGAGGGAATTATTCTTTCCCTCGCAATGACGCCAGATAACTTTCGAGCGGTTGGAGTTCCTGGGTCCCGGTTTGCATGTCTTTGACCGTGCAGGTCCCGCCGTCGAGCTCGTTGTCCCCGAGGATGAGGACGTGGCGGCTCTGGCTTTTATCGGCGGCGCGCATCTGGCTTTTCATCGACTTGCCGGCGAAGTCCATCGAGACCCGGACCCCCCGCGCCCGAAGCGCCGAGAGAATTTTAAATCCTTCCTTGAACGCGCGCTCGCCGAGGGTCACGATGAAATACGCGTTTTCCGAAAATTTTTCCGCCGCGCCGGCGTCGGCCATGCACATCGCCAGCCGCTCGACGCCGGCGGCGAAGCCCACGGCCCCCGCGCGCGGGCCGCCGAAGGTCTCGACGAGCCGGTCGTAGCGCCCCCCCGCCGCGAGCGCGTCCTGCGCGCCGAGCTTGGGATGCGACACTTCAAAGACCGTCTTGGTGTAGTAATCGAGGCCGCGCACCATATAAGGGTCCAGCGAATACCGGATTCCAATCGCGGAAAGCGCTTCACATACGGCGTCGAAATGCCCGCGGCTTTCCTTGCCGAGATAGCCGGTGATCGGCGAAGATTTTTTCACGATCTCGCGGCAAGAGGGATTTTTGCAGTCCAGAATGCGAAAGACGTTTTTCACGAGACGGACGCCGCAATCTTCGCACAGGGCGCCGGCCTCCCGTGAAAAAAACCGGTGCAGCTCCTGCCTGAAATCTCCGCGCTCCTCGAAGGTTCCCAGATTATTCAGCTTGATCTCGTAGCTCGAGATCCCGGCCCGGTCCAGAAAAAGCGCCAGGCACTGGATCGCCTCGGCGTCCGCCCAGGGACTGTCGGCGCCGAGCGTCTCCACTCCGATCTGGTGAAACTGCCGGAGCCGCCCGGCCTGCGGACGCTCGCTCCGGAACATCGGGCCCATGTAAAAAAATTTGGTCAGCCCTTCGGTCTTGTGGAAGTTGTTCTCCAGGTAGGCGCGCACGACCCCGGCGGTCCCTTCGGGCCTCAGGGCGACGCGCGTTTTCGAGCGGTCTTCGAATTCGTACATCTCTTTTTGGACGACGTCGGTTGCTTCGCCCAGCGCGCGCGCAAAGAGGGCCTTCTCCTCAAGGACCGGCACCCGGATCTCCTCAAACCCGAAAATCCCAAAAACCCGGCGCGCCGCCGCTTCGGCCCGGGCAAAAAGCGCCGCGGCATCGCCCGTGATGTCCTGAAAACCCCTCAAACGCCCGTACGGCATGAAACAACCCCCTTGACGAAAACAGGGGCACGGCCGGCGCCATGCCCCTCCCCACACTCCGACGACTTGTAACCCCTTGCGGCTATTTGACGTCCCGCTTCATGATCAGGCCGGGCTTGAAGACCACCACCTTTTTCGGAGGCACGGGGACCTCCTGACCGGTGCGCGGGTTGCGCCCGAGGCGGCCGCGTCTGGATTTGATCTTGAAAATACCGAAGTTCCTCAGCTCGACGGTCTGGCCTCCGGCCAGATACTCGGTGATTTTGTCGAGCGCGCTTTGCACCACGCGCTTGACATCGATCTGCTTGATGCCCGTGTCACTTGAGATTTTCAGCACAATGTCTTTTTTTGTGATCGCCATTCGGCCCTCCCGGCAGACTCTTTAAAAACTCGCATGAGCTTATCATACAACGACTTACGATGTCAAATCCTCAGACTCACCGCTTCCTGGCCGAGAATCTTCTCAAGGGACTGGACCAGGCTCTCGCTGGGCTTCACAAAAAGGCTTCGGTCGACGAGCATCTGCGAGCGCGTGTTGTCCTCGCCGCGAAATTCCAGATACACCGGGACGCTTCCGGGGTGTTGGGACAAAACTTCTTGAAGATTTTTTAATACCCCCTCCTCGACGCGGCTGGTGACGAGCCGCACGTGGATGCTGCGCGTGAATTTTTTGTGCACGTCGGCCAGCGGCGTGATCTCGTTCACCAGAAGCTTCGGGGTCTGCTCTTTTTTATCCAAGTTGCCGCGCAGAAAAAGGATGGCGTCTTTGGTGAGGTACTGGCCGTAATCCTTAAAGGCCCTGGGAAAGACCAGCGCGTCGAGGACCCCCTCCAGGTCCTCGAGGGTGACGATCGCCATCCGTTCGTTGTTTTTCTTGGTCTGGGTGAATTTCAGTTTGTTCACGAGGCCCCCGATCAGGATCTCCTCCCCTTCCTTGCGGACCCCCAGCGTCCCCGTCGACGCCGTCGAGTAGCTCTTGAGCTCCTTGCGGTAACGCTCGAGCGGATGCCCGGTCACGTAAAAACCCAGCATCTCCTTCTCGTTGGCCAGAAGCTCGTGCTCGGGCCACTCGGGAATGTCGGGGACCTCGGGACGATGTTTGAAAAGCGGCTCGGCCCCCGGCGAATCAAAAAAAGATTTCTGCCCGCTCTCCCTGTCCTTCTGGATCCCGCCCGCCGAAGAGAGCGCGTGGTCCAGCGTCGCGAAGAGCTGGGAGCGGAAAAGCCCCGTGCTGTCGAAGGCCCCGCATTTAATCAGGCTTTCCAGCACCTTGCGGTTGACGACCCGCAGGTCCACGTGCTCGGCGAGATCATAAAAAGATTTGAAGCGGTTCCTCTTGATGCGTCCCTGAATGATCGCGTCGATCGCGGTCTGCCCGACGTTTTTGACCGCGGCCAGCCCGAAGCGAATCGTATCCTCGCCGACGACCGTAAACTGCGGGAAGCTCTCGTTGACATCGGGCGGCAGGACCTTGATCCCCATGCGTTTGGCCTCGTCGATGTAGAGCACCACCTTGTCGGTGTTGTCCTTTTCGCTCGAGAGCAGCGCGGTCATGAACTCCACCGGGGCGTTCGCCTTGAGATAGGCCGTCCGGTAGGAGATCATCGCGTACGCCGCTGAATGGCTTTTGTTGAAGCCGTAGCCGGCGAAATGGACGATGAAATTGAAAATCTTCTCGGCGATGCGCCGATCGATCTTGTTGGCCGCGCAGCCCTGGATGAAGTCCTGCCGGGCCTCCTGCATCACCTCCTCTTTCTTTTTGGAGATCGCGCGGCGCAGCGAATCGGCCTTGCCCAGCGAAAAGCGCGCCAGGTCGCTGACGATCTTCATGATCTGTTCCTGGAAGACGATGATCCCATAGGTGTCTTTCAGGATCGGCTCAAGGAGCGGATGGTCGTAGACGATGGGGATCTCGCCGTGCTTGCGCTTGATGAATTCGTCGACCATCCCCGAGCCGATGGGCCCCGGGCGATAGAGCGCCAGGATCGCGATCAGGTCCTCAAATTTGTCGGGCCGAAGCTTTTGCAGGATGTCGCGCATCCCGCTGCTTTCAAGCTGGAACACGCCGATGGACCGCGCCCGTGAGAGCATCTCAAAGGTCTTGGCGTCATCGAGCGGGGTACGGACCCATTCGAGATCTTTTTTTTGGATTCTTTTGATAATCTTCAGCGTGTCGTCGATCACCGTGAGCGTGCGCAGGCCCAGGAAATCCATTTTCAGCAGGCCGATCTTTTCGAGGCTCTCCATCGAATACATCGTGGAGATCTGGCCGTCGCCGGTCTTAAAGAGCGGCACGTGTTCGCGCAGCGGCCGCTCGCTGATCACGACCCCCGCCGCGTGCGTGGAGGCGTGGCGCGTCATCCCCTCGAGGACGCGCGAGGTGTCGATGAGCTCCGCGATCTGGGGATTGGTCTTGTAGAGCGCCTTGAGCTCGGGCTCCCGCTGCAGCGCGGTATCGATCGTGATGTCCAGCTCCGCCGGCACGAGCTTGGCGATGCGGTCGGCCTCGGCGTAGGGGATGGCCATCACGCGCGCGACATCGCGGATCACGGCCTTGGCCATCATCGTTCCGAACGTGATGATCTGCGCGACGTTTTCCTTGGAATATTTTTCGGTGACATAGCGGATCACCTCGTCGCGCCGCTCGTAGCAAAAATCGATGTCGATATCCGGCATGCTCACGCGCTCGGGGTTGAGAAACCGCTCGAAAAGAAGCCCGTATCTCAGCGGGTCGATGTCCGTGATCCCGAGCGCGAAGCTCACGACGCTGCCCGCGGCCGAGCCCCGCCCCGGGCCGACGGGAATGCCGTTTTCCTTGGCGAAACGCACGAAGTCCCAGACAATCAAAAAATAACTCGTATAACCGCTTTTTTGAATGACGCTCAACTCGTGCCTAGCGCGTTCTTCAACGGCCGGGTCGAGCCGCAGGTCCGCCGACGCTTTGGTGGCGGACGCCCCGTAGCGGTCTTTCAGGCCTTGGAACGTCAGCTCTTTCAAATACGCCTCCTGCGTCCTGCCGTGCGGCGGGATAAACTGCGGCACATGGGTCTTGGTGAAATCCAGTTCCAGACAACAACGCTCGGCGATCCGGACGGTATTGGCGACGGCCTCGGGCATCTCATGAAAGGCCCGGATCATCTCGTCCGGCGATTTGAAATAAAGCTCGTCGGTCAAAAGGCGCGCGCGGTTCTGGTCGTCGAGCGTCGTCTGGGTCTGGATGCACAGGAGGATATCGTGGGCCTTCTTGAACTCGCGCTTCAGATAGTGGACGTCGTTAGCCGCGACGAGCGGGATCTCCAGCCGCCGGCCGAGCGCGGCGATCTCGGGGTTGACGCGTTCCTGCTCCCTCAGCCCGCTATGGATGATCTCCAGATAAAAACGGTCTTTCCCGAAGATGTCCCGGTATTCCGCGGCGGCCTGGCCGGCCTTCTCCGGCTGGTTGATATTCAAAAGATGGGGCAGCTCGGCGCGCAGTCCGCCGGAGAGCGCGATGAGGCCGCCGGCGTATTTTGCGAGCGTTTCCTTGTCCACGCGCGGCCGGTAGTAAAACCCCTCGAGATAGCCGATACTGACCAGCTCCATGAGATTCCGGTAACCCGTCTGGTTCTCGCACAGGAGCACCAGCGGGTACGACGCGCCCTGCAGGCCGTGCGTCGAACGCTCGAAGCGGCTGGCCGGCGCCACATAGACCTCGGCGCCGATGATGGGCTTGATGCCGGCTTTCTTGCAAATGTTATAAAACTCGATCGCGCCGAAGAGGTTGCCGTTGTCGGTCATCGCCAGGGCCGGCATCCCAAAGGCCTTGGCGGTCTCCGCCAGGTCTTCGATATGGCAGACCGAATCCAGCAGGCTGTACTTGGTGTGAACGTGAAGATGAACGAACTCAGCGGCCATGTTGACGGTGATGTAGAGACGCAAAATTTTGCGTCTCTACATTATTTATATCATTCCCATTCAATAGTTGCGGGCGGTTTAGAACTGATATCATAAACCACCCGATTCACGCCTTTGACTTCGTTGATGATGCGGTTTGAAATTTTTCCGAGCACGTGCTTGGGGATCTCGAACCAGTCGGCGGTCATCCCGTCGACGCTGGTGACGGCGCGAAGCGCCACGACGTTCTCATAGGTCCTCTCGTCCCCCATCACCCCGACGCTCTTGACCGGCAGGAGCACCGCGAAGGCCTGCCAGATTTTGTCGTAAAGCCCGGCGGCGCGGATCTCCTCGATGAAGCGCGCGTCCGCCTCTCTCAGGATTTCAAGACGTTCCGGGGTGATCTCGCCGATCACGCGCACCGCCAGACCCGGACCCGGAAAAGGATGCCGGCCGACCAGCGTCTCGGGCAGGCCGAGCGTCCGTCCGAGCTGGCGCGTCTCGTCCTTGAAGAGCTCTCTCAACGGCTCGATCAGCTTGAGCTTCATCTTCTCGGGAAGTCCGCCGACGTTATGATGGGACTTGATCACCGCCGTCGGGCCGCCGAACGCCGAGCGGCTTTCGATCACGTCCGGATACAGCGTGCCCTGCGCCAGATACGAGATCTCCCTGATTCTGGCCGCCTCGCGGTCGAATACCGCGATGAATTCGTGCCCGATGATCTTGCGTTTCCGCTCCGGGTCCGTGACACCGCGCAGTTTCGAAAGAAAGGCCTTCCGCGCGTCGACGATCCGCAGGTCGAGCTTAAAACGTCCCGCGAAGGCGCGGCGCACCTGGTCTCTCTCATTTTTTCGGAGGAGACCGTTGTCGACAAAGATGCAGACCAGCTTCCGCCCGATCGCCTTTGACAACAGCGCCGCGGCCACGGAGGAATCCACGCCGCCGGAAAGACCCAGAATGACTTTTTTGTTTCCCACCTCGCGGCGTATTTTCTTGGCGGCCTCACGGATAAAATTTTTCATCGTCCATGACCGGTGAAAACCGCAGACGTGGAAAATAAAATTTTGAATGACCCGCTGCCCGTACTGGCTGTGCATGACTTCGGGGTGAAATTGGACGCCGTAGATTTTCCGGTCCGGGTCCTCGAACGCGCCCAGGTGCGTGCTCCTGGTCCGCGCGGTGCAAGCGAAACCCTTGGGCATGCGCGCGACGGTGTCCCCATGGCTCATCCAGCACACCGACCGGCGCGGCACCCCTCCAAAAAGGACCCCGGGATGCTTCGCGAGGACCAATTCCGCCCGCCCGTACTCCCGGGACCTCGCGCGGCGGACATGCCCGCCCAGAAGATGCGAGAGCGCCTGCATCCCGTAGCAAATGCCGAGAATCGGAACGCCCAGCCTGAGAAGTTCGGGGTTTATCTTCGGGGAATTTTTCTGGTAGATGCTTGCCGGACCGCCGGAGAGGATGATGCCCCGGACGTCTTGGGAGCGGATCGACTCTATCGGGACGTCCGGAGGGACAATCCGGCAGAAAACCTTCGACTCGCGCACGCGGCGCGCGATGAGCTGGTTGTACTGCGAGCCGAAATCAATGATTAAGAGAGTTTCCATGCCTATTGGTCATTGCGAGCGTAGCGAAGCAATGACATCTTGACCGGTTTAAAACTTTTACGATGTATCTCACAAGGCCCATGTCTCCGCAGCGCCTCCAGGTGCTCCCGGGTCCCGTACCCCTTGTGCTTTTTAAAACCGTAAGCGGGATAGAGCGCGTCGTACTCCTGCATCAGCCGGTCCCGCACGACCTTGGCGACGATGGACGCGCACGCGATCGAAAGCGAGAGCGCGTCGCCGTTCACGATCGCGAACCGCTTGGTTTCAAGCGCCGGGACCTTCGGGCCGTCCACCAGGACGCCGTCGGGCATCTCCGGCAGCTTCAAGACGGCCTCGCGCATCGCCAGGAGCGTCGCCTGATAAATATTGATCCGGTCAATCGTCTCGTGACCCACGACCGCCACGCCGACGCGGCCCCTGTCCAAAATCTCCCGATAGGCCTTTTCCCTCGCCGGAGGGGTCATTCTTTTGGAGTCGTCGATCCGGCAGGAAAATGAAAAATCCCTGACGACCACAGCCGAAGCGACGACGGGGCCGGCCAGCGGCCCCCGTCCCGCTTCATCTACGCCCGCCAGGGAAACGAACCCCTGCGTCAGAAACCGACGGTCATGCTGAAGGAGAAGCTGGAGTCTCTTCGCGCTTTCCTTCCTCAATTCTCCCTTTCTTGCCCGTTTGCTTCCTCAGATAATACAACTTGGCCCTTCTGACTTTCCCGGTGCGCACCAGTTCAATCTTTTGCACCGTCGGCGAGTGAAGCGGGAAATTGCGCTCAACGCCCTCCCCGAACGAGATTCGGCGCACCGTGAAGCTTTCGCGGACCCCGGACCCCTGTTTCTTGGTCACGACACCCTCGAAAAGCTGGGTGCGCGTCTTGTCGCCTTCCTCCACCCGCACCGACACGCGCACGTTGTCGCCGACTTTAAATCGGGGGGCGTCTTTTTTGAGTTGCTCGTCTTCAACGGCCTTGACTAGGGGGTGCATGACCTCGACTCCTGTTTTTTTAAAATGTCCGGCCGCCTCTTCAGCGTTCGCTGAGCGGCCTCCTGCCTTCTCCAACGCTCGATGGCCTGGTGATTGCCTGATAACAGAACTTCCGGAACCCTCATCCCTCTGTAACTGGCGGGCCTTGTGTATTGGGGGTATTCTAACAGATTGTGGCTGAAAGATTCAAACGACTTTGACTCCTCGCTCCCCAGCACCCCCTTGAGAAGGCGCACCACCGCGTCAATCACCACCATCGCCGGCACCTCCCCGCCGGTGAGCACATAATCGCCGATCGAGATCTCGTCGGTCACAAGCCTCCGGATCACGCGCTCGTCGACGCCCTCATAATGGCCGCAGAGAAACACCAGATGCCGGCTGCGGCTGAGCGCTTTGGCCTTTTGCTGGCTGAAGGGCTCCCCCTGCGGGGTCAGGTAGACGAAGCGGCGTCCGGTGAGCGCCCGGCCGCGGGTCCGGGGCGGGATCTTCCCCAAAAGGGCCTCGACCGCCTCAAACACCGGCTCGGGTTTCATCAGCATCCCCGGCCCGCCGCCGAACGGCTTGTCATCGCAGGTCCGGTGCCGGTCATGCGTAAAATCCCTTAAGTTTCGCGCGGAGGCCCGGAGGATCCCCTTTTTAATCGCGCGTTTCATCATCGAATGCGAGAAAAAAGAATCAAACATCTCCGGAAACAGCGTCAAAATATCGATCTTCAAAGCCGCCTCAGCTCGTCTTGACCCCTGCCTTTTTAAGGATGGATTTGACGGTGTCGGAGGGTTTGGCGCCGTTTTTAATCCAATGCTCGATGCGCTCCGATTTGATTTTCACGATCGCCGGTTCCTTGGAGGGGTCCCAGTACCCGACCTCTTCCAGAAAACGCCCGTTGCGCGGAAACTTCGAGTCCGTCACGACGAGGCGATGCTTGATCTTTTTCTTGGTTCCCATCGTTTTCAAACGAATGACGACTGCCATTTTATTTCTCCTTTTCTCTTCTGATTCTCGCGCCGAGCGCCTGGAGCTTGGCCACCAGATTCTCGTAGCCGCGGTCCAGGTGATACACGCGGGACACCTCGGTCGCGCCTTCCGCGACCAGACCCGCGAGCACGAGGGCCGCGCTGGCCCGCAGGTCCGAGGCCATGACCGGCGCTCCGCTTAAATTCTTTTTCCCGCTCACGATCGCGCTGTGGCCCTCCAGCATGATGTTGGCCCCCATGCGATTGAGCTCGCTCACGTGCATGAACCGCTCGGGGTATATTTTTTCCGTGATCACGCTAATCCCCGGCACGACGCACATGAGCGCCATCATCTGCGCCTGCAGGTCCGTCGGAAACCCCGGATAAGGGAGCGTCGTCACCGATACCGGCTTGAGCGTTCTCCGACGGCGCACCCGCACGTGGCCGTTTCTCTCGGTGATCACCACCCCCGCCTCCCTCAGTTTGTCAGGCGTTTGACTCCCTCGATCTCGACGGACGGAGAACCGAGTCCCGAAATCCTGGCGCCCATTTTTTTTAGAAAATTACCGAGGTCGACAACCTCGGGCTCGCAGGCCGCGTTGTCAATCACCGTCTTGCCCCTGGCCAGCGCCGCGGCCATCATCACATTGGCCGTGCCCAGAACGCTCGAGCCGAAGGCGCCCCCCAGATACACGCGGCCGCCTTTCAATTGCTTGGTTTTGGCGACGACATCGCCGTGACTCAGCGTGACCTGGGCGCCGAGTGAGCGCACCCCTTTGAGATGCAGGTCAATCGGCCGCGGCCCGATCACACAGCCGCCGGGAAACGACACCTGCGCCTGACCGAACCGCGCCAGAAGCGGCCCGAGAAAACAAATCGAGCCTCTCATCGTACTGACAAGCTTGTAGGGAAGGACGGGGTTCCGAAGCTGCCCCGGGTCCACCTCGACCGTATTGCCGCCGTGGTTGACTCTGGCGCCCAGCGATTTCAGAATCTTCACCATCGTGAAGACGTCCGCCACCTGGGGGACGTTTTTGATCACAGACGGCTCTTTGGTCAGCGTCGTGGCCGCAAGCACCGGCAGGCACGCGTTTTTCGCGCCGCTGATTTCCACCACGCCTTCGAGACGCCTGCCGCCTTCTATTACCAATTTATCCATAAAAGAAATCCAGCATTGTATAGTTCGGAGTTCAGAGTTCGTAGTTCGGAGACAGCGAAGAGTTTTTGAGTTCGGAGAACAACATCTCCGAACTAAAGAACTCAAAAACTGTCTCCGAACTCTGAACTCCTTACTCCGAACTAATCTTTGCTATCAGCACTCTTTCAATGCCGCGCAAATCTTTTATAAAACGAAAATGCCTATAGCCGCCGCTCTCCTTCAATTTTCCGGCAAGCGCTTTCGCCTGCCCGGCGCCAATCTCTAATAGGAGCCAGCCGCCGGCCTTGATGAAAAAAGGCGCCCGGTCCACGAGAGAAAAAATAGCGCCGAGGCCGTCCCGGCCGCCGTCCAACGCCAAGAGCGGCTCGTGCCTAACCTCGGGGGGCAGTCCCGCGATGGCCCGCGACGGAATGTAGGGCGGATTGGAAACGACCGCGTCCCAATACCCTTTTTGCCTCTTTCCAAAAGCGCCAAAAAGATCGCTTTGGACGAGGCGGATTTTCTTCTCCAGACCGTAAAAACGGATATTCCTGGCGGCGACCTTCAGCGCCTGGGACGAAATATCGAGAGCGGTTATTCTACAGTCCGGCCGCTCGATTGTCAAACTGACCGCCACGCAACCGGATCCGGTCCCCGCATCCAGAATCCGGAGGTGTCGGCCGGCGTTTTTTCCGGACCGGAGAATCTCAAGTGCCTGTTCGACAAGGAGTTCCGTCTCGGGACGCGGGACCAGGACGTGGCGATTCACGAAAAACGGCCGGCCATAGAAATCCGCCCGCCGCAAAACGTAACCCAGCGGAACGCCCCTCACGCGGGCCCTCAGCGCGGCCTCCGCCCGCCGCTTTGAACGCGGCGACACCCCTTTTTTCCCGGTAAAAAGATCGATCCGATCCATCCCGCCAAAATGTCTGACCAGCGTCTCGGCCTCATGACGGGCGGAGCGGATCCGCCGCTTTTTCAGCGCGCCTTCAATCCTTTTCAATAAAACGATGTTTTCTTTGCAAAAGCGACTCACGAGGACCGCTCAAGTTCCGCCTGGAAGAGGGCGTCGACAAATTCATGGATCTTGCCTTCCATGACTTCTTCGAGATTGTAGACCGTCAGCCCGATCCGGTGGTCGGTCACGCGGCGGTCGGGAAAGTTGTAGGTGCGAATCTTCTCGCTCCGGTCCCCCGAACCGACCTGCTCCCGCCGCTGTTTGGCGATCGCGGCGTTGCGGTCGCCGATGATCTTCTCAAACAGCCTCGCCCTCAGGATCTTCATCGCCTTCTGCTTGTTTTTGAGCTGCGACTTCTCGTCCTGGCAGCTCACGACAAGGCCGCTCGGCGCATGGGTGAGGCGCACCGCGGAGTCGGTGGTGTTGACGCTTTGGCCGCCGGGGCCGCCGGAGCGAAACACGTCGATGCGGAGGTCTTCCGGCCTGATCTGCACGTCCACTTCCTCCGCCTCCGGCAAGATGGCGACCGTCACGGCCGAGGTATGGATCCGGCCCTGCGCCTCGGTGACCGGGACGCGCTGGACGCGGTGCGTGCCGCTTTCGTACTTGAATTTTCCGTAGGCGCCCCCGCCGCTGACGCCCGCGATGATTTCCTTGAATCCGCCGGCCTCGTTCGGAGAGCTCGAAAGCACCTCGACCTTAAACCCGCAACTGGCCGCAAACTTGGAATACATCCGGAAAAGTTCCGCCGCGAAAAGCCCGGCCTCAAGCCCGCCGGTCCCGGCCCGGATCTCGAGAATCGCGTTCTTGGAAAACGTCGGGTCTTCCCGAATCAGCAGGTTTTCGAGGTCGCGCGCGACCTTCTTTCGCCGGCCCTCGAGCGACTCGAGCTCCTGTTGGGCCATCGCGACGAGATCCTGGGTCTGTCTCTTGTCGGCAAGAATTTTGAGGACCTCGTCCGTCTCTCCCTGGATTTTTAGATAATCCCCGTACAACGAGGCGACTTTCTCGAGACCCCTGAATTCCTTGCCGAGTTCCTTGAGGCGGGATGGGTCCCGGCTGTTGGCGGGGTCCCGGAGAAGTCTCTCGACCTCACGAAACCGATCGACCTTGGCCTCAACCTTCTTTAGAAAACGCATAATTCGTTAAATCCGAAATTCGAATATCGAAATTCGAAACAAATCCGAATGTTCCAAATTCCAATGACCGAAAGGGTTGTTTTGGATTTTGGTCATTTGAATTTGGGTCCTTGTTTCGGATTTCGTGATTCGGATTTCGGATTTATTTTTTCTTCGCAGCGTAGCGCTTCTGGAATTTCTCGACGCGGCCGGCGCTGTCGACAAACTTCTGCTTGCCCGTGAA
>JACPAX010000087.1 GCA_016180585.1 Candidatus Omnitrophota bacterium | reverse complement strand
CCCTCTGGCACCGGGCGCGTGGATGGGTGTAAAGGGATAAAATAGGTGCCAGGGGGGTCTGACCCCTCTGGCACCGAAGGGATGGGATCGGGGCGACCCGGTAAGCTTTGCCGGGTGGCGCGGGAGGGGGCGGGGCGGAGTTGGGTCGTGGGCCTTGTGTCCGCAGATGAGGCTTTTTTGGCAAACGGCTAGAATCTGCTACAATACCCTCAGAAATCTTAAAAGGTGACCCGTCATGGATGTCTTGATGCTCTCGCGTTGGCAGTTTGCGCTGACCATCGCTTTTCATTATATCTTTCCGCCGCTCAGCATCGGCCTGGGGCTCCTCCTCGTCGTGATGGAGGGGCTGTATCTGGCGACCAAAAACCCCCTTTACCACACGATGACGCGTTTTTGGGTGAAGGTGTTCGCGCTGACGTTCGCGATCGGTGTGGCGACCGGCATCGTGATGGAGTTTGAGTTCGGGACCAACTGGTCCGTCTATTCGCGTTTTGTCGGCGATGTGTTCGGCAGCGCCCTGGCGGCCGAGGGGATCTTCGCGTTTTTCCTCGAATCGGGATTTCTGGCGGTCCTTCTCTTCGGGTGGGACAAGGTGAGCCCCCGGATGCATTTTCTCTCGACCTGCCTGGTGGCGCTCGGCGCGCATTTCAGCGCGATCTGGATCGTCGTCGCCAATTCCTGGATGCAGACGCCGGCGGGTTTTCATTTGGTCGGCTCGGGCTCCGCGACGCGGGCCGAGATCACGGATTTCTGGGCGAT
Organism: Candidatus Omnitrophota bacterium; assembly: GCA_016180585.1. Taxonomy (GTDB): domain Bacteria; phylum Omnitrophota; class Gorgyraeia; order 2-02-FULL-51-18; family 2-02-FULL-51-18; genus JACPAX01. The sequence continues at coordinate 15,662 of JACPAX010000087.1, read as the reverse complement.
GGTGTTCAATCCCTCCGCCGTCGACCGCGTGCTTCACGTCTACATGGGGGCCTGGCAGGCCGGGGCGTGGCTTGTGATCAGCGTGAGCGCGTACTATCTTTTGAAGCGGCGGCATGAGCAGTTCGCGAGGCGCTCGATGACGATCGCGCTTTTTGTGGCGGCCGTCGCGTCGATCGCGCAGCTTGTGACCGGTCACTCGAGCGCGGTGGGCGTCGCCAAGAATCAGCCGGCGAAGCTGGCGGCCCTCGAGGGACACTACGCCGTCTCGGCGCCCGCGCCGGTTTATTTGTGGGGCTGGCCGGACGAAAAAAACCAGACCATCCGATACGGCGTAAAAATTCCGGGGCTTCTGAGCTTTATTCTTCACGGCGATGCGGCCCGGCCCGTGGCGGGGCTCCTCTCGTTCCCTCCCGAGGAGCGGCCGCCGGTGACCCTTGTGTTTGAAAGTTATCACGGGATGGTCTCAATCGGCGTCCTGCTCATCGCGCTGAGCCTTGCGGGTCTTTTGCTCCTCTGGCGCGGCTCGCTCTTCCGGGCGACGTGGCTTTTGCGCGTGTACGTGGCGGCCGTGATCGGGCCGCAGATCGCCAACCAATTGGGCTGGATCGCCGCCGAAGTCGGCCGGCAGCCGTGGATCGTTTACGGCCACTTGAAAACGGCCGACGCTTTTTCAAAATCGGTGAAGGCGGGCCATGTCCTGGCCTCGCTTCTTTTATTCATGGCCGTTTACGCGCTGCTTTTTGTCCTTTTCATTTATTTACTCGATCAGAAAATCAAACACGGTCCCGAGGAGCAGGTCCTCGGCACGCACCGGGCGGGGATCTGACGATGACGCCGAGTCTTGAAGCGACGTGGTTCGCGCTGGTGGGGCTGCTTTTCACGGGCTACGCGATCCTCGACGGGTTTGATCTGGGCGTGGGCGCGATCCATCTTTTCACGAAAACGGACCAGGAACGGCGCCTCATGCTCAACTCCATCGGGCCGGTCTGGGACGGGAACGAGGTGTGGCTGGTGACCGGCGGAGGCGCCCTTTTCGCGGCGTTTCCCGACGTCTACGCCACGGTGTTTTCGGGGTTTTATCTCGGCTTCATGCTCTTTGTCGTCGCGCTTATTTTTCGCGCGGTCGCGATCGAGTTCAGGAGCAAGCAGGCCCACCCCGCCTGGCGCGCTTTCTGGGACACAAGCTTCGGCGTGTCGAGCGTTCTTTCGAGTTTCCTGGTGGGGCTGGTGCTCGGCAACATCGCCTGGGGGGTCCCGCTCGACGCGGGGAAAGAATTCACGGGGTCCTTCGCCAGTCTCTTTCATCCGTACGCGCTGCTTGTCGGCGTCACGACGGTGGCGCTTTTTATGATGCACGGCTCCATTTACGTCGTGATGAAGACCGAAGGCGCGCTTCATGAGAAGATCAGGCGCTGGGTCCCCAACGCCGTGATCTTTTTTATCATTTGTTACGCGATGACCACGCTCGTGACGCTTCTCTACGTGCCGCACATGACCGCGCTCATCAAGAGGCAGCCGTATTTTTTCACGGTGGCGGTCGCGGGCCTTTTTGCGATCGCCAACATCCCCAGGGAGACCACCCACCGGCGGGATTTCCGGGCGTTTCTCTCCTCGTGCGCGACGATCGCGTCGCTCCTGGCCCTTTTCGGCCTGGGGATGTTTCCGAATCTGGTGTATTCCAACCCCCATCCCGAGCTGAGCCTGACGATACACAATGCCGCCTCTTCGGCGAAGACGCTCGGGTTGATGCTCGTGATCGCCCTTTTGGGGCTTCCGCTCGTGGTGGCCTACACGGCGAGCATTTATTGGATTTTTAGAGGCAAGGTCAAACTCGACAACATGAGTTATTGAGGCCATGGAAAAAAGCGCGGTAAAAAAAACGGCTCAACTCCTGCAGGACCCCGCCCACGACGTATGGCGCGACCAGCCGAAGGTGCTGGACGCGGTCTTCAAGCCCAAAAACGTGGCGGTGATCGGCGCGACGGAGAAAAAAGGCAGCGTCGGCCGCATTCTTCTGCGGAACCTCATCAGCCAGTCGTTCGGCGGGACGGTTTTTCCCGTGAATCCGAAGCGCCCGAGCGTGCTGGGCATCAAGGCCTATGAAAGCATTTTCTCGGTGCCCGAAAAGGTGGAGCTGGCCGTCGTCTGCTCGCCGGCGCAGACGGTCCCGGGGGTGATCGGCGAATGCGCCAAGGCGGGCGTGAAGGGCGCGGTCATCATCTCGGCGGGGTTCAAAGAGCTTGGGGCGAGCGGCGAAGAACTTGAGCGGGAAATTTTAAACGAGGCCAGGCGGGGAGGCATGAGGATTATCGGGCCCAACTGCCTCGGCGTGATGAATCCGGTGACGGGGTTCAACGCCACTTTCGCCAGCCGGATAGCCCACGCGGGAAACGTCGCGTTTATCAGCCAAAGCGGGGCGCTGTGCACCGCGATCTTGGACTGGAGCCTGCATGAGCACGTGGGGTTCAGCGCGTTTGTCTCCCTGGGTTCGATGCTCGACATCGGTTGGGGGGATCTCATCGACTACCTCGAGAACGACCCGGACACCCAGAGCATTCTCATTTACATGGAGACGGTCGGCGACGCCCGCTCGTTTCTCTCGGCGGCGCGGCAGGTCGCGCTTTCCAAGCCGATCATCGTGCTGAAGGCCGGCCGAACGGCCGCGGCGGCCAAGGCGGCGGCCTCCCACACCGGGTCTCTTGTCGGAAGCGACGAAGTGCTGGACGCCGGGTTCCGTCGATGCGGCGTCCTGCGGGTGGACCAGATCTCCGAGCTTTTTGACATGGTGGAAATTCTTGCCAAGCAGCCCCGTCCCAAGGGGCCGAAGCTGGCGATCCTGACCAACGCCGGCGGTCCTGCGGTGCTGGCGACGGACACCCTGGCGCGGGGCGGCGGGGAAGTGGCCCGGCTTTCCGGCGAGACGCTTGAGGCCTTGAACGCCATGCTTCCTCCGCACTGGAGCCGCGGAAATCCCGTGGATATTTTGGGGGACGCGGACCCTGAACGGTATGAAAAAGCGTTTTTGGCTCTCGCCAAAGACGCCTCCAACGACGGCCTGCTGATGGTCCTTACGCCGCAGGCCATGACCGAACCCACCGAGATCGCCCAGCGGCTCAAGGCCTACGCGGACCTCAAAGACAAACCGGTGCTTGCCAGCTGGATGGGCGGCGCGGAAGTGGAGGCGGGACGGGAAATCCTCAACCGGGCGGGAATTCCCGTTTTTCCCTATCCCGACGACGCGGCCCGGATGTTTCATTATATGTGGCAGTACAGCTACAACTTAAAAGCGCTCTATGAGACGCCGACCTGCAATGTCGAATCGGGCGCCGCGCACCGGACCTGGGTTGAAAAAGAAATACGGACCGCCCGGGAATCCGGCCGCACGGTGCTGACGGAATTCGAATCCAAAAAGATTCTCGAGGCGTACGGGATCCCCGTCGTCGAGACCCGCGTGGCCGGCGGCGAAGAGGAGGCGGTGGATCTGGCGGAGAAAATCGGGTATCCGGTCGTCCTCAAGCTTCATTCCTTTTCCATCACCCACAAAACGGAGGTCAACGGCGTGCGCCTTAATCTGCAGGACGCCGCGGCCGTCCGGGGCGCCTGGCGGTCCATCCGCTCTTCGGTGAGCGGGGCGGGCGCCGCCGATGCTTTTAACGGGGTATGCGTGCAGCCGATGGTCAAGGAAACGGGTTTTGAGCTGATCATCGGCAGCAGCATCGACGCCCAGTTCGGGCCGGTGATCCTTTTTGGGAGCGGCGGGCAGTGGGTGGAAATTTTAAATGACCATACGCTCGCGATCCCTCCGCTCACGACGACGCTCGCCCGCCGCGCGATCGAGCGCACGCGCATCGCCGCGGCCTTGAAAGGAATGCGCGGGATGAAGGCCGTCGACCTCGGCCTTTTGGAAGAGACGCTCGTTCGTTTCAGCCGGCTGGTCGTCGAGCAGCCCTGGATACGCGAAGTGGACATCAATCCTTTCTTTGTTTCCCCGACCCGTTCGGCCGCGCTTGACGCCCGTATTTTACTGCACGGGCCCGCGGCGCTGCCCGAGGAACTTCCGAAACCCGCGATCCGCCCCTACCCGACGGAGTATGTCACGTCCTGGAAGACCAGGGACGGGCTCCCCGTGACGATACGGCCGATACGGCCGGAGGATGAGCCGATGCTCGTGCGGTTTCATTATACGCTTTCGGAGCAGACGATCCGCCGGCGTTATCTGCGCGCGATGGAGCTTCGCCAGCGCATCGCCCACGAACGCCTCGTCCGCGTGTGTTTCAACGATTACGACAGGGAGATCGCGCTGGTCGTGGAACGGTCGGACGCGGTCTCCGGCGCCCATGAGATACTCGCCGTGGGACGGCTGAGCCGTTTGCACGACCGCGCGTCGGCGGAATTCGCGCTGCTGGTGACCGACGCCTTTCACAACCGTGGCATCGGCACTCAGCTTTTGCGCCTGCTCGTCGAGATCGCCGGAAAAGAAAAGATCCGCCAGGTCTCCGCCGGGATTTTGTCGGACAACTCCCAAATGCAGCGGATTTGCAGAAAGCTGGGTTTTGAGATCGGCCCCGACGGCCAGAAAGGGATTGTCCGGGCGGTTTTGCACCTTTCGTAGCGCGGGTTTTTTCTTCACTGAAAGTTCATCTTTTATTTATTTGTTCTTAACGGAAGCCTTTTATGATCAACTCGTTCGTAAAATCATAAAAGTTTATTAAACCAAGAGGAGATAGCCGTGGATGCTTTTGGAATAAAGAAAAAAATTCTGTTTGCGGTATTTTTCACGATACTCTGCCCGATTTTCGGGACCGCTTCTTGTCCGGCCTCGGAAGAATCCACGGTGTCCAATGAGACGCTTGCCAATCTTATCGAAGATCTTCGAAAGGAGATCCGTTCGCAAAGGGAAACGCTCGAGCGGCAGGACGAGACGATTCAGGCCCTGCGAAGCAAGGTAGAGGCGCTTGAAGGAGCCCGGAAACAGGAAGCTATTTCAGCCGAGTCTGCCGCCGTGCAACCGGAGCCGGCCTCCGCGGTCCTGGAAAAGTTGGGGACCAAGCTCAAGATCAAAGGTCGCGCCGGCGTCGGGTTTTTTAAATCGGGATCAGGCGCTTCAGGCGCTTATCCGCAGGGATCTTTTGAAATTCCGGAGGCAAAGCTTCAGTTTTCTTTGGACACGGACGAATACAACACGTTTGTCTTCCGGATGAATCTGAATAACGCCGCTTTCAACAACGTCGATTACCTGTATCTGGATTCAAAGAATTTCCTCACTTGTCTTGAAGGGACTCCCTTCACGCTTGAGAGTCGTCTGGGGCGTTTCAAGTTGCCCTTCGGCGAGGAAACACTTTCCAACAACATCGTCGAAAGCGCTCTCGGATCCAATTCCGCGGCCAACCCGGCGGATACGGATGAGGGGTGGCAGCTCAGCGGCAAAGTGGGAAGAACAAATCCCTGGAAATGGTTTCTTGCCTTCTCCAACGGCAACAGCGGCACGGGCAGCGACAATTTAAACGTGAAATCGGTGCTGGGAAAACTCGCGTACTCGCCGGTGAAACCCCTGAATCTCTCAGCGGGCGTGTATCATTCCGGCGCTCTTAAAACGGCGGCTTCGGAATTTTCCTTCGCCGGAAGCACCGCCCGGCCCGCGGGCGCCGCGAAGTGGTCGAGGACGCTTTGGGAGCTTGATGCCCGCTGGGATTTCGGCAAGGGCAAGATTGTGGACCCCCCGGCTTACACCGACAGCCGGGCGTACCTGCGCGGCGCATGGGGAGGGATTGACGACAACGCGGATAGCGCCGTCCAGGACCGCCAGGCCGGTTACGGCTTTGTCGAGGGCCTCTATAATTTTCATCCCAAGTGGTACGCCGCCGCCCGTTACAGCCTGATCGACATGCACGGAAACGACACGGCGACTCTCAACAGCGTCTCAGACGCCACCTCGTATGACCGCTATTCGGTGGCGCTCGGGTACCGGTGGTCACCGAGCACTCTCCTCAAGCTGGCCTATGACTGGAACGTCTCCGACACCCTGTCGGGCGACGACCCCAGCGACAACCTCCTGACCGCCGCCGCTGTCTCAAGCTTCTAGCCCCAAAATAGGGTACACATACCTATTTTTACATGGTTCGAGAATAAAATAGGTATGTGTACCCTATTTTTTCGGAGCTGTGAATGTGACGCCTGTCACAGACGAAGCCGGATTCCCGCGGTATTCTTGGAAGCGCACCGGCAGCTGGGACGTGAGGCGATGAAAAAAAATCCAAGCCGTATTGACGAGATTCTCGAGAGGGACAGCGAGTTCGTTTCGCTCAAATTGGACCGTTTTTACGAGGTCTTGAGGAAACTCCGCTACGAGGGCAAGCAGAACCTCGGGAGGAACCTGGACGAGGCGGGGCAGATGCTCAAGTTCTTTAAGGGGCATCTCGCGGAGCACATGCGGGAGGAGGAGAAAATCATTTTTCCGTTTCTCGAGACCTACATCCCCCGGCTCCAGCCCATGGTCTACCTGCTCCTTTCCTAGCACGAGGATTTCCGGAAAAACCTCCGCAATCTTGGAATGTTTCTGGCCCAGCTTAGGAGGGGAAAAGGGGATGTCGCCGCGACGGTCGACAAAGTCAGCGAGTTGGGGACTTATCTCATCTGCCTTCTTCGAAGCCACATGTGGGTGGAGACGCGGACGCTGGTCCGGGCCGCCGATAAAGAGCTCCGGGAACCGGAGAAAAAAAGACTGATCCGCCGGCTGGAAAAAAGGATCTGACAGAGGAACCTGCCAGTGACCATTCCGCTTCAAACGGGCGTGATGTACGGACCGCTCGAGTCCCGGCGGTTCGGAAAATCCCTCGGCGTCAACCTTTTGCCTTCCGACCAGAAGGTCTGTTCGTTTGACTGTCTCTATTGCCAGTACGGCCGGACGCGGCTTGGGAAGCCGGTGCGCTTTCCGGAGGCTGCGGAGGTGGAGGAAGAGGCGTCGCGCTTTTTTTCTTCGGCCGGAGACCGACGCGAGGAGATTCGCTGGATCATGATCGCCGGCAACGGCGAACCGACGCTGCACCCGGAATTCCCGAAGATTGTCCGCATGCTCAAGTCGTTGAGAGACCGCTGGTTTCCGCAGGTTCCTATCGGCATCCTTTCCAACTCAGCGACCTGCCACTGGACGGACATTCACGACAGTCTGTCGCTTCTCGACGGACGTTTCATGAAGCTGGACGCGGGGAGTCCGGACGTGTTGGGGGCGGTCAATCAGCCGCTCAATAAAAATATCTGGCCGCAGATGATCGGCGGTCTCTACCGCCTGAGGCATATCGTGCTGCAAAGCCTTTTTGTCCGGGGCGACACGGACAACACCTCGGAGAAAATCGTCGAGGATTGGATCCATACCGTCGCCTATATCCGTCCGGAGAGCGTTCAGCTCTACACGATTGACCGCCCGCCGGCGGAGGGGTCGGTGCAGTCCGTCGAGAGAACTAGGCTGGAGGCCATTGCCGCGCGCCTCCGGGAAAAGACCCAAATCCCGTCGTTTGTATTTTAGTTGATTTCACCGCCCCTTTATACTATATATAGGATGTGCTTATTCTAAACAAACAACCTATTGTGTTTTCCGAGGGACCCCAGGAGGTTCCTCTCCCTGACGCTTTCCGGGCCTATGCGGGGCATCAGTCGGCGGATTTCGCCGAAAATCCGTTTATCGTGATCTGGGAGATGACGCGCTCCTGCGCGCTCAAGTGCCTGCACTGCCGCGCCGAGGCCGTCTCCGAAAGGGACCCCCGCGAGCTCTCCACCGACGAGGCCTATCGTCTGTTGAGGGAGGCGCGCCGGTTCGGACAGCCGGTCGTGGTGCTCACGGGCGGAGATCCTCTGCGCCGATCCGATGCGCCCGACATCGTTGAATACGGCGCCGGGCTGGGGCTCAAGATGGCGCTTACCCCAAGCGGCACACGCGAGGTGACCCCCGAAATTCTCATCACGCTTAAGAAGAAAGGGCTTTCGCGCCTGGCGGTGAGCCTCGACGGGTCCACCGAGAAGATTCACGACGGTTTCCGGCGGGTCGAGGGCTCTTATCAGTGGACGCTGGCGATCATCCGCTGGGCGAATCAGCTCGGCCTGCCGGTACAGATCAACACGACCCTCACCCGGCATAATCTCGGGGACATCGACGCGCTTTTTGGGCTTTTGAGCTCCCTGAAGATCGCGCTGTGGTCGGTATTTTTTCTCGTGCCGGTGGGCCGCGGCAAGCTCGAGGACGGGGTGAGGGGGAGAGACTACGAGCGGCTCTTCCATAAAATGGTGGAGTTTTCGAAAGACTCGGCGTTTGACATCAAATCCACCGAGGCCCCCCATTACCGGCGCGTGGTGGTTCAGAGCGGAAAGAAAAACGGGGCTCACGCGTCCGCCTGCTTTGGCGGGACGGATCCGTCCTCTTGCGATGCGACAGGCGGGATCGGACGCGCCTCGAAGGGCGTCAACGACGGCAACGGTTTCGTGTTTATCTCGCATACCGGCGAGATTTTCCCGAGCGGGTTCCTGCCGCTGGCCGCCGGCAACGTGAGAGAAGACTCGCTGGTCGAGGTGTACCGCCATTCCGATCTTTTCAGGCAAATACGCGACACCTCGCGTCTCAAGGGCAAATGCGGCGTCTGCGAGTACCGGTCGATCTGCGGCGGTTCGCGCGCCCGCGCGTTCGCGGTGCAAGGCGATATGATGGCTTCCGATCTGTTTTGTGTTCATGTCCCGAAAGGATACCAGGTCAGCGACGAAGAAATGAAGTTTTGGTAGATTCAGTGCAGTTTAACGGAGGAAGAACACATGACTGAAACCCCTTCGGCTCCGAGAGCCGCTCTCGAACTGCCTGCGAAATATAAAAATCAGATTTTGTTTAAGAAAAGCCCTATTTTTACCCGACCCATCGAAAAGCCGAAACCGGGCCAAAAAGTGTATTCGTTGTCACAGGAACAAATAGATAATATCCGTAAAGCACGTTCTGAGCGCACGGAGCTGGATCCCGGCATGGGAGGGGTCGCGCCTACCAAGATCAGGGAGTGGATCCAACAAGGAATTAAGATTACTTCGTTGGATTTCATGCTCACAAAAAAATGCAATTTTAAATGCACGTGGTGTTTTGCGTCAAGCGGCCCGACGGCTAAAGAGTATTTACCCTTTAACCGTTTGAAGGATACTATTGAGCAGGCGGCTGAAATCGGGACAAAACTGTTTATTTTGACGGGCGGCGAACCGCTCATGTACAGGGATTTGAAAGGAGGACAGACTTTTTTTGACGTAGTGGACGCAATTTATTCGACTTACAAAAAGCACGGCAAGGAAGTCAAAGTACTCACTTTTGATGATGTGGCGCTGATCACGCCTGAAATCACCGAAAAATTTGCGTCTCGTAGAATTGCTTTGTGCACCAAGGGCGATACGCTGGATCCGGAATTGCAGGACTACAAGCTTCAAACTCCCGGAGCGTTTAAGCGCATGATGAGAGGCTATCAGAATCTGTGGAATGCGGGTTACGGAGGCAAAAAAAACCTGCCGATTGTCGTCAATTCTGTTCTGGATCATACGACATTTGAGGGAATGATAGACCTTCATTTCTGGGTCAAGGAGCACGGAATGGAGCATTCAATCGTTCCGGTGCATTATTGCGGCAATGCTATTGAAGAGGATCAGGAGGCGGGAATTCATTCCCCGCACGTGAAGGTTTTATATGATCTCATTGCCCGATTAGACCGGGATTATTTTAATGATCACTGGATTCCGTGGTCGGCATTTCCGAAAAATAAGACATGCAACCGAAATTTATCGGGTTTACATGTTCGATCGAATGGGTTGGTAACGGCGTGTTCGGAGTCGCCTGCGTTGGACGCCAACGATCAACACAAAACGGATCGCTATATTTTTGGGAACATTATCCACGATGAATTATCTGATATCGCTTCCAGTCAAAAGCTGGCCGATTACAGGGGTGAGTTCGAAAGAGGCGTCGGACAATACGTATGCAATCCGGACGTCTGCGATCTCAACAAGAACGATTTATGCCGAGGCGGTTGCGCGACCCGTTCGGCTTATTCAGCCATGGATTATAGTACGGGTTTAATTTCGCTTAGTGAAGATCGGTTACGGTACTCCCGGTTCAGAGAGGACCCTTTATGTCCGGCATGGACGGTGCTGGCGGAACAGCAGGGCGTTTTGAAACCTGGTTTGTTGGATGAAATCCATGCTCGTCTAGTCAAGACTTCACTGCGGCTGAATGCCGATAAATATAAGGACAGAGTTTCGCTGGTACCGTCAAAAGGAGCTTAAGCATGGAAAACACACTGCATTTTGAATTGTGTCGGTCCAAAAACATCCAGACGGTGAAAAAACGCAACGGCGCCGTGACGCCGTTTGACGGCGCGAAGATTTTGGCGGCGATCCGGAAGGCGGGAGGCGCCACCGGCGAGTTTGACGCGCCGGAGGCGTTTTTGCTGACGCTCCAGGTAATCCGCGTGATCGACCACCGGTTCGGCGGCGGCACCCTTGACATCGAGCAGATTCAGGACATCGTCGAGCAGGCGCTCATCTCCTCCAACTATCTGAAGACCGCGCGCGCCTACATCGTTTACCGGGAGAAACACAAGGCCCTGCGCAGCGACAAGCGCACGATGGTCGACGTCGTCTCTTCGATCAACGAATACCTCGAGCGGCTGGACTGGCGGGTCAACGCCAACGCGAACCAGGGCTATTCGCTCGGCGGGATGATTTTGAATATCTCGGGAAAGGTCGTGGCCAATTACTGGCTCTCGCACGTGTACCCCGAGGAAGTGGGCCAGGCCCACCGCTCGGGCGACCTCCATATCCATGACCTCGACATGCTCGCCGGCTACTGCGCCGGCTGGTCGCTGCGGCGGCTTCTGGTCGAGGGCTTCAACGGCGTCCCCGGCAAGGTCGAGTCGGGGCCGCCCCGGCATCTCTCGAGCGCGATCGCCCAGATCGTCAACTTCCTCGGCACCATGCAGAACGAGTGGGCGGGGGCGCAGGCCTTCAGCTCCTTCGACACCTACATGGCTCCCTTCGTGCGCCGCGACGGCCTCGGCTTCCCCTCGCGCTGGGGCACCCAGACCCCCTTCACCAACCTCACCTTCGACTGGACCTGCCCCGAGGACCTGAAGGACCAGGTGCCGGTGATCGCCGGCGAGGAGATGCCGTTCGCATATGGTGAGCTCCAGGCCGAGATGGACATGATCAACCGCGCCTTCATCGAGGTCATGACCGAGGGCGACGCCAAGGGCCGGGTCTTCACCTTCCCCATCCCCACCTACAACATCACCCACGACTTTCCCTGGGAAAGCCCGAACGCCGAGAAGCTGTTCGAGATGACGGCGAAGTACGGCCTTCCCTACTTCCAGAACTTCGTCAACTCCGAGCTCAAGCCGAACATGATCCGCTCGATGTGCTGCCGCTTGCAGCTCGACCTGCGCGAGCTTCTGAAGCGGGGCAACGGGCTCTTCGGCTCGGCCGAGCAGGTGGGCTCGGTCGGGGTGGTGACCCTCAACGCCGCTCGCCTCGGCTACCGCCACAGGGGCGACGAGGAGGCCCTCCTCGCCCGCCTCGACCAGCTCATGGATTTCGCCCGCGATTCGCTCGAGACCAAGCGCAAGGTGATCCAGCGCTACCTGGACGCCGGGCTCTTCCCCTTCACCAGGCGGTATCTCGGCACGCTCCGCAACCACTTCTCGACCATCGGCGTCTTGGGCGCCAACGAGATGGTCCGCAACTTCACTGCCGGCGCCGAGGACATCACCACCCCCTTCGGCCAGGCGCTGGCCAGGCGGCTCCTCGACCGCATGCGCGAGCGGCTGCTCCGCTACCAGGAGGAGACCGGCCACATGTACAACCTCGAGGCCACCCCCGCCGAGGGCACTACCTACCGCTTCGCCAAGGAGGATCGCAGGCGATTTCCCGACATCCTCCAGGCGGGCACACGGGAGCGGCCCTACTACACCAACTCGAGCCAGCTTCCGGTGGGCTATACCGACGATCCCTTCAAGGCGCTGGAGGAGCAGGAGGAGCTGCAGACCCGCTACACGGGCGGCACGGTGCTGCACCTCTACATGGCCGAGCGCATCTCCAGCGCCGCCGCCTGCCGGACCCTCGTCCGGCGCGCGCTTGAGCGCTTCCGCATCCCCTATGTCACGGTCACGCCCACCTTCTCCATCTGCCCGCACCACGGCTATCTCGCGGGCGAGCACCGGTTCTGCCCGCGCTGCGACGAGGACCTCCTCGCCCGCAAGCGCGCCCACCACGGAGGACACCCATGACGAAGCCCGAGATCGAATGCCCCTGCGAGCCGGCCGCGCTCAGCGACGAGGAGCGCCAGCGCTGCGAGGTGTGGACACGGGTGATGGGCTATCACCGCCCCGTTTCCGAGTTCAATCCCGGGAAGCGGAGCGAGCATGAGGGGCGGCTCCACTTCCGCGAGGAGCGGGCGCATCTCGGTGCCTGACGGCGCCGCCGCCGGGCGCGTGGCCGAGCCCGTCCTCTGCGGCGGGCTCACCGCGCTCACCACCATCGACTTTCCCGACCGGCTTTCGGCGGTCATCTTCTGCCAGGGCTGCCCCTGGCGCTGCCCCTATTGCCAGAACCCCGGGCTGATCTCGTCGACCGGGGCCGGGCGCCTGTCCTGGGCCGAGGTCGTCGCCTTCCTCGAGCGCCGGCGGGGGCTCCTTGAGGCGGTCGTCTTCAGCGGCGGCGAGCCGACCTTGCAGGCCGGCCTGGCGACCGCCGCGGCCGAGGTCAAGGCGATGGGCTTCCTCGTCGGCCTGCACACCGCCGGCCCCTACCCCCGCCGGCTGGCCGGCATCGAGCAGGTGCGGGACGCCGTGCTGCGCGACTGCTTATAACTGGGACCTTGGCTATCGGCTGTCAACTATCGGCTCTCGGCGTGACGTGGGGCCGGCTGCCGGAGCAGCCGAACGCCCACAGCCGCAAGCCGATAGCCGCCAGTGACCCCCATCACTCCGGCCCGGCGATCCACGTGCTAGCTTGCGGTGGCTTCGGCACTTAGGATGGTTTTCGGCACTTGACGCGTGTCGCGGACCTGACCCATATTGGCAAACCTGCCAAACTCCCGTCGGGGTCGAGGAACGTGGCGCCATGGCCTGGAGAGTGATCGCAACGGAAGGCGAAGTGTGGCACGTACAGGCCGCGGCCGAGCGCCGGGCGAACGTGCAGCTCTGGCAGCTCATGCTCTCGTTCCGCGCCGCGAACGCCGACCGGGAGCCGCGGGCCTTCTGGGCTCCGTATCCGCTGGAGTCGGTTTCGAAGTCGTCGCTGTTTCTCCAGGCCGACCGCATCACGGACGAGGCGTTGCGGGCAGTACTGGAGCAGCACATCGGCTGACCCGGCCGCCGCCGTCGCCGTGACCGTCGCGTCGCTGCAGGAGCTGCGCCGAATCGCCGAGGCGGTGGGGCACCTGCGAGAGCGGACCGTGCAGGACGTGGTCATTCGGTCCGATTGCCGCCAGCTGCGGATCACGCTGGAGGACGGCCAGACCCTGCTGGTGTCGGTGCTGATGGACGACGCCGGGAAGCCCCGGCTGGATGCGGACCTCATCCGAGCGGCGGACGAGGCGCCTCAAGGGCAACTCGAAGTCCGGTTCGACGGCGACGAGTGACGTTCCAACCAGTCGCGCCGATCGTGGACCTTGGGCGAAACACGTTGGAACGTCACGAGTAGCGCCACAGCGTGGGGGGCGCGTGACAGCGGGCGCGGTTCGCGAGCGGCTCCGGTTTGTCGAATTCGATTTCCGGCGCCTGCCGAGCGGTGGGTGCCAGGCCCGGGTGGTGCTCGAGTGGATGCCGGGCCAGCAGTTCGTGGGAGTCGCGGAAGGCATCGCCTCCCAAACGGGTTCCTTGCGGTGCGCGGCGGAAGCCGCGGTGCGAGCGATCGAGCAGTCCATCAACGTCCGCATGACCTTCGAGCTCCTGGGGGTCAAAGCGCTACGGGCGTTCGACTCGACCGTCGTTATCGTCTCGCTCTCGTCGCACCTGGAGACGGCGTCTCGGCGCATCGTGGGCTCGTACTTGACGGAAGACGGCCAGGAGCGGGGCGCCGCATTGGCGGTGCTGAACGCGACCAATCGGCTGCTGGGCAATCTGTTCGTTCGCACGGAGAGTCGGTGATGGGTCGATTCACCCGATGGGCTGGAACGACGTTGGCGTTGGGGGGCCCGGCCGCGCTCGTGGTGGCGTGTGGCGGGACCCGTCCGGCGGCCCCTGCGCCCGAGCCGGCCGCCCCGCCCGGCGCGCTCGTGGAGGAGCCCGCGCCGGTCCTGCCCGAGCTGCCGGAGGATTCCGCGGCTGACCAGGCTGCCCTCGTCGCGCTTCAGGAACTGGAGTTCAAGGGCCTGGGGAAGGGAGAGACCCAAGCGCGCGGGGTGCTGCCCGTCCCCGCCGTGGTCGGCGAGCAGGAGGTCGATACGGAGGCCTCCCGCCTGTTCGACGGCGCGCGCGGCGGCGCCGCCAGCGCCGGCAGCCCCACCTACGACATCGACATCGAGTCGTTCGCCAGCCGTTCCCGCGTGCTGTATTACATGAATTTCTTCCAGATCGATTCCCGCGACCGCTTCACCATCTGGCTGGGCCGGCTGCGCCGCTACGAGGGCCTGATCCGCTCCCGCTTCCGCAGCTACGGCGTTCCCGAGGATCTGGTCTACCTGGCGCTCATCGAGAGCGGCTACTCCAACACGGCGGTCTCGCGGGCCAGGGCGGTGGGCATGTGGCAGTTCATGTCGTACACCGCCCAGCGCTACGGCCTGCAGGTGGATCAGTGGGTGGACGAGCGGCGGGATCCGTTCAAGGCGACCGACGCCGCGGCCCGCCATCTCCTGAGCCTGGACAGCATGTTCGGGTCCTGGTATCTCGCCGCGGCGGCGTACAACGGCGGCACCGGACGGGTGATGCGGGGAATTCGGCGCTTGCCCGGCGAGCCGGAGGAGCTGACCGACGAGACCTTCTTCGCGCTGTCGGAGCGGCGCTACCTCCGCCCGGAGACGCGGGATTACGTCCCCAAGCTGATCGCCGCCGCGCTCATCGCCAAAGATCCCCGGCGATTCGGGTTCGACGAGGTGCCGGCGCTGGAGCCGCTGGTGTACGACGAGATTACGGTTCCGGATGCCACCGGCCTCGACCCGACCTCGCCCAGTACCGCGCCGTCGGGAACGAAGCAGTCGGTGATGGTGAGCTCGGCGAGCTTGATCGCCTCCGAGCCGATGGTGGTGTCCACCCGCGTGACCTCGAAGCCGGGGGTGCCGCGCTCCACCAGGAACGCGGTGATGCCGCCGCGGCCGCGCCTGGCCGCGTCGTTCACCGCCATCACCAGCACCACGTCAGCCGTGTGCGCACCGCTGATGTAGTGCTTGCGCCCGTTCAGCACCCAGCCGCCGTCGCGCTTTTCGGCCCGCGTGCGCATTGCCTGCGAATCGGAGCCCGCCTCAGGATCCCCGTCAGCGCCGCCGCCCGGGGCGTCGCCAGACGCCCGGCCAGCCGCGCGCCGCGGGGACCTTCTGCCGCTTCTGCCGCCTCTACGGCCTCTCCCACCGCTGACGCTGCGGCCGCCGCCGCCCCTGCGGCCCCTCCGGCCCCTGCGCCAGGGACTGTCCACCTGGTTCAGCCGGGCGAGACCCTCTGGCT
>JACPAX010000086.1 GCA_016180585.1 Candidatus Omnitrophota bacterium | reverse complement strand
GATCGCCAGCGTCATGCCGGCCACAAGCCGCGGGCCCTGATTCGGTTTCCCGACATTCGGCACCTGCGGCTCTTCGTGAAGGTTCCTGCCGATCCCGTGCCCGACAAACTGCCGGACCACCGAAAAACCTTCTTTCTCCGCGGCGCTCTGGACGGCCCAGGAAATGTCGCCGAGACGGTTTCCCTCGACGGCCTTCTCGATGCCGCGCGCAAGGGCCCGGCGGGTCACCTCGATCAACCGGCGGCTCTCCTCATCCACCCGGCCGATCGCGAAAGTCCTGGCGGCGTCCGAGTAATACCCTTCGAACTTCACCCCGACGTCGATACCGACGATATCGCCCTCCACAAGCGCGCGGTCCCCGGGGATCCCGTGCACCACGCCTTCATTCACGGAGGCGCAAATAGTCGCCGGATACCCGTAATACCCTTTAAAGGCCGGCTCGGCGCCCTGCGACCGGACGAACGCCTCGGCGATCGCGTCAAGCTTGCGTGTCGTCACGCCGGGACCGACGCTTGACTCCATGAGCTTAAGCAGTTTCGCGACGACGGCCCCGGCCCGCCGCATAATCTCAAGCTCCCGCGGCGTTTTAAGGTCGATCCCGTTCATGCCTTCGCGGGCAAAAGCCCCTTCTGATGGAAAAGGCCGGCCAGGACCGCTTGGAGCGGCCCCAAGTCCAGATCCCCGGACACCTCGACCAGCAACCCTTTCTTACGGTAATACTCGACGAGAGGGGCCGTCTGCTCCTCGTACACCTCCAGACGATGCCCGATCGTTTCTTCCCTGTCATCCGGCCGCTGGACAAGCGCGCGGCCGCAGACGTCGCAAATCCCGTCGACCTTGGGCCTGAAATTTTTAACGTGATAGTTCTTGCCGCATTGGCCGCAGACACGCCGCCCGGACAATCTCGAGACAATCACTTCCGCGCTCGTCTTGAAATAAACCACCAGGTCCAGCGGCATCCGAAGCCCGCGGAGCGTCCGATCAAGCCCCTCGCCCTGCCGGCGGGTCCGCGGAAAGCCGTCCAGAATAAACCCGGGCGCGGCATCCGGCTTCGAAAGCCTCTCGGCCACAAGCGCCATCACCACTTCGTCGGGAACGAGCTCGCCTTTGTCCATATATTGCTTGGCTTCCAGACCCAGCGGCGAGGAGACCCGGAGCGCCTCTCTCAACATCTCGCCCGTCGACACATGCGTGATTTCAAACTCTTTAGAAAGAACCTGCGCGTGCGTGCCCTTGCCCGCGCCGGGAGGACCCAGAAGAACCAGTCTCAACGCCCCTCCTTCTTCATCTTTTAGCGCTGCCTGCCCCGGATCCTGCCGCGTTTCATGAACCCTTCGTAATGCCGCATCAAAAGCTGCGACTCAATCTGCTTGATCGTATCGAGACTGACGCCGACGACGATCAGAAGGGCCGTCCCGCCGAAAAAATCGGCGACGCTGTTGGGCACCTTCATCCATTTGCCGATCACGTCCGGCGCGACCGCGATCAACGCCAGAAAAACACCGCCCGGGAGCGTGATCCGGTTGATGATGAAATCAAAATATTCGACCGTCGGCGTCCCCGGCCTGACCCCCGGGATAAATCCGCCGTACTTTTTCATGTTGTCGGCGACATCGATGGGGTTAAACGCGATCGCGGTATAAAAATAGCTGAAAAAAACGATCAGAAGCATCATGATGATCGTGTACCCCGTATTCCCCGCTCCCAGGGCGCCCGTCACCTGCTGGATAAAATGGTTCGGCACGAACACGCCGATCGTCGCCGGGAAAAGAATGATTGATTGGGCGAAGATGATCGGGAGCACCCCGCCGTTGTTGACTTTAAAAGGGATGAAGGTCGACTGTCCGCCGAAGACCTTCCTGCCGACCACCCGCTTGGCGTATTGGACCGGAATTTTCCTCTCGGCCTGCGTGAGCATGATGACGAACACGATCGCCGCGACCATGATGCCGAACATCACCAGAACGGTCAAAAGGTCCATCTGGCCGGCCGCTCCCTTTCCCGGCCGGACCAGAGAGATGATTTGAAAAAGAGCCGTCGGCGCGCGGGAGAGAATTCCCGCCGCCACGATGAGCGACATCCCGTTGCCGATGCCCTTCTCCTGGATCTGCTCGCCGAGCCACATGATAAAGGCCGATCCCGTCGTGAGCGTCAGCACCGTCAGCAGACGAAAGGGCCAGCCCGGAAAATCCACGATCTGGAGCCCGCCAAAATGCGCTGGATTCTCAAGCCACAGCGCGATGAAGAAAGACTGCATCACCGAAAGAAGGATCGTGCCGTAGCGCGTATACTGATTGATCCTGCGGCGGCCGGTCTCCCCCTCTTTGGCCATTTTCTCAAGGGCGGGGATCACGACCGTCAAAAGCTGCATGATGATCGAGCTTGAGATATAGGGCATGATCCCGAGCGCGAATATCGTGAGGCGTTGGATCGCGCCTCCCGAAAACAGGTTCATCACGCCAAAAAGCGTCTTTCCCTGGTGTTGCATCAAATTGTCAAAGAACAGGGCCAACTTCGCGCCGTCAATGCCGGGCGTGGGAATAAAAGACCCGAGGCGGTAGACCCCGATGATCGCAAACGTGATCAGAATCTTTTTCCGGAGATCGGGGATTTTAAACGTATCCGCGAACGCCTGGAGCATTTACCGGCCTTTGCGCTCGGAGGCGGTCACACCCGCCGCGGGCGAGGCGACGGAAAGCCTCTCCGCTTTTCCCCCGGCCTTTTCGATCTTTTTAAGAGCGGACCTTGAAAACGCGTGCGCCTGGATCGTCAGCGGATGTTTGAGCTCGCCGTCTCCGAGCACTTTCACCAGAATCTTTTTTTTGTGATTCACGATCCTCTTTTCTTTGAGAATCTCCGGCGTGATCCGAGAGCCCGCCGGAAAAGCGTCGAGCCGGTCAAGCGACACCACCGCGTACTTCGGCTTCGGCGTGAACGTAAAGCCCCTTTTGGGGACCCTCCGGATCAACGGCATTTGACCGCCCTCAAACCCCGGACGCACGCCTCCCGATGCCCTCGCGTTTTGGCCCTTTTCTCCCCGCCCGGAAGTTTTTCCATGGCCGGAGCCGCGGCCGCGGCCGACGATCTTTATCCTCTTTTTGGCGCCATGAGGTCTCTTGAGTTGGCTAAGCAGCATTCGCCGGGTCTCCCACCACCAATCGCTTCAAACCTTCCACCGTGGCCCGGACGACATTGATCGCGTTGTCGGAACCCAAGGACTTCGTCAGGATGTCCTTAATCCCCGCCGATTCGCATATCGCGCGGACGGCGCCCCCCGAGATCACCCCGGTCCCCGGCATCGCCGGCTTCATCAGCACCCTGGCGGCGCCGAAGTGGCCGATCACCTCGTGGGGAATGGTCGTTCCTTTGATCGGCACGCGAATCATGTTCTTCTTGGCCTGGAAAATACCTTTGCGGATGGCGTCCTGGACCTCATTGGCTTTCCCGATCGCAAACCCGACCCTCCCTTTCAAATCGCCGATCACAACGAGCGCGCTGAACGAAAACCGCTTGCCCCCCTTGACGACCTTGGCCACGCGGTTGACCGCCACGACCTTCTCGGCAAATTCGGAGGGGACTTCATGACGGGGCGCCCTTCTGCCGCGCGACTCCGGTCTCCTGACCGCCGCGATCACCTCCTCGGCCACGGCCACCACCGCCGCCTGGTCGGCCGGCGCGTCCACCGCCGCGATCTTTTCGGCCGGTTTGCTTTTGACTTTCGGTTTAAAATCCTTTTTGTCCACGGGATGTCCTTTTATTTAAAATGAAAGTCCGCCTTCGCGGGCCGAATCGGCAAATGCCTTGACGCGTCCATGGTACAAAAAACCGCCCCGGTCAAAAACCACGCGCGCGATGCCCTTTGCTTTGGCCTTTTCGGCGACAAACTTGCCGAACGCCGCCGCGGCCTTGACGTTGCCCGCGTTCTTGATCCCCGTCGCCTTGCGAAACTCCTTGCACTTGGTGGAGAAACCCACAAGCGTCCTTTGCCCGAAATCGTCGACGACTTGCGCCTCCAGATGCTTCAGGCTCGGGTAAAGCGACAGACGCGGTCTTTCGGGGTTGCCGCTCACCCGCTTGCGGATCCGCAAATGCCTGACCACCCGGTTGGGTCCCAGCTTCTTGGTCCGGCGCATTACTTGGTCACCGTCTTCCCGGCCTTGCGTCGCACGACCTCGCCGGCATAACGCACGCCCTTGCCTTTATAGGGCTCGGCCTCGTAAACTTTGCGGATCTTGGCGGCGAAATACCCCACCTTGACCTTGTCCACTCCCTTGATGAATACCTGGGTCGGCTTCGGCGTCTCCACCGTCAGGCCCTCCGGAATCTCCAGAATCACCGGATGCGTGAACCCCAGCGAGAGGTTTATCGCCTTGCCCTGCACCTGCGCCTTGAATCCGACCCCCTCAATCGAGAGCTCCTTCACAAAACCGTCGGTCACGCCCTTGATCATGTTGAAAACGACGCTCCGCGCGGTCCCCTGAAGCGCCTTGTCGGCTTTCATGTCGCCAACCCTTTCAAACGAGACAACGCCGTCTTTGACGGTCGCCCTGATGCGGGAAGACCTGAGCGGGAACGAGAGCCTGCCTTTCGGTCCTTCAACGTTCACCGTGTTGTTTTCAACGGCCAACTTGACGTTTTTGGGAATTTCAATGGGCTTTCTGCCGACTCGCGACATCGACTACCTCACCACACCTTGAGCAGCACTTCGCCGCCCACGGATCTTTTTTTGGCCTGCTCCCCGCTCAACACCCCCTGAGGCGTGGAAAGCACGCAGACCCCCAGGCCGCTCAGCACGGTCGGGATGTTGTCTCTTTTCGTATAAATCCGGAGGCCGGGCTTTGAGATCCTGACAATCTTGGTGATCTTGCGGGCCGGCGCGCCGGCCTTCCTGAGGTAGACCCTTAAGATCCCCTGTTTCTTGTCATCGATGGCCCGGTAATCATGGATGAACCGCTCCTGACGCAGCACCTTCAGGATGCCTTCCAAGAGCGACGACGCCCTCAGGTCCACGCGATCGCGGTTGATCCGGTTCGAATTTCTTAAGCTTGTCAATGCGTCGGCAATAGGATCAGATAGGGACATTTTTCACCAACTCGCTTTGATCAGGCCGGGGATCTCCCCCCGGGAGGCCAGCTCTCTCAGGCAGATACGGCAGAGTTTAAACTTCCGGTAATACCCTCTCGTCTTTCCGCACTGCTGGCACCGGTGATAGGCCTGCGTCTTAAACTTCGGCGGTCTCTGTTGTTTGATAATCAATGACAGCTTTGCCATAGTCTCCTCTAGACTCCAACCGCTTCGGCCTTTGGAACGCCTGGGACGGGTTTCTCAATTTTTATCCTGAACGGCACTCCCAAAAGACTCAAGAACTCGTAGGAGACGTCGCGCGACCCCGAGTTGATCACGATCGTCACATCCATCCCCTGCGGTCTCACGACGCGGTCCGTCTCGATCTCCGGGAAAATATTCTGCTCCTGGATCCCAAAGGTGTAGTTGCCGGCCTGGTCGAATCCGCGCGGGCTCAGGCCCCTGAAATCACGGACACGGGGAAGCGCCACGCGCAAAAGCCGCTCGAGAAACTCGTACATGATCCTTCGCCGGAGCGTCACGCGGCAGCCGACCGGGGAATTTTGCCGGATCTTGAAATTGGAGATGGCCTTCTTCGCCCGGGTAATCACGGCGCGCTGGCCGGTAATCGCCGTCAGATCCTGCTGGGCCGCTTCGACGATCTTGATGTCTTCGGCGCCCTTGCCGACCCCCATGTTGACAACCACCTTTTTAAGGGTCGGCACCTGCATCGGGTTTTTATAATGAAACTTCTTCATCATTTCCGGCACGATGCGCTTGATATAAATTTCCTGTAATGTCGCTTTATCTTTCATGGGACTCGATCACCGCTTTACTTTTGGCCGAGATTCTCTGTTTGGAGCCGTCGTCGGCCACGAGCGCCCGGATCCGCGAAAATTTCCCGGACGCGGGGTCGATGAGGCCGAGGTTGGACAGATGGATCGTCGCCTCCTGGCTCAAGAGCGCTCCCTGCGGGTGCTGCTGGCTTTTTCTCATGTGTTTCTTGACGAAGTTTATCCCCTCGACGAGCGCGCGGCCCTTTTTGGGATAAACGTGGAGCACCTTGCCGCTCTTCCCCTTGTCTTTTCCCGCCAAGACCAAGACCTTGTCGCCCTTGCGAATCCGCAGAGACATTTAAATGACCTCCGGCGCAAGAGAGATAATTTTCATGAACCCTTTGTCGCGAAGCTCCCTGGGGACCGGCCCGAAAATGCGCGTCCCGCGCGGGTTTTTCTGCGCGTCGATGATCACGAGCGCGTTGGAATCAAACCTCAGGGACGTCCCGTCGGGCCTGCGGATCTTATGGGTCGTCCTCACCACC
The DNA here is from genome assembly GCA_016180585.1 of Candidatus Omnitrophota bacterium. GTDB lineage: Bacteria > Omnitrophota > Gorgyraeia > 2-02-FULL-51-18 > 2-02-FULL-51-18 > JACPAX01. The sequence continues at coordinate 5,640 of JACPAX010000086.1, read as the reverse complement.
ACGCCCTTCACGACCTCTCCCTGCTTCACGGTCGCGTCGGGGGCGGACTCCTTGACGTTGGCGCTGATGATATCGCCGACCTCGGCGACGAGACGGCCGGAGCGGCCGATCACGCCGATGCAGGACGCCTTCTTGGCGCCGGTATTATCCGCGACCTCCAAAAGCGTTCTCATCCGGATCATGACGTTTTCGCCTTGACGGGCGGGCCAACCACCCCGGCGACCTCTTCCTTCAGATCGACCGAGGACCCCGCGCGTCCGTGGGCGATCACCTCGACGAGGCGCCACCGCTTGTCTTTCGACAACGGCCTCGTCTCGACGATGCGCACCGTGTCCCCTGACTTGGCCTCATTTTTCTCGTCATGGACCTTGAACTTCCTGGCCCGCTCGATCACCTTGCCGTAAAGCGGGTGAAGCGCCTTGCGCCGGATCTGAACGACGATGGTCTTTTGCATCTTGTCGCTCACCACGACGCCTATTCTTTCTTTCCGGAGATTCGGTCTCTGGACGCTAGCGGGCATTTTTCGACTCCGTTTCGATCGTGTTGATGCGGGCGATCTGCCTGCGAATCAACTTGAATTGATGGGGCTTCTCCAGCTGGCCGTTGATCTTTTTCTGCAGGCATTCGTGCAGCTCTCTCTCAAGCGTCCTCTTTTTCTCGGACAACTCCACCGGACTCAGGTTTCTCAGTTCCTTGGCCTTGACCAGACTCATAGCATGTCCTTCCTCGTCACAAAGCGGGTGGACATCGGGATCTTGAACGCCGCCAGACGCATGGACTCCCGGGCGAGTTCCTCCGGAAGGCCTTCCACTTCAAAAAGAATTTTGCCGCGCCGGACGACGCAGACCCAGCTCTCGACCATCCCCTTGCCTTTTCCCATGCGCGTCTCCGCCGGTTTTTTCGTCACGGGCTTGTCCGGATAAGCGCGGATAAACACCTTCCCCGTCTTCACGTTTCTGGAGATGGCGACCCGCGCGGCCTCGATCTGAACATTGGTGACCCACCCGTTCTCCAGCGCCTGCAGCCCGAATTCCCCGAAGTGGAGTCCGGAGCCGCGATAGGCGGCCCCTTTGCGGCGGCCGCGCTGCGTCTTGCGGTATTTGACCCGTTTAGGCATCAGCAGCATGGCCGGCCCCCGCATCTTCTTTGTCTTTTGCCGCGATGCCCGCCGGCTCTTCTTTTTTCTCGGGGGCCGCGGCAACGGGGCCGGCGCGCTTGATGATATCGCCCTTATAAACGATCACCTTCACGCCGATCTTCCCGTAAGTGGTCATCGCCTCGGAAAACCCATAATCGATGTCCGCGCGGAGCGTGTGAAGCGGCACCGTCCCTTCCAGATACCCTTCGGCCCTGGCGATTTCCGAGCCGGCCAGCCGCCCTTTGGTCTGGACCTTGATTCCCTTGGCGCCGCTCTCGGTCGCCTGCTGCATCGCCTTTTTCATCGCCCGGCGAAACGCGATTCTCTTCTCGAGCTGAAGCGCGATATTTTCGGAAATGAGCTGCGCATCCGCCGCCGGATTCTTGATCTCGCGGATATTGACATGCACCTCTTTATTGCCGGTGATCTCCTGCAGGTCTTCCCGCAGACGATCGATATCGGCGCCTTTTCTGCCGATAATCACCCCGGGGCGGGCCGTATGAATATTCACGCGGATCTTGTCGCTGGCCCGCTCGATCTCGACCTTGGAGATGGCCGCTTGAAGAAAAGTCTTTTTCACGTGTTTACGGACCCTGATATCTTCGTGCAAAAACTTTGAGAAATTCTTTTTGTCCGCATACCACAGCGAACTCCACGTCTTGACGATCCCAAGCCTTAATCCGATCGGGTGAACTTTTTGACCCATTATTTTGCTCCTGCCATTTTCCGCCGCCCGGACGGACTTTCGGCCGCCTTTTTGACCGCGGGCTTTTGAGCGGGCCCTTTCGGAGAAACCGGCGCGGTCTTCCGGATGAGGTCCAATTCCAAAGTAATGTGGCTCGTCCGTTTATGAATAACCGAGGCCCGCCCCATGCTGGCCGCGCGGAAACGCCTCATCGACGGCCCGCCGTCCGCCAGCACCTTCGAGATCACCAAATGCGCCGCCTCGACCTGTGAATTCTTCTTGGCGGCATCCACCGCCTGCCGGAGAAGCTTCTGGAGGATCCCGCCGGCGCGCCTCGGCGAACCGTTCAAAATCGCCTGGGCCTCGCTGACCTTTTTTTTCCGGATAAGATCGATCACGTACCGGACCTTGCGCGGCGATATCCTGACAAATTGTACGCGTGCCCTGGCAATCATCTCGGCTCCGTTAAGTCAGCTCGGCGGACTGTTTGGTGATCTGGCCGTGTTTCCTGAAAGTCCGCGTCAGGGAGAACTCTCCCAGCTTGTGGCCGACCATGTTTTCCGTAATAAAGGCCGGGATAAACGTCCTGCCGTTATGAATCATCATCGTCAGCCCCACAAAATCAGGCGTCACCGTTGACCGGCGGGACCAGGTCTTGATGGGCTTGCGTTCCCGCTGTTTTTGCATGGCCAGTACTTTCTTCAAAAGCTTCTCGTCCACAAAAGGACCCTTGCTGACCGATCGACTCATCCGCGAGGCCTCCCCGTCAATATAAATCTGGAGCTTTGTTTCTTTTTGCGCCGTGTCTTGAGACCCTTGGCGAGCTGGCCGCTCCGGGAAGTCGGGTGCCTTCCGCCCGAAGATTTTCCTTCGCCGCCGCCCATCGGATGATCCACCGGGTTTTTGGCCACGGCCCGCGAGGCCGGCCGATAACCGCTCCAGCGGCGGCGTCCGGCCTTGCCGAGAGACACGTTTTCGTGATCAATGTTGCCGACCTGACCGACGCTGGCATAACAATTCGACGGGATGAGCCTCACTTCGCCCGACGGCAGCCGCACATGGGCCCATGGCCCTTCCTTGGCCATCAGGATCGCATAACCGCCGGCGCTCCGGACCATCTGGCCGCCGCGGTTCTTTTGAAACTCGAGATTGTGAATCTGGGTCCCCAGAGGAATGTCGCTCAAGGGCAGCGCGTTTCCCGGCGACACCTCGGATCCCGGACCGCTGCGGACCACCGCCCCGACGCCAAGCCCCACCGGCGCGAGGATGTAGCGCCTTTCCCTGTCGGAATATTCGACGAGGGCGATCCGCGCCGTCCGGTTCGGGTCGTACTCGATGGAGACGACCTTCCCCTCTACGCCGACCTTGTCGCGCTTGAAATCGATCCGGCGGTATTTTTTCTTGTGCCCGCCGCCGCGGCGCCGGGAGGTCATGCGCCCGTGGGCGTTGCGTCCGCCGCTTCTCTTTAAAGGCTCCACCAGCGACTTCTCGGGCCTTTTGTTTTTGGGCGAGATCTCCGAAAAATCGGAGATCGCGGTCCATCGCTGTGTCGTCGTATACGGCCGGTATGTTTTATTTCCCATCGTCTTCCCAGTCTTCCTGATTTACGCCAGATCGATCTTGTGGCCTTTTTCCAGAGTCACGAAGGCTTTTTTCCACTCGGGGGTCCGCCCGATCTGATGGCGCACCCGCTTCAGTTTGCCGGGGACCACCTGCGTGTTCACGCGCGACACCTTGACTTTATAGATGCCCTCGACGGCCTTTTTAATCTCAATCTTGTTCGCGTCTTTTTTCACCGAAAAAAGGTACTGGTTGGCGCGCGCGGCAGCTTGAGCGCCTTTTTCGGTCCTCAGAAGCGCGTTCAGCACGCGGTACGGACTCGTCATGACTTAAGCCTCTTGACGAGGCCGAGATAAGCGGCCTTCGTCATCACGCACTCCCGGTGCGACAACACGTCAAGGGCGTTGATCTCCATCGCCGTCTTGATCGAGACGGCGCTGATGTTTCTCGACGCCAGGAGAAGATTCCGCGATTTTTCTTCCACGAGGACCACCGGTTTTTCCAATTTAAAAATCTTCAAGAGTCCGGCCATGAGCTTCGTGCGCGGGGCGTCAAACCGGAGGTCTTTCAAGAGAATCAGCTTTCCCGCCGCGACCTTCTCTTTTACGCCTTCCACCAGACCGCGGCGGCGGATCTCGAGCGGAAGCGAATAAGAATAGTCTCTGGGCATCGGCCCGAACGTCACGCCGCCGTGCCGCCAAATCGGAGAACGGCGCGATCCGTGCCGGGCCTGGCCGGTGCCCTTCTGTTTCCACGGTTTTTTGCCGCCGCCGCTGACGTGCCCCCTATCGAGCGTCGACGCCGTACCCACTCTCCGGCCGGCCTGGTATTTCAGCACGCTTTGGTAAACGACATCCGTGTTGACCTCACCCTGAAACATCGGATCGAGCGCCATCCTCTCCTCTTCCTTGCCGTTCAAGTCAAAAACCTGGAGCGTCTCGTCCTTAGGCGCCGGCTTGGGGGATGCGGCAACCTTCGCTTTTTTCTTCGTGACCGTTTTTTTTGAAGACAAGGCCTTCTTGCCCAAGCCGCTTTTTTTACGCGAAGCCACCGCCTTGGTGCCCTTTAAATTTTTTATGCTTCTTCTGCCCGGCATCTTATTTCTTCTTTCCGCCGCCGGCAGCCGCCTGCTTCGAGGCCTTGAGCGGATCCTTCTTTTCCGACGCTTTTTGGACCGTTTTGGGCTTGACTCCCTGCGGTTTCTTGAGGGATCTGCGGATAAATAAGAGCGCGTTATCGCCCCCGGGCACCGAGCCTTTCAACAGCAAAAGATTTCTGGAGGCGTCCACTTTCAGAACCTCGAGGTTCTGAACCGTCGCGGTCCGGTCTCCCAGATGTCCCGGCATGCGATGCCCCGGCCAGGTCCGCGAGGGAAAAGAGCTGGCCCCCGCCGATCCAATGCGCCGGTGAAACATCGAACCGTGGCTTCCGGGGCCGCCGCGCCAGTGCCAGCGCTTCATCCCGCCGCCGAAGCCCTTGCCAATCGAACGGCCCTGCACGTCCACCAGGTCCCCGGGCTTGAAAATATCCGCCTTGATCTCTTGTCCGACCTCGTAATTCTCCTCGGGCGAAAGCCTCACTTCCCGGAGCCATTTCTTGGCCGAAAGTTTGTTCTTCGCAAACTGGCCGTTCAAGGCCTTGGTCAGCGCCTTCTCTCTGACTTCGCCGAAGCCGATCTGCGCGGACTTATAGCCGTGCCTTTGGACGTTTTTGACGTCGACGACCAGACACGGCCCCGCCTCCAGGACCGTCGCCGGAGTCAGGGCGCCTTCCTTGTTGATAAATTGCGTCATCCCCACTTTTTTACCCAATAAGGCCTGCATTTTTTACTTAATCTCCACATCCACGCCGGCCGGAAGATCCAGCTTGCGCAGCGCGTCGATGGTCTTGGCGGTCGGATTCAAGATATCGAGAAGGCGCTTGTGCGTTTTCATAAAAAATTGCTCTCTCGATTTCTTGTCGATCACCGGCGAGCGGTTGACGGTAATCAGTTCGCAATCCGTCGGCAGCGGGATCGGGCCCGACACCTTCGCCCCGGTGCGCTTGGCCGTGTCCACGATCTCGAGCGCCGACTGGTCGAGGACGCGGTGATCGTAGGCCTTGAGCCTGATGCGTATTTTTTGCTGAACGGCGTTTGCCATGGTTTATGCCAAAATCTCCGAGATCACCCCCGCCCCGACCGTGTGCCCGCCCTCACGGATGGCGAAGCGCAGTTCCTTCTCCATCGCGATGCGGGTAGTCAGCTCGGCGGTGACGG
>JACPAX010000085.1 GCA_016180585.1 Candidatus Omnitrophota bacterium | reverse complement strand
GGTTCCGATTTGGAAAAGAGAAATTTTTGAGGACGGAACGAGCGAATGGGTGTCTTGCGCGCATGCGGAGGTAGGGTGATCCGCGGACTTGTATTGGCCGGGGGCAAGAGCTCTCGTTTCGGTTCAAACAAAGCCGTCGCCCGCTATCAGGGTATTCGCCTCGTCGAGCGCGCCGTTTCGCTTTTGAACGAGTTGAGTCTCAAGCCCGTTGTGGCGGTTCAAAAAGGGACGGGTTATCCATTTCTGAAATGCGCCACGATTGATGACCGGTTACCGGATCGGGGTCCGCTGGGCGGCCTTTACACCGCGATGACCGTTTTTAGAAACACGTCTTTCCTTGCGCTGACATGCGATATGCCGGCATTGACGCGGCCGGTCTTATCGGAACTGTTGAGCCGACACACCCCGGAGTTTCTTGCGACCGCTTATCGGACTCAGGACGAAAGAGTTCAGCCCTTCCCGGGGGTGTACGGACCCTTACTCTTGGGCACGATCCGTGAGAAACTGAAAACAAACAGCTTATCCGTGTACGATTTATTGGATAAAACCCCGCGCAAGCAGTTCATTTTATGGAGAGGAGACGGCCGTATTTTTACCAATATTAACTCGGCGCGGGACTTGAGAACTTTTGAAATGAGCGACCGGCACGGTCGGGAAGGCTTTTCAGGGAGGCCCGCCTGTCCCCGGGGAAAGCCCGGTGAAAGAACCGGTGCTGTCCTCCGGCGCTTGGACTGCCGATCGAGGTTTTAGTTCGGACATTGGAAAAATTTCCTTTTACGGGCAGGAGCGCTGAGGTTTCTGGGGCAAACTTGTAAAATCTATAATAAACCATTATTAATGGTATTTTATTTTAAATTACCAATTTTAATGGTATTAATGGTATAATTTGTCTCGGGAGAATCAGATGCGTGTCATTGAACAAAGAGATAAGGCCCTTCGGCTTCTTAAAGGAAAGGTGGATGACTTTGCCTTAGGAGGCGGAACGGCCCTATCGGCGTTTTATTTTCATCATAGGGAATCGTACGATTTGGATTTTTTCACGAAAGATTTTTCGGAGAAGAGGATCGCGGAAGTCATAGAGGCGTTGTCGGAGGACACGGGCGAGGCGATCAAGCTCAAGGAGCGTATCACGGCCCCAAACCAAGCGCGAGTGATAAGGTATCAAGTCGCGGGCGGTCTTTGGGTGGATTTCATCGAGGACGTGTTTCGTGAATTCCATATCAAGAACGCCGTGAATGGAATTCCGGTTCTTTCCAAAGAATCCATCTATCTACGGAAGCTGTACGCGATGTGCGGGGTGGCCGGAGAGCGGTCCGACACGGGGCGAAAGATTTCGGTGGGCGGTCGCCAGGAGGCGAAAGACTATTTTGACGTCTACATTTTGTCGACCGCTTTTATGCCGTTGTCGAAGTTTGTGGAAAATACCTGCGACTTGTCTGAAATAGAGCGCGTGGTCATCTGGTACAGACGGTACGATCGGCTGAACATGACGAATGGCTTGCTGGAGCTCAACACGTCCCAGACCCCGGATATCAAGGTGATCAACAGGCATTTTGACCAACAAATCAAAAAAATCATAGACAGCGAGCTGGGCTAAAGTGACGGACAACCTGTTTTGGGATAGAAAGTTGACGCAGGAAGACGCCGCGAAGATTCTCGCGATGGAGACGCACGAGCGGTTCTCTGAGATCGCGGCCCTCCTTCTCTCGAGGACCAACGATCCGAAAATGGTTTTCTCGGAATTTCTGACCAGAGAGGTCTTTTGCCGGAACTGGAAGCGGATCAAGGCCGAGATGAGGAAGAACAGCTGGTCTGACGAGCGCATTGATTTCTGGGGGCAAGTGCATCAGACGCTTTACGGACGGATCGGCAAAGCGCTTTCGGTCCGGAAGAAACAAGCGGTCTCCGGGCAAGCCGAGTTCAAAAACGTCGCGGAAATTCTAAAGACCGAACGAAAAAAAATGGGCATGAGCCAGGCCGAACTCGCCGGGAAGTCGGGCCTGTCTCAGCAGACCATTTCTTACCTTGAGAGCGGCAAAAGCGACCTGTCTTTGAGAACGCTCAAGAAGGTATCGGAAGTCTTGCGTCTGGAGATACGGATCACCCCGCTGAGCGAAAACAGGGTATTGTCGTGGACCGTATCCGGATGCGGGTGACGCGCCGGCATCTGGAATCTACGTCTTAAGTGTTGCACCGTCGATGTCTTTCTGCAAGCAGGCCCCCAAGAAACCGGCGCTCCAGGAGAAAAGACCCAGCATGAAAAGCGGCAGGGCCGAAAAGAACGGGAGGATGTTTTCACGGCTCCCGCGAAATACCCGGGATGCGACGCGGCTGAATTTGACCAGCACGAAGGCCGGCAGGAAGAGGGCCGTCAGCCGCGTTCTATAAAAGATCCCTCCGCGGGCCCTCCGGTAGATCAGGATGTAACGGCCGATCAGCTTTTGGTTTTTCAGGTAGGCCCCGAGCTTTTCCCGGAAGATATGGCGCACCCGGATCTCGGGATGAAAGACGACTTTCGAGACGGCCCCGGCGGCCAGGCCAAACAAGACGTCTTCCGAGGCGCGGATGGCCGGGAACTCGCCGACCGCGTCGAAGATCGATTTTTCGCAAAAAAGATTGCAAGAGGGGACGAATTTTTTGGCGCGCTTCCGTCCGGGCAGGAGGATGGCGCCGCCGCCGACGCGGCTGCCGCCCGCCAGCGCGGCGGATATTTTTTCCAGCCAGTCCGCCTGGGGAAACGCGTCGGCGTCGATGAAGGCGAGCGTCTCCGAAGACGCTTCCGCGGCGCCGGCGTTGCGCGCCAGCGCGGGCATCGTTCCGGGACTCAGCCGGATCAGGCGGATTCTGTCCGCGTATTTTTCAAGCAGCCGGACGGTCTTTCCGTCGTCCGACGAATCGGCCACGATGATCTCTCTCAAGGTCCCTCCCGACTGCCGCAGCAGCGCGTCAAGCGTGTAAGCGACCGTCGCCGCCGAATTGTAGGAGGGAATGATGACGGATAGGCTAGAAGCGGCCATGGGTCAGGTCCAGATAAACGGGTTTCCCGGCGATTCTGTCGTAAGACACGGCCTTCATGTTTTGATAAAGCGTCCGGTCCTTGCTTTTTTTGACCCTCCACTCGCCGTAGGTGAGTTCAAGATATCTCTCGGCGTCGGCGGGGATCCACGCGTCAAGACCCAGAAATTGGATCCGTGCCCATGTGTCGAAGAGGTCCTGGGGGTACACGAGCGCATAACCGATCACCCCGTCCGCCCGCGTCTTTTCGCGCTTGAGCTCTTTTTTCCGGTACAGATATTCGTAACGCGTGTCCTCGATATAGGCGACGACCCCGTCCCACGGATACAGGAAATCGAAATCCACCCAGAGATCCCACTCGGGCTTGATGAATTTGACGAGAAAACGCTCGCCGATCTTTTTGAGGGGGCCCGCGTACCGGTTGTCCCGGTAGGTGACGAATCCTTTTTCTTCCAGGGCCGTTTTTAGTTTCCCGACCTTCCGGAAATCCGGCTCCATCAGGCCCAGATCGATGTCATAGTCGTGCTTCAGGAATCCGTCCTCGCGGCAGTAACCCAGGAGCGTCCCGCGCAGCAGGAAAGGGCGCATGTCCAGGCCCCCGCAGACGCCGAGGATTTCCTCCAAAAATTCGCGGGCGTGGACGCGCATCATTTTTTTCTGACGTGTCCGCCGGAGGCGCCCTCTGATTTCCAGCCAGTCATTTCCCGAAAACAGCATGTACGCGGAATGAAGAAGGCCCCAGAGCCGCGTCCCTCGCCGGATTTTTTTGGAGAGCCATGACTTCAAGGCCGCGCTCATCTTAGCCGCGCCTTATACACGGAGCCGGCGTAACGGGCCACGTAGAGCTCGTTCCCGTCGGGACTGAACGTCATCGCCGCGCCCTTTATCTTTTCATGCCACGTCCTCCCGGAGTCGTCCGACCGCCAGACCCCCCAGAGATCGCTCAGGTAAAGCGTCCCCGGATTGAACGCGTCGAAGGCCACCGAGAGCGGCCGCGTGAAGCCTTTTTTCCAGGCCCGCGTCGGGTTGCCCGCGGTATCGTGATGCAGGTTTTTGGAAATATCGATCCAGGTCGTCCCGCCATCGGCGCTTAGGAACGCGCCCCCCCTCCAGCCGTCGCCCCAACCCGCCAGAAGTCTGACATCCCCCGCCGCCCCGCCGGCGACGGCGATCCGCAGGATCTTCCCGTTCGACAGCGGAAGGCCGGATGAAGACCGCCAGGTCGCGCCGAGGTCCCGTGTCCATGAAACTCTTTTCCCGTCGGTTACGTAAATCGTTTCGGTTGGACCGTGCGCGGTCATGTCAAAGACCGGACTTTTTCCGGGGCCGGCGCCCGCCCAGGTCCCGGAAAAGTCGTAACGCCTAAGGCCATTGTTCGACGCGGCAAAAAGATGGGCCTTGTCGCGCGTCAGATAAACGGCGCGGACCGGCGCGTCGCTTCCGAAGAGGGGAGACCGGGCCCCGAGGGGGGACCAGGTCTTTCCGCCGTCCGCGGTGAAATAGACCTCTCCGGAGAGCGTCCCCGCGTAAACCTTGTCGGGGTCGTCCGGGTCGACCACGAGGGACCGGTAACTGTCCCGCCTCCTGGACCGGATCTTGTCTTGGGTTGAATCCAAGGCCCGCCAGCTTGCGCCCCCATCCACCGATTGATGAATGCCCGCCGGCGTTCCTATATAAAGGATATCGGTGTCCGCCGGGAACGCCGCGAGGCTCGAACAGTGGAGATTCCGAAGGCCTTTGGTTTTGGATTCCCAATAGTCGCCGCGGTCGTCGCTCCTCCACAAGCCGGCCACGTCCGACAAAAGATAAACCCGTCCTCTGACTTTCGGGTCGGGGACCACGGCCGGGTAGGCGCCGCCTCCGTGCCAGCCCGCGAATTCCCAGCTCCCCGCGGCTTCCCGGGCGGGGAATGCCGTCGCCCCGCAGGCCAGAAACAGAAAAACGACCCTCGCGATTTTCCGATGGTCCGCCATGACGCCCATTATAGCCGGGGCGCATGAGCGCAATCTTAAATTAGAATTAAAAAAAATTAACCCTGTTTTAACTGAAGTCTAATCGGGGTTATCGTATCGTGGTTCGCGCAAGGGGGAAAAGGCATGGTCAAAGACAGCGTTCAGTTCATACGTCATTGGTTGTACGCGTGCGAACTCGTGATGCTGTCCGCCGCTTTCTTCGCGGTCTATTATCTCGGTCTCAACATCCACTTTTTCCATGAGAAGCTTCACTTCCTGCCGCTGATCAAACTCATCCGCGAACCGTGGCCGATCGAGGTCTATCTGCGGGCCTTTTGGCTGACGCTGGCGATCTGGGCGGTGCTTCTCAAGGTGAGGGACGATTACGGTTCGCGGCACCGGCGGAGCTACTCCGGCGTTTTCCTGATGCATTTCGCGAACGGATGCCTCTTTTTCTTTTTCACGACGAGCGCGGCCTTCATTTTGAAATTTGATTTTCTGGGACGCGTGTTCCTGGCCTGCTACACGGTGGTGTCGGTCGTGCTTTTGTTCCTGGTGCGATCGGCGGTCCTGGCGGTCGCGTTCTTTGTCAGAAGCCGCGGCCACGACCACAAAAACCTGCTCATCGTCGGCACGGGCAACCGCGCCCGGAAATTTGCGGAACTGGTTTCGTTTCACAAGGAATGGGGATACCGGGTCGTCGGTTTTTTGGACCGCTACCCCAACCTGGTCGGAGACAAAGTCGCGGGCCACGAGGTCATCGGCACGCTCGAAAGCCTCCCCGGCATTCTCAAGGAAAAGGTCATCGACCAGGTCGTCTTCGTGATCCCGCGCAAATGGATCGAGCGGATAGAAAAATGCGTCCGCTACTGCGAGGCGGTCGGCGTGCCGGCGACCCTGTCGGCGGATTTCTTCGATCTCAAGACCGCCTCGCTCGTGCCGGACGAGCTCGAGGGGTTCACCTGCGTGACCTTCGAGACGAGGATTCTCAAGGAAGAGGAGCTTCTGCTCAAAAGGGTCTTCGACATCTTGATCTCGTCGGTCGTGCTGGTCGTGATCGCGCCGGCGCTGGCCGTCGTCGCGGTGGCCGTCAAACTCAGTTCAAAAGGACCCGTCTTTTTCAGGCAGGTCCGTTGCGGGAGGAACGGCCGCCGATTCACGCTCTATAAATTCCGCTCGATGGTCGCCGATGCCGAGGCCCGTCTGGCGGGACTCAAGGAGCTCAACGAGATGTCGGGGCCCGTTTTCAAGATGGCGCACGACCCGCGCGTGACGAGGATCGGGGCGTTCTTGAGAAAAACGAGTCTCGATGAGTTCCCCCAGCTCTGGAATGTCCTTAAAGGCGACATGAGCCTGGTCGGACCGAGGCCCCCGCTGCCGGCCGAGGTGACCCAATACGAACCCTGGCACCGGCGGCGGTTGTCGATGAAGCCCGGCATCACCTGTCTGTGGCAGGTGTCGGGCCGCAATGAAGTGGATTTCAAACAGTGGATGGAGCTCGATCTGGACTACATCGACCACTGGTCTTTGTGGACGGACATCAAGATCATGCTGTTAACGGCGAGAGCCCTTATCACACGGCGCGGAGCCGAATAGAAAGGATGGGTGGACCATGAAGAGAATCCCCGGTTTGTTGCTGGCCTTGTTGTTTTTGGCGTCTCCGAAAGGTTATTCGGCGGAGTGGAACGGCATACGCCTCACACCCACCGCCGGCGTGTCCGAGATCTACGACGACAATATCACGTTCCAAAAAGAAGACACGGTCAGTGATTTCATCACTTCGATGAGGGGAGGGCTCTCGGCCAAATACGAGACGGAGCTTGCGACCGTTAAACTCGACGGGTCCCTGAACTACGAACTTTTCGCCGACCGGAGCGAATTCGACAATCTGTCCGGGAAGATCGGGGCCGACTGGTCCCAGGAGCTCTCGGAGCACGACCGGCTGCGCGTGAAGGACGATTACCTGCGCGCGGATGAGCCGCGGACCTTCGCCGAGGCGTTCAACCGGCAGGCGGGGCGGTTCGGTTACCAGACGAACTCGTTCGCGGCGGACTACACCCACGACTTCAATTCCCGTTGGAGCGGCGTGGCGCGTTATTCCAACGAATTCACGATTTTTTCGACCGACCTGTACGAAGATTCCTACTTGAACGGGATCGGCGCGGGGGCCGTGTATCATGACAGCCCGGAGACGCGTTTCTTGATTGACTATGACTTCAAGACCCGCGATTTCTCGAGCGACATCGACGCGACCACCCACACGCTGAGCGCCGGGGTGCGCCATTATCTCACGCGGCAGCTTTACGTCGACGGCAAGGTCGGCTTGGATTTCATCGACGCCTACGACGGCCGCGATCTGACCAAGCCGCTTTTTCAGGCCAGGCTCACCGACGAGCTCGACGAAATCACCGCCGTCGACGTGGCGTTCGAAAAAGAATACTCGATGAACGCTTATACGGCGGATATTTTCGATCACTGGCAGATTTCCTCGTCCCTGAGGAGGGAGCTCACGCGGCGGCTTAGGTCCGCCGTCTCGCTCTTTTACGGAGAAGGCGAATACCTCGCGTTTGACCGGCACGATGATCTGGGGGGCGTCGGGGCCTCTCTGGCCTACGACCTGGCGAAGGACTGGCAGGGCATCCTCCGGTATACGCTGACGAACGTGGACTCGACGCAGGTGTCTCAGGAATACCGGAAGAACGTCGTCCAGTTGGGGCTGGTATGGAATTTTTGAGAGCGGTTGTGATGAAAAAATCACCGGCGGCGGTCTTGCTGTTCGCCCTTCTTCTCGCGGCTTCGGTCCGCGCGGAAGAACGGGGCGAGTCACACCGGCGGGACGAACCGGATCAGCGGAGCGAGCGCGGGGACCACGCGCAGGAAAGGCAGGCCTCTCCGCCGCCTTCCCAGGCGCCGCCCCCCGGGCCGCAAGCCTCTCCGGATCCCGGACCGGCCGGCGGCGACCGCGACCCCCGGGCTCCGGATCAGTCGCCTCCTTCCCCGTCCGGCATCACGCAAGACGTGCCCGTCGTCGTCCGCGAGGTGACGGCTCAGCGCTCTTTGCGGGGCCCGCAATCGTACGCCAACGCCTCCTCGATTATTTTCAAACCCGCCGGTGAAGTGGCGGACCGGAGGAAGATGTTCGGAACGGATCTGGCGCCTTCCGTCCGGAAGCCCGACAGCAGCGTTCTCCTCGTTCTCGTCGGCAGCGTCGTTTCCGTCGATAAGCGCAAAAACAGGGTCGTGATCCTCGACAAGAGACGGCGAATGAAAACATTTTTTGTGGACTCCGGCGCGATACCGGCTTTGAGAAAGGGGACCGTCATCCAGGCGACGCTGCGTCCCGGAAGCCAAAAAGCGGAGCGTGTCCGGCAGATCCTCGCTTGAAAGGTTACCGCCCATGACGATAAGACGAAATTTCATCGGAGGTGTTCTGGCGGCCGCGGTCGCTTGTTTGCCGCTTGCGCTGCCGTCTCCGTCCCATGGCGCCTCCGCGGGGGGACCCGGCTCCGAGTATGCGGTCGGCGTCGGGGACGTTTTGGAGATCAGCGTGCTGCAGCCCGACCAGTTCATCACGAACGTCGTCGTCGCGCCGGACGGTTACATCACTTTTCCCTATCTTGGCAACGTCAAAGTGAAAGGCATGAATTTACCGGACATCAAAAGCGAGATCGAACGGCTCCTGGCCGACGGTTATATCAAATACCCCCTGGTGACGGTCTACCTCAAAGAGGCCCGGAGCAAAAAATACCTCGTCTCGGGAGAGGTCGAAAGACCCGGCTCTTATCCGATCGAGGACAATCTCACGGTGCTGCGGGCGATATCGATCGCGGGCGGCTTCACCAAATACGGCAACGCCGGCCGCGTCAAGGTCCTGAGGCCCAAAGAAGACGGAAAGGGCTATGAGCTGATCAAGGTCAATCTGAAAAAAGTGGTGAATGGCGACGGCCAAGAGGACGTTTTCCTGAAGGCCAACGACATCATCGTTGCGTCCGAAGGATTTTTCTAAAACAGGCGGAGGTGCCCGGCATGCGCGATCCCGCGGGTTATGGCGACCGGAATCTGATCGCCAAAGACACGACATGGATGGAATATTCCCCGGCCGAGAGGGCCTTCGTCGAATTCGACCGCCGGTGGGGGAACTCTCCCGCTTCCCTGCGGGACCACCTCGGCGTTCTTTTCCGGCACAAGAGGGTCATCCTGGCGGCTTTTCTGGCGGTGATGGCCACGGTTTACACCGGGCTCCAGCTTCGCACGCCGGTCTATGAAGCCCGGGTAAAGCTCCTGATCCGCGCCGAGAAAATCGTGGAGTCGCCTTACTACCGCGACCTCGACGGATCCTTCAAGACCGAGGTCACTCTGACGGAAAGCGAGATCGTCAAATCCACCCCCGTGCTCGAGCGGACCGTGAAGGTGCTGAAGCTGAACGAGCGTCCCCTGAACTATGAAAAACCCTTTGCCTCTCCGCTCAGGCAGTCGCTGATCGATATGGAAACGCAGTGGTTCAAAAAGAAGAGGCAGAAACACGGATGGAAAAAAGCCGACCGTTTTCGCTGGGCGCTGAACAATCTCAAAAATCACGTGAAGGTCAAGCCGATAGCCAATACCAACCTCTTGAGCGTCACGGCGCGCGATTTCGATCCGGCCGCGGCGACCGCGATCGCGAACACCGTGAGCCGTTACTACGTCATCTTCGATGTGGAGCAACAGCTGGCGGAGCTCGAGACCAAATACGGCGAAAAACAGCTGGCCGTGAAGCAGCTCCGCGACGACATCCGGAAATTCGAAAATCGCGTGAGAGAGCCTTCCAGTTCTTACGTGGATACCATGGGGCCGGCAAGCGTAAAGATCATCGAGGAGGCCCCGGTCCCCACCGAACCGGTCGGATTCCCGGCCCCGGTCATCCTCGCGCTGGCGGCCGTTTGCGGGTTTTTCACGGGGGTAGCGCTGGCTTTTATTTTCGACCGCCTTGATCCGACGCTGCGTTCGTCGCACGACGTCGAGCGGTCTCTCAACCTTTCGCTCCTGGGGTCCGTGCCGGTCAGGAAATTCGGCCCGAGACTTCTCAGGAGCGAGCCGATGCTGAGGACGCGCTTCACCCGTTCGTTCGAGGACCTGGCCGATCATATGCACATCGTCATGAAATATGCGGGCATCCGTTCGGTCCTCCTGGCGGCCTCTTCGGCCGGCGAGGGGACGAGCACGGTCACCGCCAATCTCGGCGTGTATTTGTCCAGGCATCTCGGGCACAAGGTCCTCATGATCGACTCCAATCTAAGGCATCCGACGTTGCATCGGCTCTTCAAGGTTCCGAATCGCATGGGGTTTTCGGATGTGCTGGCCGGCGGAAGCGCGGCGGCGGCGACCCAACCGCTGGCCGACGGGATGAGCCTCATGCCGGCCGGTCTCTATGCCGGCAATCCGCTGATGCTCTTCGACCCCTCGAAGATTCGGGAGGTCCTGAGAAACATGGACGGCGCCTACGACGTCATTCTCGTCGATTCCGCCAATATGAAAGACTTTAAGGATGTCGAGGTTCTTTCCGAATCCGTGGACGGCGTGGCGCTCGTCATCGAGGCCGGTCGCGCGCGCCAGCATGCCGTCAGGGCCTTACTGGCCCCGTTCGAACGGAAAAAAGTCAATATCCTGGGCGTCGTCTTGAACCGGCGCGTCTTTCACGTCCCGGAGCTCATCTACCGGAAGGTATGAGCATGATGCCCGGCGCGTCGATGATCAGGCCCTCTGTTTTCGTCAGCGCTTTTTTGGGGGTGATGCTCGGGTCCCTGTTCCTCGGGCTTTTGCCGTTGGCCGCGTTGCACCCTTTCTTTCTCCTGGCCGTCCCTTTCCTGTGTGTTTTCTTCTTGGTCCTGGTCCTGAAGCCCGCGGCCGTGGTCGCGCTGCTGGTTTTTTCGAGAGCGCTGCTGGATCCCCTGCTCAATCTTACGCGGGGAGACAACAGTCTCGGATTCGGCGCGGTGCTGAATCTCTTCGTGGTCCTGATGACCTTGTCTCTGGCGCTCCGTTCGCCGGCCTTATTTTTTAAACCCCCTTTTGTCAAGGCATGGCTCGTTTTTTTGGCGGTTTGCGCGGTCTCGGTCGTCCGGTCCCCGGCCCCGGTCCCGGCCCTCAAGGTTTTTTTTAATCTGCTGAGCT
Source organism: Candidatus Omnitrophota bacterium (assembly GCA_016180585.1). Lineage (GTDB taxonomy): Bacteria > Omnitrophota > Gorgyraeia > 2-02-FULL-51-18 > 2-02-FULL-51-18 > JACPAX01. The sequence continues at coordinate 3,621 of JACPAX010000085.1, read as the reverse complement.
ACTGGTGCATGGCGATGCTGCCGTCGCTGGTCGACCCGAAAAAAGACGACGAGAAATTCTGGGTCCGGCTCCTGGTCGTTTCCTCCCTTCTGCCGGCTCTTTTTGCGGGCCTCCGTCTGGTCCAGGGCGGCGGCCGTATCAGCGGCACTTTTACGCATCCGAACATCCTCGCGTTTTATCTGGTGTGGGCCATCGCGGCGGTCTTTTACATTTTACGATCGGAGTCGTTCCGTCCAACGGGGCCGGGGAGGACGCTCTTGGCGGTATATGTCCCGGGGCTTCTGGCGCTGCTCCTGGCCACCGGGTCCCGGAACGCCTGGGTCGGCTGCTGGCTCTTCTTTTTTGTGTACGGCCTCCTTCGCGAGAGGAAGTACGTCTTCATCTCGCTGGCGGCGCTCCTGTCCGTTTTCCTGGTTTCCGACGTCGCCTCGCGCGTGACGGATCTTTTCGCTTATCAGGCGCACCGCCTGAATTCCTTCGAGTGGAGGCTCGAGGTTTGGAAAGACAGTCTGGCGCCGGTGCGCGAGAAACTTTTTCTTGGACACGGGCTGGGTTCGTTTCGCGAGCTGTCCGCCGATTTTCTCTTTTCGGAAAGACAGGGCGCCGAGGCCCACAACGCGTATCTGCAGCTTCTCTTCGAAACGGGCCTGGCGGGGCTCCTGGCTTACCTCGCCGTTTACAAGGCCGTGGCGGGTCTGGTGCGCGCGGAGCGGAGGGGCGGCGGGCTTTTCGGGATCTCCCGGCGGCAGGCCGTCATTTTGTCCTACCTCGTTTTTTATCTGGTGAGCAGTTTTGCCGACAACCTCCTGTATTATCTGGCCTTCAATTGGTGCCACTGGTTCTTTTTGGGCGTCATGCTGAAACCGGCCCTGTCGGGGCCGTCCGGTCGTCTCCGTCGAGCGGCGGGGCCCCCATGAAAAAACAAATCGCGAAGAACGTGCTCAGCAACTATATCGCGACCGCCGTCGGCGCCGGGCTGGGCCTTTTTTTGATCCCTTTTCTGATACGTCAATTGGGCAAAGAGGCCTTCGGGCTCATCGTGCTGGCGGAGTCGGCCATCGCTTTTTTCGAGCTGGCGACGGTCAGCATCCGGATGGCCCTCTCGCGGTACGCGGCCTTTTCGCTGGCCGGGGACCCCGACAAGGAGGAATTCGTCGAATACCTGTCGACGGGGCGCGGGATCCTGCTTGTGTCGTCGGCCGTGGTGCTGGTCTCGGCCTTCTGGGTGGGGCTCTATTTCCCGGCTCTTTTTCGCGTGCCGCCCGGCCTTGAATCCCAGGCGAGGATCCTTTTTTTTCTCGTCGCGGCCGCGTTTTCAGCCTCGATCCCCAACATGGTTTTCTGGTCCGTGCTTTACGCGGGGCAGCGTTTTGACCTCATCAATCTCTGCCTGTCCCTGGGCTTTATCCTGAGGGCCTCGGCGCTGTTCTTTTTTTATTCCGTTTTGCCGCCCGAGGCCGTTTCGTTGACGACCTACGGCCTGATTTATCTGGCCATGACGCTGACGCAGAACGGCCTGATTTATCGCTGGCAGCGGAAGATCATGCCGGACCTCCGCATCCGTCTCGGCCGGTTCAAGCCCGCCAAGGTCAAAGAGATCCTGTCGTTTGGTTTCCACGCGTCGGTGAGCCGTCTGAGCTCTTTTTTCTCGGGCAATGCCGTGGATATCCTCGTCAATCTTTTCTGGGGTCCGGCCCTCAATGCCGTTTACTCGGTCGGTTTCAAGATGCCGTCCGTGATGAACCGGCTTTTCATGGAGGCGACGTGGACGCTCACGCCGACGTTCACGGAGCTGGCGGCGAAAAAAGAACGCCGAAAACTCAAACGCCTTTTTTTCACCTACACCAAACTCGTCGCGTTGCTCATCCTGCCGCCCTGCTTTTTTCTGATGCTGTCCGCCGGGCCGCTGATTCTTTTCTGGGTGGGGGAGGGATTCGGGCTGTCCGCGCAAATCCTGCCGCTCCTCGTTTTTCCGCTTCTGACGTCCCTGCCCTTCGCGGTGTCGGGCTGCGTCCTCAACGCCTACGGAAAGGTCAAGCTGCCCAGCCGTGTCAGCCTTGCCGCCGCCGCGCTCAACGTCGGCCTTGCCGCGGCGCTGGGGAAGGGGTTCTCGCAAGGGTTGATGGGCATCGCCGCGGCCTCCGCGATCGCCTCTTTTTTTTCTTCGACTTTCTTCATGCCTTACTACGCGTGCCGCGTCGCGGGGTTCTCTTTCCGGGAGTATTGGAAGGAGTCGTTTCTTAAACCTTTCGCCTGGTCCGCTCTCGCGGCCGGCGGAGGGTTCCTGGCGTTCGGGGCGGCCGACGGGGGGATGCGCGCGCTGCCTTCTCTGGCGGCGTCGGCCGCCGTGCCGGCCCTGTTGAGCTATCTGGGGGCCTATTTTTTCGTGCTGGCGCCGGACGAGAGAACGAAGATCAAAGAAACTTTCGCGGAAATAACAGGAGGCCTGTATGCAGCCGGAAATAAGCGTCATCATCCCGGTTTACAACGGAGCCGGTTTTGTCTCAAAGGCCATCGATAGCGTGATTGGGCAGGAATATCCGGCCCACGAGATCCTCCTCGTCGACGACTCGTCCACGGACGCGACGCCGCTGGTGCTGGACGATTACGGCGATCGCATCGTCCGCATCCGGATTCCGCATGCCGGAGTGTCGGCCGCCCGCAATGCCGGCCTGAGAAGGGCCTCCGGGGATTACGTGGCGTTTCTGGATCATGACGACGTGTGGTTTAAAACCCGTTTAAAAAAACAGGCGGAGGCTATTTTGAAATACCCGGCGATCGGATTTTTTTGCTGCGATCACATCGTCAGCGACTCGCACGCGGCGGGCGGGGACCTCGCGCATTTCTCGCGCCTCAGAAACAAAAAACAGATCAACTTCGACGCCCCTCTAGCGGGGGACCCCTTTGGGCTTTTGCTCAGGGAACATTTCGTCGGGACGGCGTCGGCCGTCGTGCTCGCGAAAGAGACGGCCGACAAGGTCGGGGAGTTCAACCCCGCGGATGAAATTTCTCAGGACTACGATTACTGGCTGCGCTGCGCGCGCGTGACCGGCTTCGTCGTGATGTCGGAGGCCCTGTTGTACAAACGAACGCACTCGCAAAGCCTGTCCGCCGACCTCGTCGGCGCCTTCAACGATCACCGGACGGTCCTGTCCCGGACAATCGAAAGAGACGGCGATTATCTCAGGAAAAACCGCCTGTGGGACACGGCCCATCTGGAGCTGGCCCGGACCGGCTACGCGATCGGGAACCTCTGGTTCGAAAAAGGGGATAAAAAAGAGGCGTTCAGGATTTACGCAAGGACCCTCCGCGAGCATTGGGCCGCCCGGAGCGCCGCGTTGTTTTTGTTCACCGTCTTCAAAAAGCTTTGCCGTATCGCGTTTCTGGACCGCGTCCGCCGGGCGTCGAAACGGCCGCAAAGGGGGGGCGTGTGAGCGGGGGCCCTTCTCCGAAGGTCAGCGTGATCATTCCGAACCACAACTACGGGCGTTTCCTGGAGGAGACGCTCGACGGGGTGCTGGCGCAGACGTTCACCGACTATGAGGCGATCGTGGTGGATGACGGATCGACCGACGACAGCGGGGCCGTGGTGGAACGCCTCATGCCGGCTTTCGACGGGAG
>JACPAX010000084.1 GCA_016180585.1 Candidatus Omnitrophota bacterium | reverse complement strand
AAGTCCTTTGGAGCGGAGAAGAAAAAGTTTTAAACGTTTTTCTTGGGACTGGGTTTATGCCAAAACTTATGTTTAGGGATAAGAAAGTAACGGTGGAAATAGCCCCGGGTGTTTCGATTCTGGACGCTGCGCTCGAGCATGGCGTGGGGCTTTACCACACTTGTGGAGGAAACTGCTCGTGCAGTACTTGCTGCGTGGTGGTGCTTAAAGGGGCCGAGAACCTCTCGGCGATGGAGCCGCCGGAGGCGGAGATCCTGGATTCGTTTGACCTGAAGCCCCCCTACCGGCTTGGCTGTCAGGCGCAGGTGATGGGCGGGGAGGTGGAGGTCGAGATCCCGTTACGGTCCAGAGAGCCCCGGCCAAACAAGACGCCGCCGGCGCCTATTGATTAACGTATAAATAAAGGGGGAATGGAGAAATGATCGATCAGGAGACCCGCCCGGCGCTGACGGGCCTGATTTGCCTCTCGCTTTCTCTGGCCGTGAACGGCGCGGCGTTCGTCTCGTTCGATAGGGCCCTCCTCTCAAATGTCCTCCAGGCCGAACGGATCCACAAACAAGCCCTCCGGCAAGCGGAAAAAGACAAACTCCGGTTTGAGTTTATCGAGGCGCCGCCCAAGACCCGTCCGGAAAAGCCCGAATCCCCCAAAAAGATTTCCTCGCGCGACGCGGTAAACCAGGACGCTCAAGAATCGTCCCTCCTTGCGCCGGGCGCTCCCCAGATAAAAGAAGGGCCCTCCGACCAGCTGGCGCAGCAAAGAGGGGATGGGATTCCTTCGCCCGCTCCCGCGCCTCGGGAGGCTTCGCCTGAAAGCTCATCTTCCAAAAGCCAACCGGACCGGCGGGTGATGCCCGGGGGACGCGATAAAGAAATCGTGTCCCCCGACAGGCCGAATCAGAGCGGTGGCCTGCCCGCCGACAGGCAGGAACCGGTGGAACCGATTCGCTATGGCCGGGATAAGATTACGACGCAGGAGATGAGTAAAACCCCTTCGTTCGGCGCCCAGTTCAAAGGCGACATCTCGTTTGAGGCGACCGGATCCGGCATGGGCGAGTACATGAAAAATCTGAAAGAAAAGATCTGGCTCGCCTGGTTTCCGCCCATCGCGTTCAAGTACCCCAGCGAGTTTAGAGGCGCCGACGCCGTGATCCAATTCACGCTGAATAGAGAAGGAAAGATCAAAATTCTCCGCGTCGCGGACGACGGCGGGAACCCCCTCTTTGCCGCCTACTGCCTGGAGGCCGTGCAGCGGGTCCCCGATTTTGGGCCGCTCCCCGAGGAAATCCTGGCGATTCTCGGCCGAGAGGACCTGGAGATCAGCTTCACCTTCCACTATCGGTAAAATTTGGGTAAAATGGCTAAAGTGCCGGTTTTGGCCAAATTTACTTTATAACATTATTGTGTTATTTAACCGGAATAAGTAACAACTATATGTTATATTTTAAATCATAGCTGTCCGAATTAGCCCCGTCATCCTGACCCTGAGCGCAGCGAAGGGGAAGGATCTCACTCGGAGATTCTTCGCCCTTTGGGCTCAGAATGACGTTTTGGGATTGGGATCCAGAATGACGTTCGGACGGGTAAACCGCTCCGCGCTTTTCCCGCCGGTTTAAATGGGGACAGACACCTGTTCTATGAGAGAGGTAAGACGTTTTATAATTTTGGTTTACTTATTCTTAAAATAGGGTATACTTTTGGTTGGGAGGGAACCCAATGACACTCAAACTTTCGAGCAAGGGGCAGGTGGTGATTCCGTCCTCGGTGCGCAAGAAATACAAGATGGCGGCGCATTCCAGGCTGGAATTGGTGGATCTGGCAGGGGAGATTGTTCTGGTCCTAATGCCGTCCCCGCGTTATCTATTGGATACGTCGGCCCTTATTTGTTATCTCGCGGAAGAAAAAGAGGCGGGTGAAGTTGCGAAAGTCAAAACGGCGTCTTCCATTCCATTCATCGCCCTGACAGAGCTTTATTATCTTTTATGGGAAAAGCGCGGCAAGGCCGAAGCAGACAATATTTACGGGCTTGTGAGAAGTTGGCGCCTTCCAACGGTTTTTCCGAATGAACGCATTCTCTTGACCGCGGGCCGGATCAAGGCCCAGCACGGCCTGGGCATCGCCGACAGCTACATTGCGGCTTGCGCGCACGAAACCGGCGAGACGCTTCTCACCAAAGACAACGACTACCGGTCTCTTCAGAAAGAGATCGCAATTCAATTTTTATAATAAAATCCGAGGGAGACACGATAAAAACATCGTGCTTAGCTCTTGGCTTAGAGAGTGTTGAGATGGATGCTCAGGGTTTCAAGCAGGTTGAGGTGCCCTGTGATAATTTTTTGAAAGATTGTTCTGGCTTTGTCTTCGTCGTATAGGTGTGAAGTCTGATTGCGGTCTTCGAGCATATCAATCCAGCCTTGTCCGTCCTGAATAAGACCCGCCCTAAAGGCTTCCTTGACTGCGGTTCTTGGCGTGGCGGCCTCAACACCCTGAAAAGCCAGGATATTTTTTAAAAGCTTCCATGCCAGCTCAAAAGTAAACTCAAATCTTTGAATGGTGCCATCAATGACGATACTGCCTTTAGACGCGTCCTCATGGGCGGCTTCCCGGAGCCGCCGCAACGCGTTCTGATAGTCGGCCGTAAGCTCATGGATTCTTTCTTGAGTCATAAAGGACTTGGCCATCCCCCAGGATATGTTGTTTGAGACGCTCATTCTTCAAACCATGATAGTTTACCAAATCTATTTTTAAAGGGGTCTTAATTTTTTCTTCCAGCGCATCCTTGGCGAGATTGATATCCCGGTCCGTCCACTGCGCATCCACGATGGCGATATCAATATCCGAGGTGCTCTTATAATCTTTGCGAGCCCTCGAGCCAAATAATAGAATTTTTTCAATAGTTTTCTGTTCCAGCAGGATACGAACTATTGATTCTTTGTCATCCTGAGATAAGCCATTGGATGGGTTTTCATTCTTTTTAATCATAGAATAAGTCGCATTTTACCACTGTTCATGCTGTTGATTATTATAAATAATATTTAATTCTGGCCGTTGGTCTACGCAAAGAAGGCGACAAAAAGACATCTACCAACTCGCTAAAAAGCTCGTTCGTCTACCGTGTCCCCAAGCCTGAGCCAAGCCTGCCTTAAATCTTCTGGTAGATTTCCGCGCCTTTTTGGCGGAATTCGAGGGATTTTTCTTCGAGGGCTTTTTCGAGCGCGGCCTTCTCGTCGAGCTCCAGCTTCTCGGCGTAGTCGCGGACGTCCTGCGTGATTTTCATGCTGCAAAACTGCGGGCCGCACATCGAGCAGAAGTGCGCGACCTTCGCGGCGTCCTGCGGCAGGGTCTCGTCGTGGAAGTTTTTGGCGGTGGTCGGGTCGAGCGAGAGATTAAACTGGTCCTGCCAGCGGAATTCAAAGCGCGCCTTGGAGATCGCGTTGTCGCGCAGCTGCGCGTGGGGATGCCCTTTGGCCAAGTCCGCCGCGTGCGCCGCGATTTTGTAGGCGATCACGCCGTCCTTCACGTCTTTTTTGTTCGGAAGTCCCAGGTGTTCTTTGGGGGTCACGTAGCAGAGCAGCGCGCAGCCGTACCAGCCGATCATCGCGGCCCCGATCGCGGAGGTGATGTGGTCATAGCCCGGCGCGATGTCGGTGGTCAGAGGTCCCAGCGTGTAAAACGGCGCCTCCCGGCATTCGGCAAGCTGTTTTTCCATGTTGATCTTGATAAGGTCCATCGGGACATGCCCGGGGCCCTCAATCATGACCTGCACGTCGTGCCTCCAGGCGATTTTCGTCAACTCGCCCAATGTCTCCAGCTCCGAAAACTGCACCGCGTCGTTGGCGTCGGCGATGGACCCGGGCCGCAGGCCGTCCCCGAGGGAAAACGAGACGTCGTAGGCCTTCATAATCTCGCAGATTTCCTCGAAATGGGTGGTGGTGAAATTTTCTTTGTGATGCGCAAGGCACCACTTGGCGTGAATGGAACCCCCGCGTGAGACGATACCCGTCACGCGCCTGGCGGTCAGCGGGATATAACGCAGAAGAACCCCCGCGTGGATGGTGAAGTAGCTCACCCCCTGCTCGGCCTGTTCGATGAGCGTGTCGCGGTAAATCTCCCAGGTCAGCTCCTCGGCTTTGCCGTCGACTTTTTCCAGCGCCTGATAGATCGGCACCGTCCCGATCGGGACGGGGGAGTTGCGGATGATCCACTCGCGGGTCTCGTGGATGTTTTTACCGGTCGAGAGGTCCATCACCGTGTCGGCGCCCCAGAGCGTCGCCCAGGTCATCTTCTCCACTTCCTCCTCGACGGAGGAGGCGACGGCGCTCGAGCCGATATTGGCGTTGATCTTCACGAGAAAATTCCGGCCGATGATCATCGGCTCGAGCTCCGGGTGGTTGATGTTGGCCGGGATGATCGCGCGGCCGCGCGCGACCTCGTCGCGCACGAACTCGGGGGAGAGGTCTTCACGGATCGCGATATACTCCATCTCCCCGGTGATGATTCCTTTTTTGGCGTAGTGCATCTGCGAGACATTGCGGCCGGGCTTGGCCTTGAGAAATCTTTGCCCCTCGATGTCTCCGCGGGAACGGATCCAGGAGGCGCGCAGGGGGGCCAGGCCCTTTCGCATGTCCGTCTGGATCTGCGGGTCCGTATAGGGGCCGCTTGTGTCGTAGACGCGCAGGGATCCGTTGCCGGAATCGATGCCGATTTCGCGCATCGGCACCCGGAGACCGGGATAGATCCGGCCCGGCGCGTAGACCTTGCGGGAGGAGGGAAAGGAGCTCATTTCTTTTTGTCGGCGCTCAGATATTCGATGATGTCCCGCGTCGAGACCACGCCGATCGGGATGCCGTGATCGAGGACGGGCACGTGGCGGAACTTTCCTATGGACATCTTGTGCAGCGCGAACGCGAGCGGCGCGTCTTTTTCCAGGCATTCGGGCCTCGGCGTCATGATTTTTTCGACCGGAGTGGAGGCCAGGTCTTTTTCTTGGATGACCCCCGCGACTTTGAGCAGGATGTCGCGGATGCTCGCGATGCCGACGAGCTTTTTCTGGTCGTCGCAAACAAGCACGCAGCCCTTGGTCGGCAGCGCCTGCATTCTTTCGATGACCTCTCGGATGGGGGTCTTCGGCCCCACCAGGATCGGCGGGACCTTCGAGATAAAGTCCGAGACGCGCTCGGTCATGATGAGCTTCTGCAGTTTTTCCCGGGTCGGCTGCGGCACGTCCTTTTGGGTCAAAGAGTGCAGGCACTTGCCGCAACGGTCGCTGCCGGCGATGTTCTCGTGACCGCAGGTGGGGCATTTGGTTTTCATAGAGGTGGCCTTCCCTTATCCTTTAACGGTCCATGTCTCTTCGGTGTAGAGGATGTCCCGCAGGTTTCCTTTGCCTTTTTTCTCGACCGCGAATTTGACCTGGTCGTTCAGCATGTCGTCGTAAGTCGGTTTCTCGGTACAGCGGAAGATCCCGAACGGCACCGGCATCTCCGGATATTCCATCTGCGTCAGCATGTAGGCGTAGTTCGGAAGCGGGTCGCTTTCGGAATGGACGAGGATGTTTTTGCCCTCCGTAACGCCGTCGGCGATGGCGATCTCCTCGGTCTTGAACCCGTTTAAGCGGATCGCCCGGTCCTTCTTTTTGCCGAAAATAAGCGGCTTGCCGTTTTCAAGATAGATCGCCCGGTCCTCGCGGGTCTCGCGTCCGACGATCGGCTGGAAGGTGTCCCGGTTGAAAATAATGCAGTTCTGGTAGACCTCGATGAACGCCGTGCCTTTGTGCCTCGCCGCGCGCGCGAAGACCTGGCCCATGTGGCGCGGGTCCGAGTCGACGGTTCGCGCGATGAACGTCGCCTCGGCCGCGATTGCGATGCAGAGCGGATTGATCGGGTAGTCGATGCTGCCATAGGGCGAGGATTTGGTGACCTTGCCTTTCTCGGACGTGGGGGAATACTGCCCCTTGGTCAGGCCGTAGATCCGGTTGTTGATGAGGATGATTTTCAGGTTTACGTTGCGTCGCAGGCAATGGATCAGGTGGTTGCCGCCGATCGACAGCCCGTCGCCGTCGCCGGTGACGACCCAGACCGTCAGGTCGGGCCGCACGCATTTGAGACCCGTCGCGATGGACGGCGCGCGCCCGTGTATCGTATGGAAGCCGTAGGCGTTCATGTAGTAGGGAAAGCGGCTTGAACAGCCGATCCCCGAGATGAAGACGTGGTCCTGGCGCCGTATCGGAAGGTCGGCGAGCGTTTTTTGCATCACGGACAAGATCGCGTAGTCGCCGCATCCGGGGCACCAGCGGACGTCCGCCCCGGAGACGAAATCCTCTTTGGAATAATGGGGAACGGGGGCGTCGGTTTGCGCGGCGCTCATCGCAGCTCCTCGACCGCTTGGCGGATCTCTCTGATTTTGAACGGCTGTCCTTTGACTTTGTTGCAGCCCACCGCGCGCACTCCCTCGAATTCGGCCCGAATCAGGAAAAGAAGCTGCCCCATATTAAGCTCGGGGATGAGGATGGTCTCGAAATTCTTTAGGATCTCCCCCAGGTTTTTGGGAAAAGGGTTGAGGTAGTTCAGATGGCAGGAGGAAACTTTTTTGCCTTCTTTCCGCAGTTCGCTCACGGCGGCGTAGATCGCGCCGTAGGTCCCGCCCCAGCCGAGCACCAGCGTTTTTCCTTTTTGATCGCCATGCACCTCCGCGCGGGGGATGTCCTCGGCGATGCGCCGGATTTTGTCGCGCCTGAGCTCCGTCATGCGGTGGTGGTTCTCAGGGTCGTAGCTGACCGCGCCGGTCTTGTCGGCTTTCTCGATGCCGCCGATGCGGTGCTCAAGGCCCGGCGTCCCGGGGTACGCCCACCCGCGCGCGAGCGTTTTCTCGTCGCGCACGTAGGGCCAAAACGGCCGGCCGTCGACCGGCCGCGCGTGCTCGATTTTGATGGGTGTCAGATTTTCGATCTTCGGCAGATTCCACGGTTCCGCGCCGTTGGCCAGGTATCCGTCGGACAGGAAAAATACGGGGGTCATGTATTTGACGGCGATCCGGACGGCCTCGAGGGTGTAGTCGAAACAATTGGACGGCGTCGAGGCGGCCACGACCGCGACCGGCGAATCGCCGTTACGGCCGAACATCACCTGGAGGAGATCGGACTGCTCGGTCTTGGTCGGGAGCCCGGTAGAGGGCCCGCCGCGCTGGACGTTCAGGATGACGAGGGGGAGCTCGACCATCACCGCCAGATTGATCATCTCGGACTTGAGACAGATGCCGGGGCCGCTCGTGGCGGTGATCCCGATATGCCCGCCGAACGAGGCGCCGAGCGCGGCTCCGCAGGCGGCGATCTCATCCTCCGCCTGAAAGGTCTTCACGCTGAAATTTTTCCGTTTGGAAAGCTCGTGCAAGATATTACTGGCCGGCGTGATGGGGTAGGTGCCGTAGAGGATTTCTTTGCCGGAGAGCTGCGCCGCGGCGACGATCCCGAGGGCCGTCGCCTCGTTGCCGGTGATCTTGCGGTAGGTCCCGGGCCGGATATCGGCCTTTCTCACGAAAAAACGATGCGGCATAGTCTCGGTGATGTCCCCGTAGTTGTAGCCGGCCTTCAGCGCCATCAGATTGGCCTCGGCGATCTCGGGTTTTTTGGCGAACTTTTCCTGCACCCATTTCACGGTATGATCGAGCGTGCGTCCGTACATCCAGAAGACGAGCCCCAGCGCGAAAAAGTTTTTGCAACGGTCCACCTCCGACGGCTTGATCTTGCTTTGGGCGAGCGCGTTGCGCGTGAGCGAGGAGAACGGGACCTTGAGGACCGAGTAATCGCGCAGGGTATTGTCCTCGAGGGGGTTGGACTTCCAGCCCGCTTTTTTGAGATTTTCTTCGTTGAACGAATCGGAGTTGACGACGACAAGGCCCCCTGTGACGAGGTCTCCCAGGTTGACTTTGAGCGCCGCCGAGTTCATCAGGACGAGCACGTCCGGCGCGTCCCCCGCCGTAAACACCTCGTTTCTGCTGAACTGGATTTGGAAGCTCGACACGCCCGGAAGCGTGCCTTGCGGCGCGCGGATCTCCGCCGGGAAGTCGGGAAGCGTGGCGATGTCGTTGCCCATCAGCGCCGAGGTGTCGGTGAACTGGTCGCCCGTCAGTTGCATCCCGTCGCCGGAGTCTCCGGCAAAACGGATCGTGACCGAGTCTAGTTCTCGTTCAGGAATTTGGACCGGCAATGAAAAACTCCTTTTTTTCTAGCCGCCCTCCACGGTCTCATGGATCTGAGGACGCGGGGGAATGTTGAATACTTCCGTGGGGAAGAGCTCGGATAAAAAGTTGGCGATCGTGCGGACCGAGAGGACGCCGTTCATCTGGCCGAATTCGTCGACCAGCGGCACGTGCCGGATGCTGAACTTGTTCATCGCATCGAGGGCCGCGCCCACCGTGTCCCCTTTGGACAGCGTGTGCACGTCGGTGCGCATGTGCTTGGATACCGGCTCGTCAAGCCGCACTCCCGGCCTCAGGACTTTCATCAGCACCTCGCGCTCGGTGAACATCCCGACCACCTTCAGGTGCTCGTCGGCGATCACGATATAGCCCGCCTTCTCGCGGCGCAATTTTTATTATTATAACATAAATGCCAAAAAATGAAATTAACAGTCTGATGAAAAAGCCTCACCTGCTGCGTTGCTCGGTCGCTCGCTTCCTCGCGCCTTGCATCTCGGGGCTTTTTCAGCAGACTGTTAAACCCTCTCAGGAGATCGCTCTTTGGCCTGCTTCAAAATGTGTTAGAATACGGCGATGGCCGACCAGAAATTTATAAAAAAGCTCAGCGAATTCGGGGAGGGGTTCAAACACCACCACGAGGACTACGCCGTCTCGGACATCTCGAAGATCCGGGAGACGGGGGGCGTCTGGGAGCTGGGGGGACTCTCGTTTCATTTTCCCGAGCATTTCGGGTTCTGCTACGGCGTCGACAAGGCGATCGACATGGTCTTCGAGACCTGCGGGCGCTTTGAAGGCGCGCGGATTTATCTCACCGACCAGCTCATCCACAACCCTTATATCAACGGCAAACTCAAGGAAAAAGGGGTCCTCTATCTCAAAAGGGACGCGCGGAACCTCCTGGTCTGCGACGGGCTCCGGTCCGGAGACAAGGTCGTCGTCTCGGCGTTCGGCACGGATTTCCGCGACATCGAAAATCTGAAGGCGAGGGGGGTCACCATCGTCGACTCGACCTGCGGCGCCATCATCAACGTCTGGAAGCGCGTCGAGGGCTACGCCAAAAACGGGTTTATCACGGTGATGCACGGCAAACGCAATCACGAGGAGACGCGCGCGACGGTGTCGCAGGCGGTGAAGGAGGGCGGGAGCTACCTCACGATAGAAAATGTCAGGGAGGGGCGGGAGCTCGCCTCGGTCATTCTCGGGCGGATGTGCGAGGAGGATTTTCTCAAAAAATACCCGGAAGCGGCGCCGCAGGGTTTTTCTTTCGACCGAACCGCCTGCAAGATGGGCATGGCCAACCAGACGACGATGTTGAAAGGGGAGTCCCTCGAAATTCAGGAGATCCTGCGCGGGGCCTTTCGCGAGGCATTCGGCGAGGAGGCGACGCGCGGGCGTTTCCGGAGCTTTGACACGATCTGCGGCGCGACCCAGGACCGACAGGACGCGTTGAGAAAACTGCTCGGCAAGGACCTCGATTTGGCGCTCGTCGTAGGGGGATTCAACAGCTCAAATACCTCGCACCTGGCCGAGATCGCGCTGGGGCGACTGCCTTTTTATCATATCGAGGGAGCCGACGACATTCTTTCGGCGGGGGAAATCCGCGCCCGCGACCCGAGGATCGGGCGGGCGGCCGTGATGAAGGACTGGTTTTCTCCGACGACGCGGCGCATCGGCATCACTTCGGGCGCCTCGACGCCGGACGTGACACTTCTGGAAATTATCCGGAAGATCGTGTCACTTCGTTCCCCGCAGTGACCTCTGCAGGATGAATCCCAGAAACGCCGCTTCAAAAATCAGGTAATACGCAATCCAGTTGGTCCCGCCCGCGCCGGAGCCGTAGCTGTGGAGGCCCCGCCCGAGCACGAAATTCACGCCGTACCAGGTCATCAGGACGGAAAGAAACCCCAGCACCGCGCTCAGGGCCAGGTGGAAATCGGACAGCTTTTTGGCGTAGCGCAGATGCACGACGATGAGGTAGACGAGAAACGTGATGAGCGCCCAGGTTTCTTTGGGGTCCCAACCCCAAAAACGTCCCCACGACTCGTTGGCCCACACCCCGCCGAGCACGGTGCCCACGCCGACCAGGATCGTTCCAAGCTGGATCACGCGGTAGATGAGGTCCGCCGATTCCTTGGCGGCTTTTTTGGAAAATTTGCCGAAGGTCTCGCAAAAAAGATGACGGTGGCCGAGCCCCATCGCCAGGCCGAAGGCGCCGTAGCTTGCCACGATGGTCATCACGTGGATCGTCAACCAGTAGTTGGACCGCAGGACCGGCACCAGGACCTCGAGGCTCGAATCGATGGGCAGGAGGTTTCCGTAGAGCATCACGAATCCGCTCACGAGCGCCCCCACGACGAGCGCCGGCGTGTTTTTCCGGAGGAGCGAGAAGGCCGAGGCGAAGAGGATGAGCGCCCAGTTCATGAAGATCATGGATTCGTACATGTTGGAGACCGGCGGCCTGGAGAGGACGAGGACGCGGAGGAGAATGCCCGCCGTGTGACACGCGACGGCCACGCCAAGCGTCGCCGCGGGACGGACATTGAAATACCAAACCTCGAGGGACAGCTTGGAAGAGGAGATGTCCCGCCCGACGCCGAGCACGAGCGCCGTCCATTTTTGGGCCGCCTCTTCAAAGGCCTCAAACTTTCCGGAATTGAAGAGTCCGAGCATCGCCTTGAAATCCGGCATCATCGGCGGCTGGACGTGATAAGGGGACAGCCACCCGTCGCCGGCAGGAGAGGGGATCACCGTGACCAGGTCTCCCGAGGCGAGGGCCTCCAGGGTGGCCAGCTGGCTGAAGAGGAGCTCGCCTTTTTGCTCGAGCCGGGTCGGGCGGACGTCGGCGTCGCGCTTTTTTTGGGCGCTTCTGACCAGGTCCTCGATCGGCCTTCTTTTTTCCGCGAGATCGTTGTACGAGAAAAAATGTTTGTCGGAGACCAGGCCCAGCGAGGTCTTGAGTTCGCCGTAGTCGATGCGGATCCAACGCAGGTCAAAGGCCTTCTCGGGGTTGCCGGCGGCGCCGAGCACGAGCTCTACAGCCCCTTTCTTGTCCCATCGTTCTCCGCCGGTGATGAGCTTCACGGTCTGGCGCGCGAACGAGTCGAGCGGCTTCACGCGGCCGTTGTGCAGGACCGGGATGAGCTTGGCCGCCCGCAGCGCGGCGTCCGCCGGTCCGGCCTCGGCGCGGCTGGGGAGGAGGCAGGTCCCCGCAAGCCACAGACACCCCAAGACGGCGACGGAAAATTTTTTGGGTCGGAAAGACATGGGAGCATTATAACCATTTTTTTGAACGGTTCAAAGGAATTCGGGTTATAATAAAAAGTTAAGTTTCAAAGGAGAGACCATGCCCGCCATCACCGTTTACCAAAAACCGACCTGCACGACCTGCCGGGAGGTCTACGCCGCCTTGAAAAAAAGCGGCGTCGATTTCAAAGACGTCAATTACTACACCGACCGCCTGTCGAAGGACAAGCTGAAAGGACTCATCAAAAAGATGGGCATCGGCGCCGAGGCGCTGCTCCGCAAGAAAGAGGAGATCTACGCAACGCTCGGTCTGGCCGGGAAAAAGCTCACGGACGGCCAGATCATCGACCTCATGCTGAAATACCCCGACCTCATCCAGCGCCCGATCGTCGAAAAAGGCGACAAAGCGATACTCGCCCGCCCCGCGGATCGGCTGAAGGAAATTCTTTAACGGATAAAACGTCAGACCGCAATACAAAGGACTTGGCGGAAGCTCAAGAGCGGCGCCCTCCCCGCTCGGAAATGGTGCTTAAGCCCGCAAAGTCACCCTTGCCCATGAAGCGATTAGCGGGTATAATTGCTTCATAAATTGAAGCGATTAATGAGGCGATTAAGAATATGAAATATATCTGGCAGCATGACAGTTGGCCGCATTTTACCTGGAAGAGCGATCCCTTGCTCCCTTTAATAAGCCACGCGCGTTTAGAGCAGGGAAAACTCATAAGCCAACTATCGGGTCTTGGGTTAGGCTTGAATCGACAGGCACAAGCCGAAGTCTTAATCGAAGAAGCGGTAAAAACCTCCGCTATCGAAGGAGAACGCTTAAACCGCGAGTCCGTGAGATCCTCGGTTGCACGCAGGCTTGGACTTTCTCATGCAGGTCTTCCAGCTCCAAGCCGAGCAGTTGACGGTCTTGTGGAAGCGCTTCTTGAAGCAACACAGAATTACAACAAACCATTGACGGCTCACAGGCTTAAACGCTGGCAGGCCGCTCTTTTTCCGACCGGATACTCGGGGCTTTCACGTATCCGCGTCGGTAAATGGAGAGGAAGTCATCCCGTGCGTGTGGTTTTGGGAGCTGTGGGGCACGAGAAGATACACTTTGAAGCGCCGCCCGGTGAGAGGGTAAAGAAAGAAATGAAAGCATTTCTTTCATGGTGGGGCTCTACGAAAGGCAAGGAAGATGGGCTTTTACGTGCAGGCCTTGCTCACTTTTATTTTGTGACAATCCACCCTTTCGAAGATGGAAACGGGCGTATTGCCCGCGCTCTGACGGACATGGCTTTGGCGCAGGATGAAAAACTAGCGACGAGGTATTACAGCCTTTCTTCTCAAATCATGGAAGAGCGAAACGACTATTATGAAATTCTTGAAAGGTCGCAAAAAGGCCATGGAGATTTAACCGAATGGCTTCAGTGGTTTTTTGAGTGCCATATCCGGGCGGTGGATGGTGCAAGCAAGCTTGTCGGCGACGTTCTTTCCAGGAGCGCTTTTTGGCAAGCGCACGACACAGCCACGATCAACGAGCGCCAGCGTAAAATTGTCAACCGTCTTTTGGACGCAGGAAAGGGTGGTTTCCAAGGCGGCCTCACGACCCGGAAATACGTTTCGATGGCCAAGACCAGTCGTGCAACCGCTTTTCGTGAAATCTCCGATCTTGTTAAAAAAGGCGTCTTATGTCAAAAGCCAGCAAAAGGTGGCCGAAGTGTCAGCTATGATCTTAATTGGCGAGTCAAACGTTTTTGATGCAAAAGATCGGGAAAGTACTCTTCCCACACAGCCTACTCCCTTTGAAACGTTAGCCAAATCTGCGGTTTCCCGCGAATCTACGGTCTACTGATAGAAAGTTTCTCCGATTAAGCCCCACGCAGAGGGGTCTATTCTGGATTGCAAAAAACTTCCTATCGCTAGAAATTCCCGCCCTCCCTATCCACGGGCGCAAGGTCATAGTCGATGCTGACCTTGCCGAACTCTAGTACCGTGTCCCCACCAAAGTCATGATCCAGTCGGTCAAACGCAATCCCCGACGCTTTCCAACTGATTTCATGTGGCAGTTAACCAAGGGCGAAGCCAAGCGTTTGAGGTCACAATTTGTGACCTCAAAGGGCCGTGGGGGCAGGCGCTATCTACCCTATGTCTTCACCGAGCAGGGAGTGGCGATGCTTTCGAGCGTCTTAAATAGTGACCGGGCCATTGAAGTGCATAAGGGGCCACCTTGACCCTATTTTTGATGTCAACTTTCAGACTGACCCCCTTTCTGCTAACGTTAAACCTTCCTGGCTTTTGATGTAGGAGAGAATTTTGTCTCGCTGGGCCTCGCAGGAATTATATTCAACCTCGGCTTGCATGGTGGTAGAGACACGGGTGTAGATGGCGTATCAGTTTTTCATGGCGATTTATCTCCTTTTAGTATTTTACGTGAAATCCAATAGGTTTTTTTCTTCGCGATTTAGGCGGTTCAAATAATTCCCGGATGGCTTCCAAGATGTCTTGAATATCCTTGTCGTGTTTCTCGTATTTTCGCTCAAGCTCTTCTATTTTTTGACGGATCAGTTCATTGGTGGCGACCATTTCACGTAGCTTTATGAAAGCCCGCATGATAAGTATGTGTGCGTGGATAGCGCGAGGACTGCTTAACACGGCTGAGAGCATCGCCACCCCTTCTTGAGTAAAGGCAAAGGGAAGGTAACGACGACCCCCTCGGCCTTTCTTTGAGGTTTCATATTGAAACCTCAAAGATTTTGCCTCTTCGGGGCTAAGCTGAAACATGAAGTCCTCGGGGAAACGCTCGACATTCCGACGCACCGCCAAGTTCAAAGACTTTGTTTTAACAGCGTATAAGTCCGCGAGGTCCGAATCCAACATCACCCGCTTTTCGCGGATCAGATAAATCTTCGAGGTGATCGTAGAACCCTGTATGACAGAGACAATTTGTTTTGACACAGTTCAAGCTCCTTTTGAATGAAAAGACGTTTATTTTTTACTGTCTTTCGTTCAGATGGGCTGAACTACTTGGGCGCTTAAAGGACTCGGAGGGCATTGCACCAAGCGTCTTGAGGTAAGATGAAATTATTTTACCTTATGTTTTCTTAAAGATGCAAACGATTTCGAGAGTGGGGTCGAGAGTGGCGGGCTTGCGCTCGGTCAGTCCGGCAGGAGGGCGGCGAGAATGCGCGCGGGGGCCGCGGACTGGCGAGCCCCCGCGCGCATAGGCGGTTCGTTGCTTCGTAATGGTGCCGAGGGGCAGAATCGAACTGCCCACGCCTGCCTTTTCAGGGCAGCGCTCTACCACTGAGCTACCTCGGCTGAAATTGATCGTTCTCGGACCGAGAAGGGGATTGTAATTCATCAAAGCCGCTTATATCAAATGATTTCTTCCGGCAAGTGACATCCGTCACAGATTCCAAAAGGCCCGTTCGGTAGACTCTAATTGTGGACTTTATAGTCCATAAATATTCGGAGGGGCGGACCCAATGTTGCGTCTTTATTCGAAAGGCTGCGAACATGCGATCCAGGCGTTGATGACTATCAGCCGGGAAGAGTGCCGGCGCGGTTTTTCGGCGCGGTTGATTTGCAGGAGGGCCGGGCTTCCGGAGTTTTTTACCAGGAAGGTATTTCAAGCGCTGGTCAAAAGCCGCGTGCTGACCGCCAAACGCGGTCCGGGCGGAGGTTACCGTTTCAGCAAAGATCCGGGGAAGGTCTCTATTTTAAGCGTGGTCTACGCCATTGATGGCAGAAACGCATTTGATAAGTGCGTGGTCCAGGACAATAAGTGCGATCACAAAGGTCGCTGTTCTCTTCATCCGATGTGGATGAAAACGAAAGCGAGTCTGATCAGACAATTGGGGAGCAGACCCGTCGCGGGACTCATAGAGGAGGGGGCTTAAGATGAATGCCATGAAAAAATCGTTGTGGGTGGCGCCGGTCCTTGTGTCGGCGCTTGCCGGTTTTGGGTTCAAATGGACGACGGATAAACCTGTGGAAAATACTCCCGCCGTGGTGAGCGACGCCAAGCTCCCCGCCGATGCGGCGAAAGTAATCCAGGAAAGAGGGCTCAAGCCCGACGACATTCTTGGCGCCGTTTCGACCTTTATGCCCAGCGGCCAATACGACGACTACATGATGTTCGCTTCCGGCGGACACAGCGGCCAGATTTTTGTGATCGGCCTGCCGTCGATGCGGCTTTTGCGCACTATCGCGGTGTTTGAGGCCGAGTCCTGGCAGGGTTATGGCTTTGGCGTGAAAGAAAGCCCGCTCGTGAGCGTGCCGACGGGCGGCGATGGCCAGAAAGCGGGATGGGCCGATACGCATCACCCGGCGCTCAGCGAAACCAACGGGGATTATGACGGGCAATTCCTGTTCATCGGCGACAAGTCACACGGCCGTATCGCGGTCATTGATCTGAAGGATTTCGAGACCAAGCAGTTTGCCGATGGACCGCTGATGCACAACGATCACGGCGGCTGCTTCGTGACGCCGAATACCGAATACGTCATCGAGGGCGCGCAGTACTCGGAGCCCCTCGGCGGCGAGTACGCGCCGATCTCCCAATATAGGGAAAAATACAGAGGGCTCGCGACGTTCTGGAAATTTGACCGCCAAAAGGGCCGCATTGACGTCGAAAATTCATTCGCAGTCGAACTGCCTCCCTATTGGCAGGACTTGGCCGATGCGGGTAAAGGCCCGAGCGAAGGCTGGGCTTTTATGAATTCATTGAATACCGAAATGGCCACGGGCGGAATTGAGGAAGGCAACCCGCCTTTTGAAGCGGGTACGGCCCAGCGCGATATGGATTATATGCACGTGTTCAATTGGAAGAAATCCGAGGAGTTGATCAAAGCCGGCAAGTTCGAGACGAAAAACGGTTTTAAACTCATTACGCTTAAAACCGCCGTTGATGAGGGCGTACTCTATTTTATTCCCGAACCCAAGAGCCCTCACGGCGTGGACGTGACGCCCAGCGGCAAATACATGGTCGTCGCGGGCAAACTCGACCCGCACGTGACGGTCTACAGCTTCGAGAAAATGAAAAAAGCCATCGATGCCAAGGATTTCGAGGGTAAAGATGACTATGGGGTGCCGATCCTTCGTTTTGATGCAGTTAAAGAAGCGCAGGTGGAATTGGGTCTTGGACCGCTTCACACTCAGTTCGATAATCAAGGCTACGCTTATACGAGCTTGTTCCTTGAGAGCGCGGTCGCGCGCTGGACGCTCGGCGACGACAAATACCGGGCGCCCGAGAAACCCTGGACGCTGGTAAGCAAAGTGCCGGTTCAGTTCAATATCGGGCATTTGGCGACGGCCGAGGGGGACACCGTAAGTCCCGACGGCAAGCACCTCGTCGCGCTCAACAAATGGTCGGTGGACCGCTTCTCGAAGCTTGGGCCGCTGTTGCCGCAGAACCTGCAACTGGTGGACATCGGGAAAACCGGCGACACGCTCAAAGTCCTTTATGACATGCCCATG
Source organism: Candidatus Omnitrophota bacterium (assembly GCA_016180585.1). Classification (GTDB taxonomy): domain Bacteria; phylum Omnitrophota; class Gorgyraeia; order 2-02-FULL-51-18; family 2-02-FULL-51-18; genus JACPAX01. Next base: position 19,807 of record JACPAX010000084.1, on the reverse strand, counting down.
GGCTCGGGTGAACCGCACTACGCCCAGATCATCAAGGCCGATAAACTGAAAACCTGGGACGTTTATCCGGAGATCGGCTGGAACACGATGACACAGTCCAAGAGCGACAAGATGGTCACGGAGGGCAAGATCGTCAGAAACGGCAACCACGTCGAGGTCTACATGCCGTTGATTCGCAGTCATTTCGATCCCGAACACATCGAGATCGAGCAGGGTCAGCACGTGACGATGTATTTGACCAATCTTGAGCGAACGATCGACGCGACGCACGGTTTTTCGATCGCCGGCTACAACATTGCCGCCAGTATCGAGCCGGGCGAGACCGTCACGATAGAATTCACGGCCGAAAAACCGGGCGTGTATCCCTACTATTGTCTGGAATTCTGCTCGGCGCTGCATCTGGAGATGACCGGGTATTTGATGGTGAAACCAAAAAAATAGTTGGATCGGGTTGGGGGGGGCCAAGATGAAAGAAAAGATCGCGAAGGCGCTGCTTTTGGGCGCCGCAGTGGCGGTGCTTTCGTCGGTCTTTTTTCCTTATTGGTATTTGACCGTGAAGGCGCCGCAATATCCCAAAGGCCTTCATGTGCAGGTTTATCTGGACCATGTCACGGGCGAGGTGGGAGAGATCGACCATCTGAAGCATTATATCGGCATGCGGCCTTTGGGAGACGCCGCGAAGTTTGAGAAAAAGTTCGCTGGGCCGGGGATCGTGTTCATCGTCGTTTGCTTGATCGCCGCTGTTTTTATTCGAGGCAAGTTTTCAATACTGCTTATCTTGCCCGCGACCGTGCTGCCGGCCGTTTTTGCCGCCGATCTTTATTTTTGGCTGAGGGATTTTGGTCTCCACTTGAATCCCCACGCGGCTCTCAGCTCTTCGATCAAGCCCTTCGTGCCGCCGCTCCTGGGGCAGGGGAAGATTGCCCAGTTTCATGCCGATGCCAATTTTGGCCTGGGCCACGGGCTTAGCATGCTCTCGGCTTTTCTTTCCCTCGCGGTGAGTCCTCTTTCCGCGTGAGGGTTTCGCTCAAACTGTAACGGGCGGCGCCCCGGATTATCCCACGATCCAATCGGCGCTGGAAAAAGCGGCGGACGGCGACACGATCGTGGTTGAAAAAGGGATTTACTCGGGACCCTTGGAGATTACCAAATCCGTGCGGTGTGAAGGCCGGGACACTCCGGTCATCGACGGAGGCGGGAAGGGAACTGTCGTGACGATCAAGGCGCCGGATGTCGTTTTACGCGGTTTTGTGATCAGGAACTCGGGCGATCTTTTGGCCTCCGAAAATTCGGGGATTTTGGCTGCAGGCGCGCGCCCGGTGATCGAGAATAACCGTTTTGAAGACGTTTTATTCGGCGTGTATTTGAGCCGCGCCGCCGGGGCCGTTCTCAAGGGGAATTCTTTTCTTGGTAAAACGCTCGAGACTTCGCGGCGCGGGGACCTTATTCGTGTCTGGTACAGCGACAACGTGCTGATCGAGAATAACCGCACCGAGCGCGGCCGTGATGTCGTGCTGTGGTTCTCCAAGAACTTGAACCTGCGAGGCAACGACTTTCGGCACGGCCGCTACGGCGTGCATTTCATGTATTGCCGGGACGCCGAAGTGGAGGGTAACCGCTTGATCGGCAACTCCGTGGGCGCGTATCTCATGTACAGCGAGGGGTTGAGATTGAGCGGCAACACGGTATCCGGCAATCGGGGTCCCAGCGGCTTCGGGATCGGGTTTAAGGACATGAAGAACGCCTTTCTCGAGAACAATCTTGTCGCGTCCAACCGCGTCGGGCTTTATTTGGACGGCTGTGAGGCGATGGTCTGCCGCAACAACATCATCGCGCATAACGACATCGGTTTTGATCTTGTGCCGACCGCGCGGCGGAACCGGTTTGAAAGCAATAACGTCATCGACAACGCCGAACAGACGCGGATCGACGGACCAAGCGCGCAAAGCCTGAACGACTGGGCCGGAAATTATTGGAGCGACTATCGCGGCTTTGACGCCGATCGCGACGGACGGGGCGACGTCCCGTATCGGCCGATGCGTCTTTTTGAGCGGTTGACGGATCGTTTTCATGACTTGAGAATATTCTCGGGCGGCCCCTCCGCTCAAGCGGTCGATTTCGCGGCCGCGACCTTTCCGGTGTTCGCGCCGACTCCGAAGTTCGAAGACGAACACCCGCGGATGCGCCCCGCCGCCGTGGCGGTCGCCGGCGATCGCGCGCCTCATTCCGCGGCGTGGGGGGCCTTCTCGTTTCTTATCTTTTTACCGCTGGCAGGCCTCTTGAGAAGAGGGACGGATAGTCCGGCCGGCTTGGCGGACCATCCCGCGCCCCGTGCGAGGAATGGCACGGTTGCCGCGTTGATTCGGGCCCGCGGAGTGAGCAAGCGCTACAAAAAAGTGCAGGCGCTTTCAAGCGTCGACATCGAGGTGCGCCGGGGCGAGGCCGTCGCGCTTTGGGGCCCTAACGGCGCCGGCAAGACCACGCTTTTGCGTTGTCTCTTGGGGATAGTCCGGTTTGAAGGGTCTGCCGAGGTGGCTGGTTTTGACGTCAAGCGCCGCGGCCGGGACGCGCGCGCGCTGATCGGTTATGTGCCCCAGGAGATCCGTCTGCATCAAGATCAGACCGTGTGGGAGACGGTGTCTTTTTATGCCCGGCTCCGCGATGTTTCACGCGAGCGGGTGGAAACGCTTTTGAACGAATGGGAGCTGTCGGCGTCGCGTCGCGAGATGACGCAGAATCTTTCGGGCGGGATGAAACAGAAACTCGCCCTTATTATCGCGCTGCTTTCGGATCCGCCGCTTCTTTTTCTGGACGAGCCGACCAGTAATCTCGATGCGCACACACGGCGTGAATTTCACCGCGGTCTTGAGCGGCTCAAGGCGGCCGGAAAGACGCTCGTATTTTGCACGCACCGCGCGGTGGAAGTGCAAAAAAGCGCGGACCGCGTGATCGTGCTCGAAGGCGGTGTCCTGAAAGCCGAAGGGCGGCCGGAATCGGTAGGCGCCTATTTGGCGAGGAGGATGCCGTGAGGTTGGGAGCGGTGTGGCTCTTATCCCTCAAAGAGACGCGCGACGCGCGGCGCAACCGCTGGTTTATCGTCGTGTCGGCGTTGTTTGCGCTTTTATCCGTTTCATTGAGCCTCTTGGGTTTGGCGGGCTTGGGCTCGCTCGGGATATCGGGATTCGGCCGCACGGCCGCGAGCCTCTTGAATCTGGTGCTGCTCATCGTGCCGCTGATGGGCCTGCTTTTGGGGGCGATGAGCATTGCCGGCGAGCGCGAGCAGGGCACGCTGATCACCTTATTGGCGCAGCCGGTGACCGTGGGCGAAGTTTTTATCGGCAAGTACCTGGGCGCCGCGTCGGCGCTGGTTTCAACGATCCTCCTGGGTTTTGGCGCGAGCGCCGTGGTCATCGCGCGTTACGCGGGCGCGCAGGAGATTGGAGATTATCTGAGGCTGATCGCGTTTACGACGCTTCTGGGGCTTTCGTATTTGAGCCTGGGATTTCTTTTGTCCGTGTTCACACGCCGCCAGGCGACGGCCGTGGGCGCCGCGCTTTTTCTGTGGTTTACTTTCATTTTCTTGAGCGACCTGGGTCTGATGGGAACGGCGATCGTTTTGAGGCTTTCGCCAAACGAACTTTTCTGGGCGGTTCTGATCAACCCCGCGCAGTCGTTCAAGCTCGCCGTGATAGGGGCGCTGCAAAAGAGTCTTGAATCATTCGGTCCGGCCGGGCTGTATGCGTCGGAGCTTTTTGGGCCGTGGTTGGCTGTCGTCTTGGGAGGCATCCTGTGTGTGTGGATACTGGCGCCGCTCGGCGCCGCGCTTGTTTTTTTTGGCCGCCGATGCGCGGACTGAAGATTTGGGCCGTCCTTGTGTTTTGCCTGGGAGCGGCCGCGCTTGCCGGTTGCGGCAAGACAGACCTTTCAAGGCCGCCTAAGATTTTCTACGGCCGCGACGTTTGCGCCCGGTGCCGCATGATCATCGAGGATCAGCGGTTCGCCTGCGCGGCCGTATCGGCCGACGGGCGTTTCCAAAAATTTGATGATATCGGGTGTTTGGCGGCTTATAAAAATTCATCCGAAGAACGAGCGCTTCGGTCCTGGGTGCGGGACGCCGGCGCGGACGTCTGGATCGGGACGGAGGAGGCGCATTTTGTTCATTCACGGGATCTGGCGACTCCGATGGGCTATGGGTTGGCGGCGTTTGCGGCCGGGGAGAACGCCCGGAGATTTGCCAAAGAGAAAACCGGGCGTGTGCTCCATTGGAATGAGTGGTTGGATTTGACAAAGGAGGAAGCGAAATGAACGGGAATTACAAGGTTATTTTCGGCGTACTGGCGGGATGTGTTTTAATGGGATTCGGAGCGCTGACGGCCCAGGCGGCCGTGTTGAGCGGCAAAGTCGCGTTTGAGGGAGAAACGCCGGCTCCCAAGCCGATCAATTTCGGCGCGGAGAAGCAGTGCGCGGCGATGCATGGCGACCGGATGCCGGTATCCGAGGAATTGGTCGTGAACCCGAACCGGACCGTCAAGTGGACATTGGTCTATGTGAAGGAATTTTCAAAAACAGCGACCCGGTTTTGCATAACGTGCGGTCGGAGTCCAAAGTCAACAAAGCGTTCAATATCGCTCAGCCCATACAGGGCATGACGACCGCCAAGACCTTTGCGCAGCCGGAGATCGGCATTAAGATGCGCTGCGATGTCCACTTTTGGATGGCCTCGTTCATCCATGTGCTGGATCACCCATTCTATGCGGTGACCGGCGACGACGGCAGCTACCGGATCGACGGCCTGCCGGCGGGCGCTTACACGATCGAAGTTTGGCATGAAAAACTGGGGACGCAGACGGCCCAAATCACCGTGGCGGACGGCGAGACCAACACGTTCGATTTTACGCTTCAAAAGACCGGGTGAGATGCATCAACACTGGCTGCTGATTCAGCGGGAGCCGTTCCGCCTGTTTTTTCCGCTGGGCGTTCTTTTTGGCGTCATTGGGACGGGGCACTGGCTCGTTTACGGCGTGGGGTGGAGCGGTTCCTATTCGGGGTATTATCACGCGAGCGTTCAGGTCAAACTTTATCTGGGCGCTTTCGTGGGCGGTTTCCTGATGACGGCGATCCCCCGGTTCGCTTCGGCGCCGCACGCCGGGCCGAAAGAAGTCTCGGGCGTGTTGCTTGGCATGCTTCTCAACTTCGTTTTTCTCATTCAAAAGGCCTGGCTTCTCTCGGACATGGCCTATGCCGCCTGGCTGGTCCTTCTTTTCTCGTTTATCGTCAGGCGTTTTCTCAACAAAGGGCGCGCGGCGAATCCCCCCGCCGAATTCGTCTGGATTCCCGTCGCGTTTCTCCACGCGGCGACGGGAATTGTCATGATGGCCTTGAGCCAACACGACCTCCTCGCCCCTCGTTTTTTAGGCGCCGGGCGTGTTCTCGTGGAGCAGGGGTTCGTCCTGTCGCTGGTCCTGGGCATCGGCGGGTTTCTCGGGCCCCGGCTGATGGGCCTGCATCAGCTGCCGACTCCCGCCATGATGCGGAAGCCCCAGGATTTTTATAAACGCCGGTTGGCCGCGCATCTTTTGCTGGGATTTTTTCTCCTGGTTTCCTTTCTATGGGAAGCGCGGCCCTCGCTTTTTTTACGCGCGGCCGTCGTGACCCTTGAGCTGGCGTGCCTCGGCGGTGTGCTGGCGCCTCCCAGGGTCCCGGGTATTTTCCAGCGGTTTCTTTGGTTTTCCTTCTGGTCCGTGCTCGCGGGCGTCTGGTTGGCGGCGTTGTTTCCGGCGCAGCGCGCGACGATGCTTCACTTTTTGTTTTTGGGCGGGTTCAGCCTGATGACGTTTCTTGTCTCGACGATGGTCGTCTTGAGCCATTCCGGCCATGGCGACAAACTAGGCAGGCCGCTTTGGATTTATTGGGTCATCTTCATCGGCATCGCCGCGGCGCTGGCCGTTCGCGTGACGGCGTCGCTCGCGCCGGAGCATTATTTTTTACATGTGGGGATCGCCTCGGCGATTTGGATTTTAACCGGCGCGGCCTGGCTCCTCTTCGCCGCGCCTTATCTTGGGCGCGTCCCGTCGGACGGTGAATGGGACTCGCCCGAAAAGTGCGGGCGTGAAGGATGAAAAATTTGAAAAATTTGATAGAAGTTTACTCTTTTACGTTCTTTTGATATGATTTGCTTGTGAAGAAAAAGGCGGTTTGTCTCCTTTTTTTCTTGGGTCTTCTTGCCGGCGCTTCCCAAGCCGGCGGGAAAGAGCTTTTAAAACTCCAGCGGACGATTCCTCTCGAAAAGATTACGGGCCGTCTCGGCCACATGGCCTTTGACGCCGAAAAAGAGCGGTTGTATGTCCCCGCCCGGGACAACAACACGCTCCACGTCCTGGATTTGAAGCTCGGCAAGTCCGTTTTCAATCTCGCCGGCCTCATCGAGCCTTATGATGTCCTGTATCACCCCCTCTACAGGAAATTTTACGTGAATGAGGTCAAAAAAGGCTACTGCGAGGTGTTTTACGAAGGCTCGGTTTTCCCCGCGACGCACCTCAATTTTCACTACGCCGCCGGCCGGATCCTCTATGATCCCAAGAACCGGATGATCTACGCGGGGTACGATGATTCGATCGGGGTGTTTGACCCGACGGTGGACAATCTCTACGGGAACGTGAGGATTGCCGGGCATCCGGAGGGGATGGCGCTTGAGGAAGAAACGGATCGTCTCTTCGTCAACATTCCCTCCATGAACCAGGTGGCGGCCGTAGACGTGAAAAATCGCAAGGTGGCGCTGGTCATCCCTCTGGGGGAGTTCAAGGGAAACTACGCGATCGCGCTGGATCCCGTCGGCCGGCGTCTTTTGGTGAGCTGCCAAAATCCCGCGAAGTTTTTGGCATTCGATACGACCAGCGGGAGGCAGGTCGCCCAGCTCGACACCGTCGGCGAGGTGGGGGACATGGCGTACGACGCCGCCAACCGCCTGATTTATCTGGCGAGCGGGCAGGGTGTGTTGCAGGTCATTCGGCAAAAAGACGCGGATCATTACGAGATCGCCGGAAAGGTGCCCTCAAAAAAAGGCGGCAGCGCCCTCTATCTCCATCCGGACTCCGGCCGCTTGTTTGTGGCGGTGGGCCGCCAGAAGGAGCCCGCGGAAATCCAGATCTTCGAGGTCCCCGGAGGGGCCAGGGCAAAACCCGTCGCGTTTTCCCAGGGGACAGCGGACAAAAGTAAGGTATAATATAGCAAACGCAATAAGTCACGTTACCCTTGTCATTGCGAGCGACCCCCTCGACTTCGCTCGGGGTAAACTCCGGGAGCGTGGCAATCTTTGCGTTGCATAGATTGCTTCGCTACGCTCGCAATGACACTTTACTTAATGTGTTTGTATTAGCAAGCCAAAAAGAGGAGGAATTATGGCGATAGCGCTTTATCTCATCGCGGTGGCTTTGGGTTATAAAATGCTCACCGACGCGCTCAAAGAGAAGTCTACGGTGCGTCTGGTCGGGCTGATTTTGAGTATTTTCGTGCTCGTCATGGCGATGTCGGCCAGTCTCTGCGCGCTGACCAAATCCATGGGCGCGGGCGGTTGTCCTCTCGTAGGAATGGGAAAAGCTTTCTGCCCGGTGACCGGAAAGTCCGATACCCAGCCAGCCTAGAGCAGTTCGCTGAAAAAAGCCTCATCTGCGGCGTTGCTCGGTCGCTTACTTGTGCGGCGCTATTCCCATAGCGCCTCCGCGCTCGCTTCCTCGCGCCTTGCATCTGAGGCTTTTTCAGCGAACTGCTGTCTTCACGGAGATTTATGGGGTCTAACACTCGAAAGGTCAAAGTCCGCGATCTGGCGATCGGGGGAGGGGCGCCGGTTTCCGTCCAGAGCATGTGCGCCACGCGCACGCGCGATATCGACGCGACGCTCGGGCAGATCGCCGACCTTGAGAAAAAAGGGGCCGACCTCATCCGCATCGCGGTGGACAACCCGAGCGACGTCGCGGCCCTCGCCGAGATTCGCAAGGCGACTCGGGCCAGGCTCGTCGTGGACCTGCAGGAGAATTTTCCTTTGGCCGATGCCGTGGCCCCCCATGTGGACAAGATCCGCTACAATCCCGGCCATCTCCACCATCTGGAAAAAGAGAAGCCGATTCGAGACAAGGTTGCCTGGCTTGTGTCCCTCGCCAAGGCACATGGTCTGGCGCTCCGTGTCGGCGTCAACTGCGGTTCCGTGGCGCCGGAGTTTCTCAAGCGCTATCCCGGCGATCAATTGAGGGCGATCGTGGAGAGCGCGGTCTGGCATTGCGGCCTGCTCGATGAATTTCATTTTTCCAACTACGTGGTCAGTCTCAAAGATTCCGATCCGCAGAAAGTCGTCGCTTGCAATCAAGAATTCTCCAAACGTCGCCCCGACGTGCCGATTCATCTGGGAGTCACCGAGGCGGGGCTGCCCCCCGACGGCGTCCTCAAAACGAGGGTCGCGTTCGAGAAGCTCCTCCCTCTGGGGATCGGGGACACGATACGCGTGTCCCTGACGCTTGCCAACGCCGAGAAGTCCGAGGAAATCACCTGGGGACGGCGGATTCTCGAGGACATCCGGGAGGGGCGCTTTGTCTCCGTGCCGGATTTCGGCAAAGGGCTCAACATCATCTCCTGCCCGTCCTGTTCCCGCGTGGAAAACGCGGATTTTGTGGAGCTGGCCAAGCAGGTCAAGGCGATGACGGCCTATGCCGGCGGGCATCGGCTCACCATCGCGGTGATGGGCTGCCGCGTCAACGGGCCCGGCGAGACCGACGACGCGGACCTGGGCCTCTGGTGCGGGCCCAGTACCGTAACCCTAAAGCGTAAGTCCATGCAGGTGGGGCTCTTCCGATACAACGAAGTGCTTCCGGCGCTCAAAAAAGAGCTCGATCAGCTGATTGCGCGCCGATAAATCTGGAAAAGACGTCCCCGCGGTGGTAGACTCAAGCTATGGATGCCCTATCTAGCTCCCTGATCCGAAGGCCCAAGTTCAGCGCCGCGCACGACTGGGTCGTTTTCTCGTGGATCGTCTTCATGCATGTCGGCGCCCTGGCGGCTTTTTTCACGTTCAGCTGGAAAGCGCTCTTTGTGTGCCTCTTTCTCTGGTGGCTCACGGGCGGCGTCGGCATCTGTCTGGGCTATCACCGTTATTTCACGCACCGGAGCTATAGCACCTCCAAGCCCATCGAGTACCTTTTGGCGATTTTTGGGTGTCTGGCCGGCGAAGCCGGCCCGATCGCCTGGGTGGCCGCGCACCGTTACCATCACACGCATTCGGACACCGACAAAGACCCGCATTCGCCGCTCAAGGGCTTCCTCTGGGCGCACGTGTCGTGGCTTTTCGGCCGCGAGGCGTTTCTCGCCAGGTTTGATTCATACAAGCGTTTCGCCCCGGACATGGCCCACGACAAGTTTCTCGTATTTTTGGACCGCATGCACATGCTGCCCGCTCTCTTCCTGACGCTGGCGCTTTACGGCCTCGGCGGATGGTCGTTTGTGGTGTGGGGCATGTTTGTCCGGTCGGTGCTCGTCTACCACAGCACGTGGCTCGTCAACTCGGCGTCCCATGTCTGGGGCTACCGGAGCTACTGCACGTCCGACCTGTCGAAAAACAACTGGTGGGTGGCCCTCTTGAGTTTCGGCGAGGGCTGGCACAACAACCACCACGCGTTTCAGCGGTCGGCAAGGCACGGGATACGGTGGTGGGAGATCGACCTGACTTACCGCACGATACAGCTTCTGTGGGTGCTCGGCCTGGCTTCGCACATTCATCTGCCCGTGACGCAGGCGAAAGCCGTCGGAGTGACGCGGCCGGTCCAGGAGTTTGGGGTCCGGCGATCCCTGCTCCAGACGGCCGGAAAAGAATACTAAAGCCCCGGTTTTTCGCCCGTTCCCAAATAGCTTTTTGTGCTAGAATAGCTCCTCTGTTGAGGAGCCTTTTTATTTTAGTTTTGCTGGAGTAGCTTCCGCCTGCTGCCACAGGCAGCAGGACGGATCCGTCCCGCCGAAGCGGGCGGACAGCTGGTAAGAGGATATAAAGGTTTTGCTGGAGTAGCTCAGCTGGTAGAGCAGTCGATTCGTAATCGACAGGTCACCGGTTCGATCCCGGTCTCCAGCTTAAGTTTCATTGACGAAAGGGGAAAACATGGGAGACAACGTGCTGAAAATCACGGACGCGAACTTTGAGAGCGAGGTCAAAAAATCCGCCGTCCCGGCGCTGGTGGATTTCTGGGCCGAATGGTGCGGCCCTTGCCGGCTCATGGGGCCGATTCTTGAAAAGATCGCGCCCGTTTATCAGGGCAGACTCAAGATCGGCAAGCTCAATGTCGACGAAAACCAGGACGCCCCGACGCAGTTCGGCGTGATGAACATCCCGACGATGATTCTTTTCAAAGACGGGAGGGAAGCGGCCCGTTTCATCGGCGCGATGAGCGAGACCGATCTGAGGAATAAAATCGACAAGGCGCTGGTGGGCTGAGTCGTCATGTCCTTGCGAGGAGCGCAGCGACGAAGCAATCTTTGCGCAGAGATTGCTTCGCTTCGCTCGCAATGACACGTGGTCAATCTAGCGGTCTTTTGCTCCGGCAACGGCTCCAATTTTCAAGCCATTCTCGATGCCGTTCGGAGGAACAAATTAAAGGCCACGGTCGCGGTGATGATCTGCGACAATCCAAAGGCCTATGCGCTTCGCCGGGCCCGTCGTCATGGGGTCCCGATCGTCTTGATCGGCAGAGACGCGCCATGGGGCGTCTCTACGGGGGATCCACGAAAGGCCTATGAGAAGATCCTCGTCCGCATTCTCCGCAATCAGCGCGTGGACCTGGTGGTCCTGGCGGGGTTCATGCGGATTCTGACGCCTTATTTCATTCGGGCCTGGCGCGGCCGCATTCTAAACATCCACCCGTCCTACCTGCCCGCTTTCAAGGGCGCTCACGCCATCCGCGACGCGTTCGAAGCCGGCGTCAAAGAAACGGGAGTCACGGCGCACTTGGTGACCGAGGCCGTGGACGCGGGGCCGATTTTGATGCAGGAAAAAGTAAAAGTATCCCAAAAAGACAGTCTGGAATCGTTGGAGAAGAAAATTCACAGGATCGAACATCAAATTTATCCGAAAGCCATCGGACAATTCATCAAAAACTCATTGGGGGGGCGGAACAAATGAAAAAAATTACGATCAAGGAAACGAAGGCGCGCGAGATTCTGGATTCGCGGGGGAATCCCACCGTCGAAGCGGAGGTCCTCTTGTCCGACGGGTCTTTCGGCCGCGCGGCGGTGCCGAGCGGGGCGTCCACCGGCGAGTACGAGGCGGTGGAATTGCGCGACGGCGACAGAGGCCGTTATCTGGGGAAAGGCGTTTTAAAGGCTGTCCGGAACGCGAACACGGAGATCGCTGAGGCATTAAAGAGCAAAAACGCCCTCGACCAAAAGGCCGTTGACGATTTGATGATTAAGCTCGACGGCACGCCGAACAAAAGCAAGCTCGGCGCCAACGCGATTCTTGCCGTGTCCATGGCCGTCTGTCGCGCGGCCGCCGCGTCCGAGAAGCTTTCGCTTTTTCGCCATATCGGCGCCTTGCACAAGAATAAAAATTTTATCCTGCCGGTGCCGATGGCCAATATCATCAACGGCGGCAAGCACGCGGACAATAAAATCGATTTCCAGGAATTCATGATTGCGCCGACCGGGGCCTCGGCGTATTCCGACGGCCTGCGCTGGATCACGGAAATCTTTCACGCGCTGAAAGGCATTCTGAAAAAGAAGGGCCATGTCACCGCGGTGGGGGACGAGGGCGGATTCGCTCCGAATCTCGGGAACGAGGAGGCGCTCCAGGTGATTCTCGAGGCGGTCACGGCGGCCGGCTACAAAGCCGGAGGCCAGGTCAAGATCGCGATAGACAGCGCTTCGTCCGAGCTTTTTGACGAGGGGGGCCGCAAGGGGTACAAATTTTGGAAATCAAATCCCGCGAAGCTTTTCTCGGCGGACGAAATGATCGCCATTTATTCGGAGTGGGTCGGAAAATACCCGATCGACTCGATCGAGGACGGTCTCGACCAGAACGACTGGGACGGATACGTGAAGCTCACGAAGTCCCTGGGTTCCAAAATCCAGATCGTCGGCGACGATTTCTTCGTCACCAACCCCGAACGGCTGGCCAAGGGAATCAAAATGGGCGCCACGAACGCGATCCTGATCAAACTCAATCAAATCGGCACGGTGTCCGAGACGCTCGAGACCATCCGGATCGCGCAAAAGGCGGGCTTCGGCGTCGTGTGTTCGCACCGCTCCGGCGAAACCGAGGACGCCTTCCTCGCGGACTTGGCCGTGGGGACCGGCGCGGGACAAATCAAAACGGGGTCCCTCTCGCGCACCGACCGTATCTGCAAATACAACCAACTCCTCCGCATCGAAGAAGAACTGGGAAAGAAGGCGCGTTATGGTCTGGGGAATTAGATGAAGCACCCCCGAGCGGTCCTTGCGTTCGGGTTGCTCGCGGGCCTGGCGGCCCTGGTGCTGGTGCCCAGCGTGCTGCGCGTGGGGGGCCTCAAGGCCAGAAGCCGCGCGATCGAGGCCGAACTACGGAAGTTGAAAGAGGAAAATCTGAAGCTTGAAAACGAGATCCGGCTCCTGCGACACGACCCGGTGTATCTGGAAAAAGTGGCCCGCCGCAAATTCAACAAAGCGAAAGAAAACGAGACCGTCTACAAAGTCGTCCGCGCCGGCCAGGAAACATCGCCGGACGCCCAAGAGATTCTTTAGCAGTTTGCCGAAAAAGCCTCAGATGCAAGGCGCGAGGAAACGAGCGCGGAGGCGCTATGGGAATAGCGCCGCACAAGCGAGCGACCGAGCAACGCCGCAGATGAGGCTTTTTCGGCAAACTGCTAGGCGCAGCGGTCGAAGATCCAGCGGAAGGGCTCCCTCGGAAGGTTGAAAACGGCCTCTTCGATGCGGTCGGCTTTGTCGAGGTAGCGCTTCTCCAGGCCGCATAAAAATTCCTGGGACTGCGTCGCCTCGCTCGAGAGACCCAGAAGCCCCGCGATGTTCCAGAACTCCACCAAGTGCTTGATAATGGCCGCGTAATCCCTTGTCGTATAGACCCCGCTTTTTTGCGCCACCACGGCGAACTGATTAAAAAGATTTCTGTCCGTCCCGTCGGACATGAGCCGCGCGGGCATCGCGATCTTTTGCCTCATCATCCGCGCGAACGCAATCACGGCCGCGGACGGGTCCGCCTCGACGACGCAGCCAAAAAAGCGTTTGTAGGCCTCTTCATGGCGCGCCTCGTCCGAGGCGATCAGCGCGCATATTTTTCCCAGGGTCTGGTCGCCGTCTCTTTCGGCGAGTTTCCCCGTATTGGCATGCGAAATCTTGGTGGCCCTTTCCTGAAAGGCGACGTAAACGATCGATTGGTAGGGGTCGTTTCCCGATTTCAGGTCAAAACCGTTGCGGATGAGGTATTGGGTGGTGAGCTCGACCGAGCGCATGTCCACGCGTCCCGAAAGGTACAGGTATTTGTTGAGGACCTCCCCGTGCCGGTTCTCCTCGGCGGTCCAGGACCTCGTCCAGACGGCCCAGGGGGCGGGGCTTACGCCCGTCTCGTCTTTGAACCCGGCGGGACGGTTGAGCCACGTCTGGTAGGAGGGCAGCGCCTCTTCGGTGACGAGATTGCCGACGAGAATCACCAGAAGCTCATCGGAGAGCGCGGAGGCCCTGAGACGGAGTTGCTTGACGGTCTCGTCCCAGTCTTCGGCGGCCATGTTCGGTAGGACGTCGCTCGGCTGCCAGCAGGTCTCCACGGGCTTCAGGAAATGGAGCTGTTTTTCGATAAATCCGTCCATGTCCATCAACGCGTCCCGGCGCAGCAGCCCTTGTTCCATGGGGTTTAGGCCTCCGCGGGAGGAAGGGGAGGAGCGGCCATCGGATCCTCCTGAAGGGGCGTCCCCGGAGAAACCGCTTCCGTTTTTTTGGCCAGGCGGCGGTTCCTTTTTTCTTCCCGCTTCTTTCTTTTGGCTTCCTCAAGCTTTTTTTTGTTGCGGCTGAAGTTCTGTCTCATGTTTTCTCCTCTCTCGAAGAGACAAGCTACCACTATCCCGCGGGAATAGCTACTGTAATCTGGCGCTAACAGGACGAGGTTGGGTCTTGGGTCAATTTGGCGGGTCCTGCCGCCTGCGGGACTCCGCGGTGCTCGTGTAATTCTTCACTCCGCGCCGCGGAGGCCTCCCCTCCGGCGTCACCCCCCAAATTGACCCACTACTTTTAGAGTCTTAAATGTTAACCGATAGAAAAATCTTGATATTTTTTGAACGAAAACAGCGTCCTCAGTCGTCCTGTAGGGTGAGGGCGACGACCGCTCGGAATAAAAGTATGTTAGCATATACGGAATAATGATGAATTTATCGGCCGTTCTCAAGCAATCGTTCGGATTTGACTCGTTTCGTCCTTTGCAGCGGGAGATCATCGAGGATTCTCTGGCGGGACGCGATGTCTTCGCTCTGTTGCCCACGGGCGGAGGGAAATCGCTTTGCTATCAGCTGCCCGCGCTGGTGCGGCCCGGGTTGACGCTCGTCGTGTCGCCTCTGATCTCGCTGATGAAAGACCAGGTGGACGCGATGGAGTCGATCGGGATCCCCGCGGTTTTTTTGAATTCGTCGCTGGGGGCGCCCGAGACGGCCGGCAGGATCGGGAGATTGGAGCGGGGGGAGTGCCGTCTTCTGTACGCGGCCCCGGAGCGCATTTTGTCCGAGGGGTTTCTTGGGGACTTGAGGCGCTGGCGGGTGTCGCTCATCGCGGTGGACGAGGCGCACTGCATCAGCGAATGGGGGCATGATTTTCGTCCGGAGTACCGGCGTTTGGACCAACTGCGCCGGGCGCTGCCCGACGCGCCGGTGCTGGCGCTGACGGCCACCGCGACCGCGCGCGTGCGCGAAGATATTCTGCGCCAGCTTCATTTAAAGAACCCTTCCGTTTATGTCGCCAGCTTCAACCGGCCCAATCTGACTTATCGCGTGTCGGCCAAACACAAAGCCTACGCGCAGGTGCTGGCGCATGTGAAAAAAACGCCGGGGGAGGCCGGGATTGTTTATTGTCAGAGCCGCAGGACGGCGGAGAATCTGGCCGGACGGCTGAACGGGGACGGCATCCCGGCCAGGCCTTACCATGCGGGGCTGGACGCCGGCGAACGCGGGAAGAATCAGGATTTGTTTTTGCGCGATGAGGTGCGCGTCGTTTGCGCGACGATCGCTTTCGGCATGGGGATTCACAAGCCGAACGTGCGCTTTGTGATCCATTACGATCTCCCCAAAAATATCGAAGGTTATTACCAGGAATCCGGGCGGGCGGGGCGTGACGGGCTCCCGGCGGAATGCGTGCTTCTTTTCGGCGCGGGGGACACGGTCAAATACTCGCGTTTCATCGAGGAGAAGCCCGACCTGCGGGAGAGGCAAATCGCGCGGGCGCAGCTGCAGCAGGTCGTCCATTACGCCGAGAGCGCCGCGTGCCGCCGCGCGGAGCTCCTGCGGTATTTCGGGGAGGAGCCCGGAGCGGCCGGCTGCGGCGCCTGCGACAATTGTCTCACGCCGCGCGAGACCTACGACGGCACCGTTTTGGCGCAGAAATTCCTCTCCTGTGTTTGCCGGGTCCGCGAAAAAAGCGGGTTTGGCGTCGGACTCAACCACCTCGCGGAGGTCCTGACCGGCGCGGACACGGAAAAAATACGGCGCTGGAAACACGAAGAGCTCTCGACATATGGGATCGGCAAAGAATGCGACCGACGGCGTTGGGCCGCGATCGGAAGGGAGCTCATGCGTCTGGGGTTCGTGAGCCAGACCGCCGGGAAATTCAGCATTCTCGAATTGACGCCGGCAGGCCGGGACGTTTTAAAAGCGCGCGCGCCCGTGCTCTTGAGCCGGGGCGTCGAACCGCCGCCTCCGCCGGCCGTTCCCGCGGAGGCGAAGCCGAAAATGCGCGGGCCCGGCGATCGGGTCTGCGAGGAGGCGCTGTTCGAACGCCTGAGGCGTTTGCGAAAGAAATTGGCCGACGAACGCAATGTGCCGGCCTATATCGTGTTTTCCGACGTCTCGCTCCGCCAGATGGCCAGAGACTTGCCCGCCGATGAGAGACAGTTCCGGCAGATCAGCGGCGTCGGGGACAAAAAGCTCCGGGAATTTGGCAGGATTTTTCTCTCAGAAATCGCCGGATACGGAGGGGCGTGAGTCCCGACGCGGGGGGATAGAGATATTCGCGACCACCACCTTGCCGGTATGCGCGCGCGAGCCCTTGCGTTTGAAAGCGAGCTTCGGAAGCGCCAGCGTCACGGTGCGGGTCGCGCGGACGCAAGCGCCCATGGGCTCGCCGGTATCCGCGTTCATCCCCGAGGGGATGTCGACGCTCACCACGGGATTCTTCGATCGGTTTATCTCTTCGATGGCGGTTTTATAAGGCTCTGCGACGTCTCTCGAAATCCCGATTCCAAAAATCGCGTCAACCACCGCGTCCGCGCGCCGCAGGAGGGCCCGCCGGCGGGCCTTCGTGAGCCGCCCCCACACGAGAAGCGGGATCCTCATCCTCTCAAGGACTCCAAAATTGAGCTCGGGGTCGGCCTTGTCGGGTCTTTGGAAATAGACGACCGCGCACTCCACCGCGCGGCCGGCCAGATGTCGCGCCGCGACAAATCCGTCGCCGCCGTTGTTTCCGCTCCCGCAGAAAAGGAGGACTTTTCGAGGTTTGAACTTCAGAACCTCCGCCGCCACCGCGAGTCCCGCGTTTTCCATCAGGAGAAGGGAGGGAATGCCCAGCTTTCCCGAGGCCCAGCGGTCAATGCCTTGCATTTGACGGGTTGAGATGTATTCCATTGGTCCAATCTATTTTACGCCCGGAAACGAAAAAGCTACAGAGATTTAGCCGAAGGGAGCGGTTTTGGCCGGCGTTTTGTATGCCGTATGCCGGACTGAGCGCGTTCCGTATGCGTAGGCAGTAATCCATAAATATACCCGAAAGGGTATATATTATATAAATATAGCCCCTATCGGGTGCATCTAATAAATAAATATACCCTTTAGGGTACAATAAGTATTTATTAAACTTGCAATTATACCCTATCTAGTATAATATTATCATTATGGTAAGCGAGTTAAGCCAACAAATAAAACTTCTCCGAAAGAACGCCGGACTGACTCAAATAGAATTTTCAAAAAGAGCCGGCGTCGGACTTCGTTTTATGCGTGAGCTTGAGCAGGGCAAGGCAAGCGTTCGTCTGGATAAAGTCAACAAGGTACTGGCATTTCTTGGACACCATTTGGATATTGCGCCCAACCATGACAAAAAGCGAATTTCGGAACGCCCTGGTTAAATATAACGGTTTATTGGCCGGCCATTTATCCGAAACCGAGAATGGCTACAAATTTGTGTACGAGGCGAGCTATCTTGAAAAAGGGCAGGCTATTTCTCTGTCTTTGCCTTTACAAAAAGGGCCTTATGAATCAAAAGATCTGTTTCCCTTTTTTGAGGGTCTTCTTCCGGAAGGATGGTACCTCCATATTGTAAGCGCGACTGCGAAAATAGACCCACGAGACGCGTTTGGGCTATTGTTGGCGACAACTTCAAACACCATAGGCGCTGTGACGGTTCATAAAACTTGAGAAAATAAAAATGAGTGCGGAATTATTTAGAAAAGTATTCGGTCTGGGCCGAGCGCCTATCATTCGATTGTCTCTCCGGGATATTCCTCTCAAAGCGCAGGAAATGGTCGGTAAGATGTCCATTTCCGGCGTGCAACCCAAGTTATCCGTCAAACTCGATAAAGCCCATGCCGAACTCATTGCGGTGGCGGGAGAAGGCGGGTATATTTTAAAACCACAAACTCAAGCATTTTCGAACACACCCGAAAATGAAAATTGTTGCATGGATATCGCAGAAAGTATCGGCATCAATGTTCCGCCTCATTGCTTGCTTGCGTTAACGGATGGAAGCCTGGCTTATGTCGTCAAACGTTTTGATAGAGACGGGCAAACCAAGATTCATCAAGAAACTTTTTCACAAATTCTTGGACAAAAGGACAAATATTCCGGTTCGGTTGAACAAATAGGGATTAAATTAAAACAGGTTTCGTCTGTTCCGGGTCTCGATGTCCAGTTGTTCTTTGAGCGCGTAGTTTTTAATTTTTTAATCGGGAATGGCGACGCGCATTTCAAGAACTATTCTATTTCGCATCATGGCGGGACTCGTCTTTCGCCCGCTTATGACATGGTATGTTCGAAACTGGCTCTTCCAAAGGGCGCAGATTCCGCTTTAACCATCAATGGAAAAGACGACAAACTGACAAGAAAGGATTTTGATGTCCTGGCGGACTACTTGGAAATTCCCCCAAGAGTCCGATATGAAAAATTTGTAGGCAAGATTGAGCTTATGAGCCATTTAATCAAGGCCAGCCGCCTTCCCGCTGAATTTCGGAGCCAATTTACTGGAATTCTCGCCTCAAGATATCAACGTCTTGGAATTTAGCAAGCGATACACTACTGTCCCATCATAAGTTGAACATTAGCAGTTGGTTATTGTTTTCCGTGTTCTGATTTTGTTGCTCAGTTTCCATAAGTGCTTGAAACAACTGATCTTTCTCAAATATCGTCACGCTCAAAATCTGTAGAATTTCGTAGAGCGATTTTTTTAAGCCCAGTTCCTTCTTGACAATCGCCACAAGCACGTAAATGGAGATGGCGATCCAGACTTGAGTCTTTACCGCGTTCTCGGAGGTCCCGAAGAACGATTTGATGCGAAGGTGCTGTTTGATCCATTTGAAGAAAAGCTCTACCTTCCAGTGCTCTTTGTAAAGATCGGCGACGGTGATTGCCTTGAGAGAGAAGTTGTTCGTCAGAAACGAATATCTTCTGCCGTCTTTGTCCACGAAACGCACCAGACGAAGATTGTCCGGATATTCTTTTGATGACTGATAAACGTTCAAAGCGATCGTCTGGTCGGACCGCAAGCCCGTTTTCTTTTTCACCGGCCTTGAATACAGGCGGCGATAGTTTAAATTGGATTTGGCTCGCACGACAAAGAAGGCTCCTTGAAGGCGCAACGTATGAAGCCTCTGGAAATCCAGATATCCTCGGTCCATGACGCAGAAGGACCCGGGTTCGAGAATCAAAAGATCGAGGATGTTCACGTCGTGCACTTTTCCCTCGGTAATTTCGATGAAAGAGGGAATGGAACCGCGAAGATCCAAAAGCGTGTGAAGCTTCACCGCAGCCTTGTGTTTGCGGAATCTGGCCCAGGGAAAAAGCGAAAGACAAAGATCGATCACGGTCGCATCCAGGGCATAGACAGTCTCTTTGAGTTCGACTCCGAAGGGTTCGTCCAGATATAAACGTCTTGCTTTGTGAATCAGAACTTGCGCGAAGTCGGCCCAGATACGCCAATCTCTTTGAGAGTTCGCGTTTGAAAGCGTGTTGCGGGATACTTGGGAGCGAATTCCCATATGCTAAAGTCGGGAGTGCATCGATCGCAGACACGATTCGATGTCGCGCAGACTCTCGCGATACGTCAGTTGCGCGAAGGCCATGCACAGAAATTGATCCATGCAGGAAAAACTTTTGACTTTGTATTCGCCGTCGTAGCGCTCGACGCATTTTTGAAATTCGTAAACGGGCAGGAATTCCATGACCTGAGAAAAAACGGTTTTGCCTGAGTTCATTGGCGGCTCCTAGGGTAGGAGCGCCAAAATAACACGCGAGTTGATTCAAATCGATTAATTTATTTTTTATCGTTATCATTGATATATCATAGGGTTACGCAATATCAACCGTTAAACGTTGGGACAGTAGTG
>JACPAX010000083.1 GCA_016180585.1 Candidatus Omnitrophota bacterium | reverse complement strand
GCTCTCAGTTCGATAAAACAAAATCATGAGCCGGGAGAGTCTCGAACTCTCGACACCTGCCTTAAAAGGGCAGTGCTCTACCAACTGAGCTACCGGCTCGAAAGCTTTAAAAAATTCCCTTAATTCTGGGTGAGTTCTTTTTCCTTTGAGGACTGCGCCTGGTCGATCATTTGAATATATTTGTCGGTGAGCTTTTGGATGGCGTCCATGGTCTTGGTCCTCTCGTCCTCGGTGATCGTCTTGTCCTTCTCAAGCTGCTTCACGCGGTCGTTGGCGTCCCGGCGAACCGAGCGGATTGACACGCGGGACTCCTCGGCGACTTTATGGACGATCTTCACCAGCTCCTCCCGGCGCTCGCGCGTGAGCGCGGGCACCGCGAGCCTGATCTGCTTGCCGTCGATCACCGGCGCGATACCCAGGTCCGACTCGTTGAGGGCCTTTTCCACGGCCTTGAGCGCGGACGCGTCCCACGGGCCGATCACGATGAGCCGCGGCTCGGGGATCGTGATGTTGGCCAGCTGCCGGATCGGCGTGGCCGTGCCGTAATAATCGACGCGGATGTTTTCGACCATGCCCGCGTTGGCCCGGCCGGTGCGGACGGACGCCAGCTGATGGCCCAGCGCGTCGAGCGTCTTCCTCATCCGGTCTTCGGCTTCTTTCGTGACGGTCTGGAAATCCATATCAGTTCGAGACGACAGTCCCTATGTTTTCGCCGCTGACGACGCGGCGGATGTTGCCGTGTTTCAAAAGGTCAAAGACCACGATCGGGAGATTGTTGTCCATGCACAGGCTCACGGCCGTCGTGTCCATGACCTTTAGGCCTTTTTTCAAGACGTCGATGTAGCGGATCTTGCCGAAACGCCGGGCGTCTTTGTTTTTCTTCGGGTCTTCCGAATAGATGCCGTCGACCTTTGTGGCCTTCAGAATCACCTCGGCGCCGAGCTCGATCGCCCGCAGGGCCGCCGTCGTGTCCGTCGTAAAATAAGGGTTCCCGGTGCCCCCGGCGAGAATCACGATCCGCCCTTTTTCCAGATGCCGCATCGCGCGGCGGCGGATATAGGGTTCGGCCAGCGCGTCCATATTGATCGCGGTCTGCACGCGGGTAAAAGCGCCTTTTCGCTCGAGCGCGTCCTGGAGCGCCATCGCGTTGATCACGGTCGCGAGCATCCCCATGTAGTCGGCGGTCGAACGGTCCATGCCGCGCGAAGAGGCCTCAAGCCCCCGGAAAATATTGCCTCCGCCGATCACGACGGCCAGGCCCACGCCCATATTCTTGACTTCTTTGAGCTGTTCGGCGATGGACTCGACGACCTGGGGGTCAATGCCGTAATTCAGCCCGCCCTGCAGCGCCTCGCCGCTGAGCTTGAGCAGCACCCGCTTATAACTTTTCGCCTTCTTCAAAAACGCCCCGCGCTTCGCGTCGGCCGGCCGTCGTTTAATCGGCGACGGCCGTCTCTCCGAGCTGAAACCGCACAAATCCCCTGACCTTCACCGCCGCGCCTATTTTTTTCCCCGTCTCGTCCAGGACCCGCTGGACGGAGACGGCGTCGTCTTTGATGAAAGGCTGTTCGAGAAGGCAGCTGGCCTTATAAAATTTATCGAGTTTCCCCTGCACGATTTTTTCGACGATGTTGTCCGGCTTGCCTTTCACCTCTTCCCTGAAAATGGCCCGCTCGCGCTCGAGGGTGGACGCGGGAATTTCGGCCCTCGTCACCGAGATCGGGTTGGACGCCGCGATCTGCATCGCGACGTGCTTGCCGCACTCCTCGAGCGCCGGATGACTGCCGCCCTTCTCCGACGCGAGCTCGACGAGGACCCCCAGCTTGTGGTTGGAATGGATGTAGGTGAAAAGGATGCCGTCTTTGGATTCGATGGCCTTCGCGCGGCGCACGACGATTTTTTCGCCGATCTTCCCGGAGAGCTCGCCGATGCGGCGGGTCACTTTTTCGGAATGAACGGCCTGCTCGCCGGCCGCGAGGACTTCCTCGAGCGCGAGCATCGCCAGTTTCCTAAAGTCCTCGGTCCGGGCCACAAAATCCGTCTCGCAGTTGGCCTCGACGATCGCGGCCTTGTGGCCGGCGATCT
The DNA here is from genome assembly GCA_016180585.1 of Candidatus Omnitrophota bacterium. Taxonomy (GTDB): domain Bacteria; phylum Omnitrophota; class Gorgyraeia; order 2-02-FULL-51-18; family 2-02-FULL-51-18; genus JACPAX01. The sequence continues at coordinate 20,273 of JACPAX010000083.1, read as the reverse complement.
TGGAGACGACGAGGCCTTCCCGGGCCTGGCGCCCCGCGCGATTGGCGGCCTTGGCGATCCCTTTTTTTCTCAGGAAATCGACCGCTTTTTCCATGTCTCCGGCGACGGCGTCGAGGGCGGCCTTGCAGTCCATCATGCCCGCGCCGGTCCTTTCGCGGAGCTCCTTCACCGAATCAACGGATATGGCCATTGGTTTTCCCGGGGTCCTTTAGCTTGCTTCCTTGCCTTCGGCGGCGGCCACGGCCGCGCCCTGCTCTTCGGGCCTGGCCTTCGAGCCGCTGCGGTTGACTTTCTGCAGCCCTTCCACCACGCTGTCCACCACCAGGCCCGTCAGAAGCTTGATCGAGCGTATCGCGTCATCATTGCCGGGAATGGGATACTGCACGCGGTCCGGGTCCGAATCCGTATCGACGATCGCGACGACGGGAATCCCGAGCCGGTTGGCTTCTTTCACCGCGATGTCCTCTTTCTTGGCGTCAATCACAAAGAGGGCCCCGGGAAGCTTTTCCATGTCCGCGACGCCGGCGAGATTTTTTTCGAGCCCCGCGATTTCCTTCTCGAGTTCGGAGACCTCTTTTTTGGTCAGCGCCTCAAACGTCCCGTCCTCGCGCATCGCCAGGAGACTCCGGTAGCGCCGGACGCTGTTGCGGATCGTCTGGTAATTGGTGAGCGTGCCGCCCAGCCAACGGTGATGCACGTAATACATCCCGCATCGGGCGGCCTCCGTCTTGATGATCTCCTGCGCCTGGGGCTTGGTGCCGACAAAAAGAATGGGGACCCCCTGCGCGGCGACGTCCCGCATGAAATCGCAGGCCCGGATCAGGTAAGAGACGGTTTTTTCGAGGTCAATGATATAAATCCCGCTTTTCTCCCCGAAGATAAAAGGCTTCATTTTGGGGTTCCATTTCTTGGTTTGATGCCCGAAATGGACGCCCGCTTCCAGCAAGTTTTGAATCAGTTCTTTGGACAATTTTGACTCCTTTATCGGTTGTGGAGGGAACACCCAACTCCTTTAAAAAGAAAGAGTTAGGCACAGCCCAAGCGCCGTTCTTCCCCGCCCCGAATCGCTCGGGGCCACTCTAGTGAACGTTGACTTCAAACCCTTGATTATACCAGAGTTTCCAAGGCAGGCAATCGTTTTCTTGGGCGTTTTCTTGGGCGTTTTCTTGGATGTTTTCTTGGGCGGGGTTAGGCGCGGAACTGCAATTCGTAAAGCCGCTTGTAAAGGCCGTTTTTGGCGAGGAGCTCTTCGTGCGTCCCGGCCTCGGCGATCCTCCCCTCGCTCAAGACGAGGATCCGGTGGGCGTCCTTGATCGTGGAAAGGCGGTGCGCGATCACGAGCACGGTCCTGCCTTTCATCAGGTTGTGGATGGCCTCCTGCACCAAAAGCTCGGACTCCGAGTCGAGCGCCGAGGTCGCCTCGTCGAGGATGAGGAGCGGCGGGTTTTTTAGGACGGCCCGCGCGATCGAGAGCCTCTGGCGCTCCCCGCCCGAAAGCCTCACCCCCCGGTCGCCGATTACCGTCTGGTACTTGAGCGGCAACGCCGAGATAAAAGAATGGGCATTGGCGATCTGCGCGGCCCGTTCGATGTCTTTTTGCGGGGTCCCGGAGCGGCCGTAGGCGATGTTGGCGCTCACGGTATCGTTGAAAAGAATGGTCTCCTGCGTGACGATCCCGATCTGGCCGCGCAGGGATTTGAGCGCGACCTCGCGGATATCGGTTCCGTCGATCGCAAGGAGTCCCCCCGTCGGGTCATAAAACCGCGGCAGGAGATTCACAAGGCTTGTCTTGCCGGCCCCGCTCGGCCCTACGATCGCGACGATCTCCCCCGCCTTCACGCGGAAATGGACGCCGGAAAATACCGTTTTGTCCCCGTAGCCGAACGAGACGTTTTCAAAAGAGATCTCCTTCTCGAGCGGCGGCGGCCCCCGGAGACATCTGGCTTTCGATCACCTCCCGTCCCCCGATCCACAGCACCGCCCCCAGGCACACAAAGCTGATGAACTCGGTCAGGGGGCTGACAATCGCCATCCGGCTGAGCGACAGCATCATCGTCTTGTACAAGGACTGATTTTGTTTGGCGAAGCGTCCCTTCTCGTAGTCCTCCATGCCGAAGCCCTGCACAATCCTCATTCCCGAGATCGACTCGAAGAGCGTGGAGTTGATGTCCGCCACCTGTTCCTGGGTCGCGCGGCTGATTTTCTTGAGCCTCTGGCCGACCCGCAGCACCGGATAGACGATCAGCGGCAGCACGAAAAGAATCACCGCCACGAGCGACCACGGGATCCCAAACACAAATTTGACCGTCAAAAAGAGCGCCGCATTCACCACGATCTGCACCGGTTGAAACAGGACGTCCGTAAGGCCCTCGGAGATCGCGTCCCGGATCACGATCGTGTCGTAGGTGATCCTTGAGACCAACGCCCCCGCCTGGGATCTCCCAAAGAAACTGAGAGGCAATCCAACCATCTTCCGGTAGACCGCGTTGCGCAGGTCCCGGATCACTTTTTGGCTCACGTCGTTCATGAGATAGGATTGCAGGTATTCGAAAAGGGATCGGAAAAGAGCGGCGCCGATCATCCAGAAAATCAGAAGGCTCAGGAGCTTTCCGCGCGGCATCGCGTTCACCTGATAGACCAGGTCCAGCACCGCCTGCGGCAGGTAATTCTGGTGCGGAATGACGATCGGCTTCCCGGAGATGATGGTGTCGACCAGCGGGATCACGATCCCGACGATCGGCAGGCCGCTCACGACCGAATTGGCGAACATCACCACAAAAACAAAAACCAGCGTATGGAGATGGGGCCCCACAAATCCGATCATCCGCCGGTAATTCTTCACGGACTTTTTCCCGCCCTTCCCGCTTTTCCGACCAGGAGCCTGGAGTCTTCAAAGCCTCCCTTGACCGATATCCCGAGTCCCGGCAGGCGGCCGGCGAAACGATCCAGGTCCTTCCGGAAAATCAGGCAGTAAAAATCCTTTTGGGATGCCTCCGCCGCGGCAAAGAAAGCGTTGTCATCGTCGAGATAACCGGTCTTGCGTCCCAGATAGAAAGCCACGGCCGGGGCCTCGTGGTAGTTGTAAAGATACAGCGACGACCCCGCGGGGACCACGGAAGACACCGCCGACGCGATTCCCTTGATCGGGCGGCTGTAGTCGTGATGAAAAAGGTGGGAATACGGCACATGGAGCGCCATGATCACGAGAAAGAGGAGCCTCACGAAATTTTTATAACGCTCCTCAAAGACCCTCGCCAGCACGTAGCCCACGGAGATCGAAAGCGCCGGATAAACAGGCAGGAGATACCACGCCAGCTTCGTTTTCATCAGCGTGATGACCAGAAACATCGAGAACATCCACACGGCGAGGAACTGGATCTCGTTCAGGCGCTCGCGGACGGCCTTGAAAAGAAAAAACGGAGCCGAGAAAATTCCGACGAGGACCCACGGGTGGTATTTGTTCACGAGCGTGCGGATATAAAAGTAATAGTTTCCCGCGTGGCCGTCGAGGGCCGTCGTCGGCCTCAAGAAAAGGTGCTTGACGAACAGCTCGTGAAAAAAAGGCCACCCGGCGTGAGATAGCATGTAGAGATGCCACGGGAGCGCGAGGAGCGCCGCGACGAGGAGCCCCGCCAGATACGCCCGGCTTCGCAGGATCGCCGACTCCCCCGACCACCACGAGTAGAGGCCGACCACCGGAAAGACGAGAAGGGCCGCCAGGCTCTTCGTCATGAAGGCCAGTCCCAGCGCGACGCCGGACCAGACGAGATAATGCTCTTTTTCCCGGCCGAGCCAGAAAAAATAGAGGGCGATCGAAATAAAAAACGCGATCGGCGCGTCCAGCATCCCGAACCGCGCGAAACGCAGGAAATGGGAGGAGCTCAAAAGCACCAGCGCCCCCAGGAAACCGGTCCAGCGATTGAGAAGTTTTCTCCCGATGAGGTAGGTCACGACGACCGTCCCGATTCCACAAAGCGCGGAAAAAAACCTCGCGGAAAATTCAGAGATGCCGAATATTTTGTAAAACACCGCGGTGGCCCAGATCGCGAGCGGCGGCTTGTCCGTCCACGGCGCCCCGCTCCAGGTGAGCTTGAGCCAATCCCCGGACAGGACCATCTCCTTCGCCACTCCGGCATAAAGCCCCTCGTCCCAGCTGGCGAGCGAGCCCTTGCCCAGATCAAATAGCAGGAAAAAAGCCGACAGCGGGACGATAAAAAGCAGGTCCTGGAACGATTTTGGGAGTGATTTGAACTCGTTTGACATGGAGGCAATCATAGCATATTTTTCACTCGCTGGCGAGGCACGCGCCGCGGTACAATGGTCGCTTATGAAAAATTCCATCAGGGTCGCCGTGATCGGCGCCGGAAAACTGGGCTCCAAACACGCGGAGGTCTACTCCAGACTCCCCGGGGTGGATCTTGTCGGCGTCTGCGATATCGACCTGCCTCGCGCCAAGGAAATCGCCAGGCGCTGCAAAACGACCGCCTACGGGGATCACCGGGCGCTGTTGGGCGCCGTCGACGCCGCCAGCATCGTCGTTCCTTCCCGTCTGCACCATGAGATTTCCAAAGAATTTCTCAAGAGCCGCGCGCACATCCTGGTCGAGAAACCCATGACGGCGACCCTTGAGGAGGCCGATGATCTCCTCCGGACCGCCGCGGAAAACGGCCGCCTCATCCAGGTCGGCCACATCGAGCGCTTCAATTCCGCGATCCGCACGATCCGGGGGATCATCCGGTCGCCGCGGTTCATCGAATGCCACAGGCTGGGCTCCTACGACCCCCGCGTGACCGATGTCGGCGTGACGCTGGACCTGATGATCCATGACATCGACATCGTGCTCGATCTCCTGAGGTCCCCCGTCGAGCACGTGGACGCGGTCGGCGCGCGGATCCTCTCCAAGAGCGAGGACATCGCCAACGCCCGGATACGCTTCGCCAACCGCTGCGTCTGCGACCTCACGGCGAGCCGCGTGAGCGCCGAGGTGATGCGAAAGATCCGGATATTTCAGGATGACGCCTATCTCTCGCTGGATTACGTCACGCAGGAAGCGCTCATCTACACGAAAGAAAACGGCCGCATCCGCCACAAAAAAATCGACATCAAAAAAAGCGATTCCCTGAAAGAGGAGCTGGCGGATTTCATCGACTGCGCCCGGCACGAAAGAAAACCGCTCGTCTCGGGGGAAGAAGGGCGCGAGGCGCTGGCATTGGCGCTTGAAATTTCGAGGCAGATTTCCCAGAGCCAGAGCGGAAACTGAAGTTTTCCCACCATGGCGAAAAAAATATACGTCATCGCCGGCGAGGCCTCCGGCGACCTCCACGGGGCCCATCTCATCCGCAGCCTGAGGGCCGCCTCCGGTCCCGCCCCTCTTGAGATTTACGGCGTCGGCGGGGACAGGATCCGCGAAACGGGCGCCCTGCAGTTTTTTGACCTCGCGCATTTTCACGTGACGGGGGTCACCGACGCCATCAAGCGCTACTCCGATTACAAAAAGGCGGCAAACCTGATCCTTTCCCGGATCGCCGCGGTGCGCCCGGACGTGGTCGTCCTCATCGACAACCCCGGTTTCAACCTGCATCTGGCCGAGAGGATCCACGCGCTGGGGATCCCGGTGGCCTATTACATCGCCCCCCAGATTTGGGCGTGGGCCCCCCGACGCGTGCTGAAAATCAAGGCCTTTGTGAGAAAAGTTCTCGTAGTCTTCGAGTTTGAAAAAGCGATTTACGAGAAAAACGGCGTCCCCGTGGCGTGGGTAGGACATCCCCTGAAGGACTTGATCCCTCCCCGCGAAAAAGACGGGGCGGGCGGGTCTCCGGAAAAAACAGCCGGTCTCGTCGTCGCGCTGATGCCGGGGTCCCGCAAAGGAGAGCTCAAAATGCTCTTTTCCGTCTTCCTTGAAGCCGCGGCGCTCCTCCGTCGGGAAATACCCGGCATCTCCTTCAGGCTCATCAAGGCGCCGACGCTCCCGGCCGAGTGCTACCGCCGGCTTCTTGGAAACTCGCCGGTGCCGGTGGACCTCGTCGAGAACGATTCCTACGACGCGATCCGAAGCTGCGACCTGGCGCTTGTCTGTTCCGGCACGGCGACGCTGGAGTGCGCGATGCTCGGGACGCCGATGATCATCGCCAACCGCGGCACGTGGTTGACCTATCTTGCCGCGAGAATTTTGATCCGGGTCCCCTGCCTCGGCCTTCCGAACCTCATCCTCGGGCAAAAAAAATTTCCGGAGCTGTTGCAGTTCGACGCGACCGGGGAGAAAATCGCCGCGGAGGCGCTCAAGATCCTTCGGGACCCGTCCGTGACCTCCCGAATGAAAAAAGACCTCGAAGAGGTCTCCCGCCGGCTTGGGGAAAGCGGCGCCGGCCAAAGAGCCGCCGAGGAGATTTTGCGCGTTATAGGATAAGCCTGTAAAACCGTAGGGGAACAGGTTATAGATTTACCGTCTCGCGGGTGGTGCAGCTGAGGTTTCCTGCCTGGTCTTTCGTTCGGTTCTTTGCGCTCGAACGTTATAAATAGCAATTGATATCAACCCCCCAATGTCGAGAGTCGCAATTATACCGGCAGTCGCAGGATTTCCGTTTATTGCTATTTCTTTTGCGATGTGTAGGCCGTACAATGCGATAACTGCAGCCAATCCCATGCCGACGTATGATTTTTTAACGTTCGAATAAACCACTCTCTTTTCTAAATCCAGACGATGGTCCGATTGCTTTTCAGCCATGCGGAGAATGCGTTCAGCCGCATTTGAGACAATATTATTGTATTGCTGTAACACCTGCGGAGGCGGAATCGGTCCTTCAAACGAAGTGCTGGTAGCTGTGATCTGAGAGGCGGGACGAGCGGGAGGGTTACTTTCCGACATTCGTAGCCAACTCGTCCGCGGCAAGAATAAGGTGATCTCCAACGGAGGCCCAATCGCTGTATATGGCCCTTGAATCCGCCTCGGCCGGGGTTAGATCTTGATTATATGCGTCATGTGTCCCTAATAAATCAAACACCCTTCCCATCCCTTCCGTTAAAGAAGGATTCGCAAATAACCGTCCAGTTCTGCTAAACAGGGTTGTATTCATACGGAGCATTATGCCATATCCTCCTAACAGTAACCACTCAAATAACGCCCCTCATGCAAACTGCTCTGGTTCGTATAGACGCAAACGCTTTGGGTCAGTTCTCCGGGGCTCCCTGGTTAAGCAACGATATAGATTGGCCGTTTTCGAAAACAACCTGTAGAATTTCAAATTCGACTCTGCAAGTGTGGGCCGTAACGCAATCGAAAAGCTTGTCGTAAGGCTCACCGCCTATGAACTGGTTGTCCTCCCAGTAAGTATATTGATTCATTCCACGACTGAAAAAAATCCCCGGCAGATGTCCTGGGGCAAACTTACAAAATAGGCAGGTACTTCTCGAGTTCGTAGTCGGTGATTTCGGCGCAGTACTCATTCCATTCGATTTTTTTGTTCCGGATAAGCGACTGGCAGATGTGATCCCCGAGGGCTTCTTTCAAAAAAACGCTCTTCTCGGCGATCGCAACCGCTTCACCGAGACTCCGGGGCAGCACGTCAATGCCCCGTTTTTTCTTTTCCGTGTCCGTCATCTCCAAGAGGTCCTGCTCCACCGGGTCCGGAAGCTCATAGCCGTGTTTGATTCCCTCGAGACCCGCGGCGAGCATCACCGAGAAAACCAGGTAGGGATTGCAAGCGGCATCAGGCGAGCGAAGCTCCACACGGGTCGAATTTTCCCGTCCCGCCTTGTACGCGGGGACGCGGACCAGCGCGGCCCCGTTGCACTTGGCCCAGGATACGTGCACCGGCGCTTCATAGCCGGGAATAAGCCGTTTATATGAGTTTACCCATTGGTTGGTGACGAGGCTGATTTCCGCCGCATGCTTTAAAAGACCCGCGATGTAATGCTTGGCTGGTTTTGAGAGGTGGTGTTTGTCGCCACGGTCAAAGAAAATATTTTGGTCTCCTTTGAACAGGGATTGGTGGACATGCATGCCGCTGCCGTTTTTGCCTTTCAGGGGCTTCGGCATAAAGGTCGCGTAGACGCCGTATTTGAGCGCGATCTCTTTGACGACGAGGCGGTAGGTGATGGTGTTGTCCGCCATCGTGAGCGCGTCGGTGTAGCGCAGGTCGATTTCGTGCTGGCTCGGAGCGACTTCGTGGTGGCTGGACTCGACGCCTATCCCCATCTCCTCGAGCGTCAGCACGGTCTCCCGCCGCAGGTCCGATCCGCCGTCCAAAGGAGTCAGGTCAAAATATCCCCCCTTGTCGAGGGTCTTCGTCGATTCCGAATCCTGGAAATAGAAAAACTCGATCTCCGGACCCACATAAAAGGTATAGCCGAGGTCGGCTGCTTTCTTGAGATTCCGCTTGAGGCACTGGCGGGGGTCGCCGACAAACGGGGCCCCGCCGACATCCCGGATATCGGCGAACATTCTGGCCACCGCGTTTTCGCGCGGCCTCCACGGCAGGATCTCAAACGTCGCCGGGTCCGGAAAGGCCCGCATGTCCGACTCCATGTGGCGGGCAAATCCTTCGATCGCGGAACCGTCGAATCCGGATCCTTCCTCCATCACCTCCGCGAGCTCGTCGACCGTGATCGCAAAGCTCTTGAGCTGGCCGAGGATGTCGCAGAACCAGAGGCGTATGAAGCGGACGTTGTTGTCCTGGGCCTTCTTGAGGATGAACTCTTTGCCCTGTTTGAACGACCGGGCCGAGATTTTGTTTCTTCGCTGAGGCATGGGCCTTCCAAAAAGCGGTTAAAAATAATCCCTTCCATTGTACCCCGCGCCCTTTAAAACTCAACTCTTTTCGGGCCGCGTTTCAAGCGCGGGGCGCAATGGAAGGGATCTGATTTTCGGACCGGAAACCCCGGTCTAAAGGGCCCTTTCCCCTCTCTCGCCGGTGCGGATGCGGACCACCTCGTCGACATTGGAGACGAAAATCTTTCCGTCGCCGACGTTGCCGGTGCCGGCCGCCTTCTGGATCGTGGAGAGAATTTTCTCCTGGTCCTTGTCCGAGACGACGATTTCCACCTTGATCTTCGGGAGAAGGTCCACCTTATAGACCTCTCCCCTCCACTGCTGGGTCACGCCTTTTTGTTTCCCGTGCCCTTCGATCTGGGTGATGTTGATCCCCGGATAACCGGACACTTCGAGCGCCTTGCGCACTTCGTCCAGTTTCTCCGGACGTACTATCGCTTCTATTTTTTTCATGCCATCACCTCACTTGGAAACCGGTTGATAACCGGCTCTGGAATCCGCCGTCTCGGCGTTCGTAAGCCCGAGGTAGCTGATGTGCGATTTGTGCGTGACAAAATCGGGATAGGCCTGATTGCCGTGTTCGCCGATATCCAGCCCCTCGATTTCCTCGTGAAGCGAGACGCGGATGCCCATCACCGCCTTGATCACAAACCAGGCGAGGGAGGAGGCGACCAGCACGAAAGCGGCGACGGCCACCACGCCGGTAAGCTGCGCCATCAGCAGCTTGGCTCCGCCGCCGAAGAAAAGACCGTTGCCCGTCGTATTCGGACTGACCCAGTCTTCCGCGAAGAGGCCCACAAAGATCGTTCCGAGAACGCCGCAGACGAGGTGGACCGAAGTCGCGCCCACCGGATCATCCACTCCGACCCTGTCGAAGAAAATCACCGCGGGAACCACGACCGCCCCGGCAATGAGTCCGATGATCGCCGCGCTCGGCACGCTCACAAACGCGCAGGGAGCGGTGACCGCCACCAGGCCCGCCAGACAACCGTTGATCGTCATCCCAAAGTCCGGCTTCTTGAGAAGGATGGTGGACATGATCGTCGCGGCCAACAGGCCCGTGCAGGCGGCCATGTTCGTCGTCAGACAAATATGCGCCATGAGACGCGGGTCCGCGGCCATCGTGCTGCCCGGATTAAATCCGAACCATCCGAGCCAAAGCACCAGGGCGCCGATCAGGGCCAGCGACATGCTGTGGCCGGGAATCGCGTTGATCCGCCCGTTGGGACCGAATTTCCCGAAGCGGGGCCCGAGAATGATGGCCCCGGTCAGGGCCGCCCAGCCGCCCACGGAGTGCACCACCGTTGAGCCGGCGAAGTCCCAAAACCCGCTCTTGGCCAACCATCCGCCGCCCCAGATCCAATGGCCGGTGGTCGGATAGATCAGCCCCACCAGAACCAACGAGAAGATGATGAAAGAAAAATACTTGATGCGCCCGCCGACCGAACCGGAGACGATCGTCGCCGCCGTTCCGGCGAACACGAGCTGAAAGAAGTACTTCGCCGCCAGCGGAACGCCGGTCCAGTTGAGCGCGCTGTACACGCCCTGGTAGGCCTCTCCCGTCGCGGGACTGTTGTCCGCCCCACCGACCATCAAGAGACCCTGCAGGCCGATCAGCGGCGACCCGTCGCCGAACATCAGCCCCCATCCGATGAACCAAAACGCGATCGTAGAAACCGCGAAAACGACGAAGTTTTTGGACAGGACATTGACGGCGTTTTTACTTTGCTGGAAGCCCGCTTCCACGCAGCCGAATCCCAGATTCATAAAGAACACGAGCATGCCGGTCACCAGCACCCAAATCGTGTCTAAAGCCACTTTGGTATCCATGAGTTCTCCCTCTTTTCTTTGACGACGAGAGAATACACGGCCTTTGTTACAAACTCATTTCAAATACTTTAACAGTTCGTTGAAAAAACCTCACCTGCTGCGTTGCTCGGTCGCTCGCTTGTGCGGCGCTATTCCCATAGCGCCTCCGCGCTCGCTTCCTCGCGCCTTGCATCTGAGGTTTTTTCAACGAACTGTTAATGATTTTGACCAGGGGCGGGTCGGGGACTTTGGTTTACTCTTCGGAAACGAACTTGTAGCCGATATTCCGGACGGTCTCGATAAACGTCGAAGATTTGCCTTCGATCTTGGAGCGGAGGCGGCGGATATGGACGTCGACGGTGCGGGTGCCGCCGTAGTACTCGTAGCCCCAGACTTTGTTGAGGAGCACTTCCCGCGTGAATACCGTGTCGGGATTGGAGCAGAAAAACTTGAGGAGTTCGAATTCGGTGAATGTCAGGTCGATCTTTTTCTCGCCGACCCTGACCTCGTATTTGGTGATGTCCATCGTGAGCCTTCCGCGCGTGATGAGGTTTTTCTGGTCGACCTTGTGGATGCGCTTGAAAAGCAGGTTGACGCGGGCCACCGCCTCGACAAGCCTGAGCGGCCGGTACAGCACCTCCTGAATTCCCGATGGGAGGTCCGCGGCCTTCATCTCGCTCTCATCCAGGAGAAGCACGAGCGGGACATCCTGGAGAGGCGGCTCTTTCCGGATCCCGTAATAAAGGTCCAGGATCTCGGAATAGCCGTTTTTGGGATTGAGGACGATCAGGTCCGCCTCGCGGCGGGCAAGCTCCTCCATCGTCGCGGCTTTTCTGGAAATCAGCTGCGCCGAGAAATGAGTGTCTTTCTTGAGGGCCTCTTTCAGCTCCTGCCCCTGCTTGTTTTGGTCCCCGACGATCAGTATGTTTCCCACCATCGCTACAACCCCACAAGACTCATCCGGCCGGCGTCCGCCTCCTCGATGAGACGGTTTTTATGAAGCATCAGCGTTTTCCCGGCTTCCACGCCGATCACCCGGCAACCGGCGGACTTCATCGATCCGAGCGTCCCGAGCCCGATGCAGGGGAGGTCAAATCTCAAATCCTGCCCGGGCTTGGCGGTTTTCACCACCACGCCCCCGCCGCCGCCAAGCTCGCCGGCACGCCGAATGGCCGCGTCCGTGCCTTCGAGGGCCTCGACGGCCAAGACGTTGCCTTCCTTTACGACCACCGTCTGGCCGATGTCCATCCTGCCGATTCCTTTGGCGATTTTCCAGCCAAAAGAAAGATCGCTCTTCTCAATGGCGGTCGGCCGGCGCCCGGTCATGACTCCCTTGTCCGCCAAAATATCTTTCAAAAAAAGGCGGGAATCGACCACCGCTACCCCGCAAGCCGACCCCAGATACAGGACAAACGCCTTCAGCAGGTGATCGTCTCCGCGGTTGCCCGTCCCCTGGATAATGGCCCTGGCCGCGCCGTCCAAAGAAACCGAAGGGTCGTAGATCTGCCGTTTGGGGATCCCGCCGGCAAACGCCACGCGCCTGACGCCCCAACCTTTCAGCGCCTCGGCGATCTTGCCGACCGCCCCAAGATCCAGGTAAAGCGACTGCCTTGAAAAATTCTCGATGCGTTTATCAGTATACCCGTGAAAACCGATAACAAAAACCTCTTTTTTGAGAGAGGCGGCGGCCTCCGCGAAGAGCGCCGGAAAGTCGCCTGTCCCGGCAATAAGCCCGATCGGCCCGCCGGAGTCCCTCGATCCGCCCCACATCTCCGCAGTCACTCCCCCCGTGCCTGATCTTGCCTTGTCGGCAGGGGGCGGCGCGGCGCCCGTTCGACGCCGCGTTTTGACCGGGACACGAACTCCAGGAGATACTCGACGTCCGCCGAGGGTTTGAGTTCTTTTCGGACTTTTTCGACGGCGTGGGACAACGAGAGCGGGGACATAAAAAGTATCTTGACCGCTTTTTTTTAAAAGAAGCGAATCCGCCGGGGCGTAGCCGGCGCGACGCAGGCCCACGGAGTTGAGCCCGCATACCCGCGCGGGATAACCGTCGCAGAGGGAGAAGGGCGGCACATCCATCGCCGCTTTCGCGAAGGCGCCCAGCATCGCAAGCCGGCCGACGCGGACGTATTGGTGCACGCCTGTGAAGCCTCCCAGCACCGCCCCGTCTTCCACGACGACGTATCCCCCCAGGACCGAGCCATTGGCCATCGTGACCTCATCGCCGACCCGGCAATCGTGGCCCACATGGGCGCCGACCATGATGAAGTTCCGGCTGCCGACCACGGTCGCGGCGCCGGGGGTCGAGGCGCAATGCATCGTGACATATTCCCGGATGACGTTCTCGTCCCCGACGCTTAAAAAAGAAGTCTCTCCCTTGAATTTTTTATCCTGGGCCGGCATCCCCAGACAGGCGCCCGTGAAGATTTCACAGCGCGCGCCGATCGTCGTGTGCCCGTCCAGCACGGCATGGCTCAAGACCCGGGTGCCCGCGCCGATCTTGACGTGGGGACCGATCACCGCGTAGGGACCGACCTCGACGCCCTCGCCCAATTCCGCGGTCTTGGAAACGATTGCCGTCGGATGAATAGCCATATCCGTCAATCCACGAGCGTAAACATGATCTCGGCGTTGCAGATCTCCTCATTGCCGACAAACACCGCGCCGTGCAGCACGGCGACCTTCGATTTCGACTTTACCGCCTGCACTTCCAGCCTGAGCTGGTCCCCCGGCACAGCCGTTTTACGGAAACGGGCGTTATCGATGGCGACCAGATACGCGATCTTTCCGGGATACCTGGAAAGCATCAGCACCCCGCCCGCCTGCGCCAGCGCCTCCACCATCAAAACGCCCGGCATCACCGGACGTCCCGGAAAATGGCCCTGAAAAAAATGCTCGGTGATGGTCAGGTTCTTGACGGCGACGACGCGGTTCTCGCCGACTTCGAGAACCCTGTCCACCAGAAGAAACGGATAACGGTGAGGAAGTATCCGCTGAATGTCCTCCGAGCTCATGGCGCCCTTCGGCAGGATACCGTCTTGACGTTCACTGGTCATAGCCACCTCTCTGTTTTCTTTCGCGAATGTCGGCCGACAAAAGCTCCACCAACCGGCAGTTTAAAGAGTGCCCGCTGCGCAGGCCGACGACGCGGCCGACAAGAGGGACCCCCAGGAGATTCAGGTCTCCCAAAAGATCAAGCGCCTTGTGTCTGGCGCATTCATCCGGGTACCGGAGCCCGTCGTTCGTGGCGCCTCCCGGAGAAATGACGAGCGTGTTTTCGGCGGTCGCGCCCAGACCAAGCCCCCGCGCCTTCATCGCCGGCGCCTCTTCCCGGAGGCAAAAGGTCCTGGCCGGCGCCAGTTCACGCTCAAAGACCCCGGGGTTTACGACAAAATCGACCGTTTGCTTCCTCAAGAAAGGATGTTCGTAATCCAGCGTATAAGCGACGCTGAATTCTTCCGCCCCCAGCGTTTTCAGAAACCTCACAAATTCGGAGGCGCTTCCATCCAGAGCGGGGATCTCCTCCCCGTCCACATCCACCCGGACATTGCAAATCTCAAGCCCCGAGAGAGCGGCCAGAAGATGCTCCACGGTCCGTACCTTTTGGCGGCCGTCGCCGATGGTCGTCGAGCGGGACGTCTCCGCCACCGCCAGCCCGTTTTCTTTTTCGGCGCGCGCGCCGACCCTTTTCCCGTGCCGGAAAAACCGGACCCCGGAATCCGGCGGGGCAGGCTCAAAAACCACCGTGCATTTCCCGCCGGTGTGGATTCCGGTCCCGGAGACAGACCCCTGTTTTCCGACGGTTTTCTGGGTCATTTGACCCCCAGCTTCTTCTTCACCGCGATCAAATCCTTGAAAAACTCGGGCAACCGGGCCATGACCGCGAGGATCTTTTTTTGCTCGGCAATGGGCCTGGCGGGACTGCCGAGAATCACGCTTTTTTCCGGGAAAGACTTGGTCACCCCGGCTCCGGCGCCGACGACACAACCGTCCCCGATGCGCAGGTGCCCCACCAGGCCCGCCTGGCCGGCGATCACCACGTCCTTCCCCACTTCCGTGGAGCCGGAGATCCCCGCCTGGGAAACGATGAGGGTGTTCTCGCCGATCACGACGTTGTGCGCGATCTGGACGAGATTGTCGATCTTGGTCCCTTTTTTGATCCAGGTCTTTTGGAAACGCCCGCGGTCAATACAGACGTTGGCGCCGATCTCGACGTCTTCGTCGATACGCACGGATCCGATCTGCGGGATCTTGGTGTGCGTCCCGCCGGCGGTCTCGTAACCGAAACCGTCGCTTCCGATCACCGCGCCCCCGTGAATAATGACGCGGTCGCCGATCTCGGTCTTTTCCCGGACGGAGACCTGCGGATAAATCCTCACCTCGTTTCCGAGGACGCATTGCCGGCCGATGAACACGCCGGCCTCGATGACCGTGCGGTCGCCGACGGTGGCGCCCTCTTCGATCACGGCGTGCGGCCCCACGAAAACGTCTTTTCCGAGGCGCACCCCCGGGGCGACGACGGCCGTGGGATGGATGCCGGCCGGTTTGGGCTCAAGCGACGGCACAAAGAAAGAGGCGATTTTCGTAAAGGCGCCGGAGGGATTGTCGGTCCGGACGAGAGCTTTCTTGGCGGAAACAACCTCCCGGTGAGTGATAACGGCCGAGGCCAGGGTGTCTTCGAGGTAGGGCAGATACTTGGGGTTGGCGAGAAACGTGATGTCCCCGCTTCGCGCTTCTTTTATTCCCGCGACGCCGGTGATCGCAGTCCCGGAATCACCGACCAACTCTCCTCCGACCAGCGCTGCGACTTCTTCAAGTTTTAGACTCTTGGGCTTCTCACTATTTCTTCTTGGTGTAGGCGTCATTCAAGACCTTGATGACCTGCGCGGTAAGATTCCCGCTCTCGCTCTTATACGCGAGCGCGCGGTCGTAGAAGATATAGGAGTAGCCCTGGGACTTCCCAAAATCCTGGATGACCGACTCGATCTCCTTGAGAATGTCGCGCACCATGTTATCGCGTTCTTTGCTGAGAGCGCTCCGCGTGTTCCGGTCAAACTCCTGGAGCGATTTGATTTTCTCGTCAATGACGGCCTGTTTTTCGTCTCTGGCCGAGGCGCTGAGAAGCTCGGCTTCGTCCTTGAGTTTCTTGACCTCGTTGACCATTTTCTCGCGCTCGGCCTGCTTCTGGACGCCCTTGGCCTCCAGGGATTTGTCAAACGCCTTGGTCTTCAGATACTCGTCAAAAACAGTCGCCATGTCCACATAGCCGATCTTCGTCTCCGCCGCCGACGCCTTCGACGTTCCAAAAATCCCGGCGCCCGCGAGGAGCAGCGCCAATCCCAAAAATGCCGCTAATCTTTTCATTCTGACATTCTCCTATTGGATGATTTAAAAACCCTGGCTGATGTTGAAATAGAACCGCAATTTCTTCCCCTCGCCTTCGACATCATCGAGAGGATACCCCGCGTCAAGCTTCACGGGACCGATGGGGGTCTTCACGCGCACGCCCAGACCCACGCCGGAGAACACCTCTCCGCTTCCGAAATCCGAGACTTCCGGCTCCGCGTTCCCCGCGTCAAAAAATACCGCCCCCTTGATCAAGTCGGGATAAATGG
This sequence comes from Candidatus Omnitrophota bacterium, assembly GCA_016180585.1. GTDB lineage: Bacteria > Omnitrophota > Gorgyraeia > 2-02-FULL-51-18 > 2-02-FULL-51-18 > JACPAX01. Next base: position 4,079 of record JACPAX010000083.1, on the reverse strand, counting down.
GAAACGTCTCTTCGACATTGGCCACCCAGTACGCCTCGCCGCCGATAGGCTCGCGATTGCCGGCGTCCCTGGGGCCCACGCGTCTTTCCCGGTAGCCGCGTATCGTGTTGGCGCCGCCCGCGAAATATCGCTCATAGATCGGGACCTTTGACGAGTCCCCAAACTCATCGACGATGCCGGCGCGGAGCTTGAGCTCCAGCACCATCTGGTCAAAATTTTTGAAATACCTGCTGCCCACGCCGGAGAGCTTCATGAAATCCTTGTCCCCGCCCAGGAAACCGCCGGCCACCTCCCCCGTGCCCGAGAGAAGGTACCCCTGGCTGGGATTGAACACATTGTCGCGCTGGTCATGGGTCAGCGTCAGGGACAGCGCGGAGGTCGTGTTGTCGCCTTCCTCGTCCTTGAGCGCCTGCGAGGCATCGGACCGGATGTCGGAGATCTCGACTTTCTCGAGCTTATAGGTCAGGAGCCCCTTGTCGTATTCGGTGAACTCCTTGCCCAGGCGCAGGTCGCCGCCTGTTTTCTTCTGGTCAAAGAAGTAGCCCGCGTTGCCGGACCGGTTGAACTCCCGCGTATAGAGGTCGAAGCCGAAGGAGTAGGGGTGCCCGAACACCCACGGTTCGGTGAAGCTCAGCTCCGCGTTTTGGCGCACGCTCCCCAGCTCCAGCCTCAAGCCGAAATCCTGACCGGCGCCGGTGAATGATTTTAAATTTTGCCAGTCAAAATTTTTCTGCCGGATCTGCACGAAGCCGATCACCGAATCGATGGAGCTGTAGCCCCCGCCGAAGCTGAATTCGCCGGTCTTGGCCTCTTTGACGCTCACGACCAGGTCCCGCGTGTTCGGCAAAGAACCCGTCTCCGTGTCAAACCGCACGTCCTCGAAAAACCCCAGGTTGTAAAGACGCTCCTTGGACCGCTTGAGCTTGGCCCCGCTGAACGACTCGCCCGGATAGGCCCTCAACTCCCGGCGAATCACGATGTCCTTGGTCTTGGTGTTCCCCTGGACCCGCACGCGGTCGACATACGTGAGTTCGTTTTCCGTCACGGAATAATTCAGGTCCACCCGGTCTTTTTCCTCGTTATAAAGGGATTCCGACCGGACCTGGGCGGAGAGATACCCTTTCTCAAAATAAAGGTCCTGAATCGCGGAGACATCCTGACGCAGGCCCCTTCTGGAGAACGGTTTGCCCTGGGTCATTTTCAGGGCCTTCAGGATTTCTTCTTTCGGCGCCACCGCGTTTCCCGAGATCTCCGCGTCGCCCACCAGATACTTCTTGCCCTCCTCGACCAGGACTTTAAGAATGATATCGCCCGAATCCTTGCCGCCCCCGACGGTCTCCGTCTCCGTCCGCACGTCGGCGTCGCTGAAACCGGCCTCGTCATACAACGCCTTGATCCGCTCGATGTCCTCGTCCAAGTCCTCCTGCTTGAGGTACCCCGAACGGAACCAGCCGAACCACGCCATCTTCTTCGTCTTCATCCGCTTCAAAATATCGCCGGTCTTCACCAAACGGTTTCCGGTGACCCGGATGTCCCGGATGCGGAGCTTCAATCCCTCGTCGACGAGGACGCGCAGCGTGGCCTGGCCGGTCTGGTCATCCACCTCGAGGGAGCTGTCGACGCGGGCCTCCGAAAAACCTTTCTTCTCGTAGAGCCGCTTCACCGCCTCCACGTCGTCGCGCACGCGTTTCTGGTCGACAAAATCCCCGGTCGCCGACTGCATCTCTTTTTTAATCTGGTCTTTTTTGACCCGCTGGTTGCCTTCGATGCGGATCTCGGCCAGGATCGGCTTTTCCACCACGTGGAAAATCACCTTCACCCCGCCCTCGACCTCTTCCTGCTCGATGCGCACATCGGAGAAAAAGCCGAGGCCGTAGAGCCTCTTCAAATCTTCATTGAGGACCGTGGAGGAGAGCGTTTCGCCGGTCTGGGTCCTGACCTTGGCGAGGATCGTGAGGCTGGAAACGGTCTTGTTTCCGCTGACATCGACGGCCTTCACGATTTTTTCGGTTTCTTCCGCCCGGACAAAAGCCGCCGAGACCAGAAGACCCGCGATAAAAAGAGGGAAAAGGGCTTTAAACTTCATAATTAGGCCTTACTTTAACATAGTTGACTTTAACTTTAAAGCGCAAAAAATTTACAATCTGCTGCAAAAGCCTCACCTGCTGCGTTGCTCGGTCGCTCGCTTGTGCGGCGCTATTCCCATAGCGCCTCCGCGCTCGCTTCCTCGCGCCTTGCATCTCGGGGCTTTTGCAGCAGATTGTTAACCCATTTCCTCTTGGCGCGCAAGCTCCGCGTTTTCGAACCGCGTGTATTCATGGATGAACGCGAGCTTGAACGAGCCGACGGGACCGTTTCTCTGCTTGGCGACGATCACCTCCGCCTTGCCGCGGTTCTCGTCGGTCGGGTGATAATACTCCTCCCTAAGGAGAAGGACGACGACGTCCGCGTCCTGTTCAATCGCGCCAGATTCCCTCAGGTCCGAAAGCTGGGGGCGGTGGTCCGAGCGGGACTCCACCGCCCGCGACAACTGGCTGACCGCGATCAGCGGCACGTGGAGTTCCCTGGCGAGCGCCTTGAGCGACCGCGAGATCTCCGAGATCTCCTGCTGGCGGCTCTCGCTGCCCTGGGGCCCCTGCATCAGCTGGAGGTAATCGACCATGATGAGCTTCACGTCAAATTGCGCTTTGAGCCGGCGCGCCTTGGCCTTGAGCTCCAAAGCGCTCAAGCCCGGCGTGTCGTCGATGTAGATCGGCGCGTTGGAGAAGATCGCCGTCGGGACCTTGAGCACGACGCCGGCGTGCTCGGCGACGCAGGTCATCAAAGCGCTCTTCCCCATCGAGGGGCGCGCCGCGATTACGACGAGGTCCGACGGCTGGAGCCCGGCGGTCATCACGTCAAATTCATGGAAACCGGTGGCGATGCCGGTCACCTGCCCCTTGCGCTGAAAGAGCTTGTCAATCGCGTCGATTTGCTTGCGGATGATTTCCTTGAGCGGGACGACCCCGCCCGAAAACTTCCGGCTCGTGATGTCGAAAATAAGTTTTTCGGAGCGGTCCAGCAGCGCGTCGACGTCCTGCGTGGTGTCGAAGCTGTCGGTCACGATCCGGGTGGCGCTGGAGATCAGGTGGCGCAGGATATATTTTTCTTTCACGATCTTCGCGTAATAAAGGAGATTGGCGGCCGTGGGCACGGCGCTGGTGAGGTAGGCCAGATAGCTCGCCCCGCCGACGCCGTCGAGATTCCCGTCTTTGGTGAGCGCCTCGGTGAGCGTGATGAGGTCCACCGCGCGGTTTTCGTTGAAAAGATTGATGACGCTCTGGAAAATCTTCTGGTGGGCGTCTTTGTAGAAGGCCTCGGGCGCCAAAAGCTCGATGCCCTGGGCGATCGCGTCTTCCTCGATCAGCATCGATCCGAGGACGGCGATCTCGGCCTCGACATTCTGCGGAGGGACCTTCTCCCGCTGGATGGCCTCCTGAAGCTCATTCATCGAACAAGAACCCCTCTACGATTTCTTTTTCACAACAGAGACTTTCAGCAGAGCCTGCAGATTCGCGTGAAGCCTTATTTTGACTTCGTGCTCGCCGAGTTTCTTGATGGGCTCCTCGAGAATGAGCTGCCGTTTTTCCAACGAGACGCCCCGCTCGGACGCGGCAAACACGATGTCCTGCGCGGTCACGGCGCCGAAAAGCCTGCCGCCCTCGCCGGTCAGGACCGTGACGGAGACCGGCGTGTCTTGGATCTTTGCGGCCAACGCCGTCGCGTCGGCGAGGGCCTCCGCCTCTTTTTTTTCGCGCGCCGCCCTCTCGGCCTCGAAGGCCTTGAGCGAGGAGGCCGTGGCAAGCCTCGCCTTGTTGTGAGGGATCAGAAAATTCAGCGCGTGGCCGCGGCTCACCTTCACGACCTCGCCGCGACGGCCGAGCTTTGGGTCATCCTCCGTAAGAATAACTTGAATATCCATCTCTTTCAAATACGAAATTCGAAATCCGAAATTCGAAACAAATACGAATGTCCCAAATTCCAATGACCGAAAGAGTTGTTTTGAATTTTGGTCATTTGAATTTAGGGCCTTGTTTCGG
>JACPAX010000082.1 GCA_016180585.1 Candidatus Omnitrophota bacterium | reverse complement strand
CGACACCTCGTACCAGGGAGGCGTCAATATTTCCGTGGACTACCTCTCGCCGAATTCGGGCACCAAGAAAATCACTCCGGACGCCGCCGCCGGGTTTAGCAACGGCGTCCTGACCGTCCCGCTCACCTATCCGGACTGCGGGACCATCGAGATCGTCGTGGAGGACTCCGCGGACGCTTCCAAACGGGGCGCTTCCGGGCAGGTCCAGGTCATCCCCAACCGCTTCAGTGTCACGGCCGAGTCCGCTTCGCAGACCGTCTCCAAGGCCTTCACGCTGACGGTGAGCGCGTTGAACCTCATCGACGAAATCACCCCCAATTATCAGGGACCGGCGTCGCTGGAAGCGGTCCCGGTGTCTCCGGCGACGGTGACGGGCGCCTCTTTGGCGCCCTCCTCGCTTGTCGCGGCCGATTTTGTGAATGGCGTGGCCGCGGTGTCCACGACGTACGACCGCTGGGGCACGGCCAATCTCAAGGTGACCGACCAGGCCAACGCCGCGGTGACGGGGACGAGCGAGACTTTGACATTCGCGCCGTCCGGGATCACGCTCACGGCCGACTCCCCGCCCGCGGGCCGGGACTATTTTTATGTCGGGGAGGCGTTCAAGGCCACGCTCTCGGTCAACGACGCTCTGGGGAACCCCGTCAAAAATTTTGAGGGCAAGATCAAGATCGCCGCCGAGCCGACGATGGACGCCGTGCCGCTCGAGACGGAGATGGCCGCCTCCGACGAAGGCAAAAAAGAATTCAGTTGGTCCGCGGCGGCCAAAGGGTCGTACGTGATCACCGCGACCTACGGGTCGATGACCGCCTCCACCGCCCCGATCAAGGTCAAGGACGCGTCCGTCGAGGTCATCTCGACCGTGGCCCCGATCGGCACGACGGAGGTGGAGATCCAGCTCGTCGACGAGACCGGAAACCGGGTCACGTCGGAGAACTCCATCTCGATACAGATCCTCTGGGAAGAGGAAACCGCCGATAACAGCGTGTTTTTCACTTCTCCGGGAAAACCGATTATTTTTAACAAGGGCCTGGCCAAGGTCGTGATCGGCAACACGCAGGCGGAGACCGTGAAGATCTCCGCGACGGCCAAGTACGGCTTCAAAATCAAAAGCGGCACCGTGTCGTTCGGCCGGGTGGGCTCGAGCGGCATCGGCGCGGTGATGTATTGGGAGCCCAAGGATGAAGAATAATTCGCCAAAAAAACCTCATCTGCGGCGTTGCTCGGTCGCTCGCTTGTGCGGCGCTATTCCCATAGCGCCTCCGCGCTCGCTTCCTCGCGCCTTGCATCTGAGGTCTTTTTGGCGAATTATTATAAAGAATAATCGCGGGTTCACGCTGCTTGAGCTCATGATCTCGATCACGCTTGTCGTGATCATCACGGGATCGATTTACTACTGCATGAACAGCGCGCTGGAGAGCTGGTCGTACTCGCGGGACCAGCTCAGCCTCCAGAAGGTGCTCGCCGAGACCATCGACAAGGTCATCAACGGCAGTTTCAAGAGGTACGGGCTCAAAGACACGCTCGAAATCGTTTCCGCCGGAAATAGGGAGGTCGAATTCGTCCCGCCGTGGGTGGACAACACGCACACGGCCGGTCCGCTGAATTTTATCTACACGCTCAATAAAAAAATCAAACCCGGTTCGCCGATTCCGCTGGGGCAGTACCGCCCGACGGACAAGGACCCGTGGCAGTTTTTGCCGCTCGCGCGGGTGGACCTCGAAAACGACCTTTCGTCCCAGCTGCAGCTCAAGCTCGCGGTGCAGGAAGGGAGCCTGCTCCGGTTCATCTACCATCCGGATTATGAGTCGAGCCCCGACGTCGCCGAAAAAATTTACTGGGATGAGACGGATAGACAAGTCTATTTCGACGACGGGGAGGGGAACCTCGAAAGCCTCTCGAAAAATCTTTTCGGCGTCGAGATCGAGAGGATGGAACTGCGCTATTACACCAACTCCAACCAGCTCGTCACCGACCGGCGCTGGGTGGACGTCGCGGACCTTCCGATCCTCACCGGGGTCGAGGTGATGATCGAGGCGAAGCTCAACGATCACAAACAGACGCTCGTCACCTTCGTGACGCTGCGAAACGCCCCCGCGCGCACGGGGTACTTAAGCCTGCGCCGGGACATGAGGCTTCGCATTCCGGACAGCGAGCACGTGAAGACGCTCATGATCACCAGCCTCACGGGCATCACCAACAACGACAAGCTCCAGCTCGAGGCGGTGCCGGCCTCCGGCGAGATTTGGCGGCTCACGGTGGATTTTGAGAAACCCGCCGGCGCGAAGCCGGTCATCAAAATGCTCACCGTCGAATATCCGCCCCAGCAGACGGTGTACACCGAGTATCCCAGGTCGGACGCGGATCTGGGCATCAACCTCAACCTCATCGGCAACGACGGCCGGTACGACTATGACGACGACGGCGACGTGGACGACGCGGTGCTGCTCGAGGGCGACGTGGACCTGGTCGTCACGCAGATGAATATCAAGGGGGCTGGGATTTTTGTGAGACCGTGATAAAGGGAAAAATGGGGGTGGGTTGTGGGTTGTGGGTTGTGAGTCGGGGGTGAGGGTGAGGATGAGGGTGAGAAAATGAGAAAGAGTAAAAGAGGGGAAAGATGGGGATGGGGGTGGGTTGTGAGTTGTGAGTCGGGGAGTAGGGATGGGGGTGGGGGGTCCCCATCCTCACCCTCACTCTCGACCCACAACCCACAACTCACCCCCACCCTGATTATTTCCACCCTACTGTTCGCTATTCTACTCTCCCTTTTATTTCCTTTAAATGCCCATGCGGCGGAAAAGACCTGGAACGCGGCGGGGGACGCGTCGAGCTGGTCGGACGCCACCAACTGGAGCCCTTCGGTGGTCCCGACGTCGGAGGACGACGTCACGATCGATCTGAAGGACGCGAGCGTGAGCGTGTCGAGCACCTTTGCCGCAAAATCCCTCATTCTGGGGGGCAACGAGACTTCTTTGATGACCGTGCAGGACTTCATCTCCGGCGCGGTCTCTCCGGCGGCCGCGTCGAGCCTCGCGGTCAACAATCGCGCGAAGGGCACTTTCCGCCTGAAAAGCGGGGGCACGGTCACGGTGAAGGGCCAGTATAAAAGCTCCAAGACCGCGGCGACCTCGCAGCCCAGCCTGCTCTTCTACATCCAATAAGGCCATGAACCGCCGCGGCGTCGCGCTCATTACGGTGGTCGTGATCATGCTCACGATCGCGCTCATCGGCGCGAGCCTCGTGGAGCTGGCCTCCACGGTCAATATCTCCGCGCACAACATGATTGACGAGGCCAAGGCCAGGTATCTTGCCGAGGCGGGGATCGCGCAGGCGATCCACACGCTCCGCACCGCCGCCACCGACACCGGCAAGGGCGCCGGCGAGACCATCGGCCCCATTCCTCTCGGCGACGGCGTTTACACGGTGACGTTCAACATCAAAGATTCCCTGATTATTTCGGTAGGCGAGGTGAACGGTGTGTCGAAAAAAGTGCAGCTTCAGTATAGCGCGTTGTAGGCAGGAAGTATGAAGCATGAGGCATGAGGCAGGAAACATGAAACATGAAGCAGGAAGCATGAGGCAGGAAGCAGGAGGCATGAGGCATGAAGTATGAGGCATGAGGGATGATAAAGCATTTTACTGATTTGGAAGTGTATGCGTTATCCTACAGTGTTGCGATGAAAATTTTTAAATTGTCTCGCAAATTTCCGAATGAGGAGCTTTATTCTTTGACCTCTCAACTGGTTCGTTCATCGAGAAGCGTACCGGCCAATATTGCGGAAGGCTGGTCAAAGCGTCAGCATGAGAATATTTTTAAGAAACATTTGTTGGACGCCATTGGGTCCGTTGACGAGTCTAAAACATGGATTCACTTTGCCAAGGACTGTGAATATCTGCCACTAGTCCAATCCAAAGAGCTGTTGGGCTCCTATGACGAAATAGGGGCAAAGCTCTACAACCTACACCTGCACTGGAAAACCTTTTCGCCATGAAACTTCGCCCATCATACTTCATGCCTCGTACTTCATGCTTCATGCGTCCTGCTTCCTGCTTCATGCCTCGTGCTTCATGCTTCATGCCTCATGCCTCATGCCTCAAAGGCTTTACTTTCATCGAAGTCTTGATCGCCCTGACCGTGATCGCGGTGCTCTTCGTGCCGGTGATGCAGCTTTTTTCGCACTCGATCTACGCGACGGGGAACTCGCTGAGTCTAATCACCGCGACGAACCTGGCCAAGTCCGAGATGGAGAAGATGATCAACATGAACCTGACCAAGTCCCAGCTGCGCGCGCTCGGCGAGGTCGTCGTCCCGCCGATCGGCGAGCCCCCGGTCGAGATCAACGGCACGAAGTGGCGCGCCAAACGGGAGGTGATCGAGGGATCGGACCCGCTCGAGGTGAGGGTCCACGTCTACGAAGACCGCCAGATGGACAAGGCGATCGTCACGCTCGTCACGCTCGTCGAAGACCTGATGTGGGACGCCGTCAAGCCGGTAGGGTGAGGGTGAGGGAATGAAAGATGGGGTGAGGGTGGGTTGTGAGTTGTGGGTCGGGGGTGGGGGTGAGGGTGGGGACGGGGGGCAGGTGCAGGGGCTTGACTAATCGTACGTGATAAGGTACGCTTTAGGTAAGAGGGACTATGACGACGTTGACGGCAAGCAAGGCCAGATCCACGCTTTATAAGCTTTTGGACAAGACGGCGGAGTCGCACGAGCCCATTCAAATCACGGGCAAGCGGCACAACGCGGTTCTCGTCTCCGAGGAGGATTGGACCTCCATTGAGGAGACGCTGTATCTTTTGTCGATTCCCGGCATGCGTGAATCCATCCGGAAAGGCCTCGAGACGCCGGTCCGGAAGTGCAGTCCCACGCTCAGGTGGTAGGCTGGAGACTCGTCTTCACGCGGGAAGCCCGAAAAGACGCGCGAAAAATAGCCCAAGCCGGACTCAGGCCGAAAACGGAGAAGCTCCTTCGGGCGCTCTCGGTCAACCCTTTCCAGAATCCTCCCGGCTATGAGAAACTGATCGGCGATTTGGCGGGCGCTTATTCCCGCCGGATCACTATCCATCATTCGTCGAGGGAGGGGCGTTGCTGCGCCGTGTCGGGGCCCATGACATTCTGAGACGACCGTGATAATAAAGGGAAGAGAAGAGGGGAAAGATGGGGGTGAGTTGTGAGTTGTGAGTTGTGGGTTGTGGGTCGGGGGTGAGGGTGAGGATGGGGGCTTGAAAACGGATCTGGGGTGTGATAGAATTTCTAGTAGATAGAAAATAGGGGGGTCCGGGTGAATACGGTGGTGAAGGTTCAGAAAAACAAGAATATTACCCTGCCGCTATGGCTGATGCGTTTGTTTGGCGTCGAGGCAGGGGACTTCCTCAGGATCGAGCGGACCAAAAACAGCGTCGTGCTTAAGCCCGCGAAACTGGTGGACCCCTCCCAGTCTTATTTTTGGACCAAAGAATGGCAGAAGAGGGAACGGGAAGTCGATGAGGAGATCCGAAAGGGGCGCGTTCGCAAGGCCATAAGCGTCGAGGACCTGATTCGGGACCTCAAGGCCTGATGCGGTTTTATTGGACGAGGCATTTCAAGGGAGACTATAAGCGTTTACCGCAGGGCGTTCGGGAAAAAACCCAAAGTTCGTCGAGGGAGGGGCGTTGCTGCGCCGTGTCGGGGCCCATGACATTCTGAGACGACCGTGATAATAAAGGGAAGAGAAGAGGGGAAAGATGGGGGTGGGTTGTGGGTTGTGAGTCGAGGGTGAGGGTGAGGATGGGGATCCCCCACACCCATCCCTACTCCCCGACCCACAACTCACAACTCACCCTCACCCTGTTGTTCGCTGTTCTACTCTCCCTTTTATTCCCTTTCACCGTCCATGCCGTTGATGTCCTGAATGCCGAGGAGAAGGCCAAGAAGCTTCACGAGCTTGCCTCGAGCGACGTGATTTACACCGACCAGGAGACCAAGGCGCTCTACTACCAAAACATCCAGATCATCGACCTCCTCACGCAGATCCGCGACCTCCTCGAGATGCGCCTCGCAGAACCCAAAGAGTGACCAAACCTCCAGCACCTCCGGGGTGCGCCGTAAGCGCTCCCCGGGGGTGTGAGATGGCGGGAGGTCACGGCCCTGCAGCAATCTCCCTTGACTGGATTAACTTTAATATGTATACTTCTACTGTACATATTTAGGAGAACCCATGAAAGCCTCCGTCGTCGAACTGAGAACCAAAATGAAGGAAGTGCTCCGCGCGCTGAGGCGGAATGAGGCAGTGGACATTCTGTATCACGGCAAGGTGAGCGGCACGATTTTCCCGCCGCGAAAGGCCCCCCGCAAGAAAGAGATAAAAAACCACCCCTTTTTCGGGATGTATGAACTCCGGTATAAAAATCAGGGGGTGGACGAGATCATGAATGATTTGAGAGGCGGCAGGTTTCGTGCTTTTTGACACTGATGTCCTGATATGGGCTCAGCGGAAGAATGGCGACGCCATGGAACTTATCGGCGACGCGGAGGAGAGGTATATCTCGGCCTTGTCGCTCATGGAGCTTCTCCAGGGGGCCAGGGACCAGGCGGATATGCGTCTGATCAAGGGCTTCTTGTCCGATGCCGATTTTCAGACGCTTCCTTTAACTGAACCAATCGGACATCGCGCCTTGATCTATATCGAAGAATATGCGCGGGCCTGCGGACTTCGCTGCGCTGACGCGATCATCGCCGCGACGGCCGTCGAACATAATCTGGCTATGGTGACGGGGAACAAGAAGCATTTCAAACCTATCCGGGACTTAAAACTGAGGGTGTTTACATCGTGACTGCGTCCTCCGCGTCCTCCACGTCCTCCGCGTCGAATTGACAAACCCACCCACCCTTGTTAGAATGGCCGCGCTTTCCATCAAGAGAACCCTTTTTCTCGGTTAGGGGATTCAAAATCGGCGGGCAGGACAAGCTTGAACTTTTGAAGCAGGTTGCCGCCATCTCCACGGTGCCTTTTCTCCTCGTGGGGGGGCCTCTGGTGGGCTATTTTGCGGGGAATTGGCTGGACCACCGGTATGCTTGGGACCCGTACGGCAAGCTTTTTTTGATTCTTTTCGGGCTGGCCGCGTCCATACTGGAAATCACGCAGATCATTCGCAGGGTCTTAAACTCGGAAAAGTAAAAATGGAAGGAACCGCCGCGCATTCCACGCCCCATGTCGCCAACTGGGTGAACCTTTTGGCGGAAGCCCTCCCGCCTTCGCCGGTCTCGGAGTTTCTGGAGGAGCGGGAGGCCGCGATCTTCAGTTTTTTGGTGACGGCGCTCCTCGCCTTTTTTGCGGTGAGGATTTCCAGAAAACTCAAAATGATTCCCGGCCGTGCGCAGGCCGCGGCGGAACAGATTGTCGAGGCGATTGACGGCCTGGTCTGCGGCATTATGGGGCCGCGCGGGCGGACCTACACGCCGTTTGTGGGGTCTCTTTTCCTTTATATCGTGGTCACGAACCTCTATGGGCTCATCCCTCTGCAGAATTCGTCCACGGGGTATTTGACCACGACCGCCCCTTTGGCGATTTCGGTGTTTTTTTATGTGCAGGCGGTGGCCATAGCCCGGAACGGATTTTTCGGCTATCTTTATCATTTGGCGGGAAGCCCCAAGAGCGTCGTGGAGTGGATTTTTGTTCCGCTCAATTTCCCTCTGCATCTCATGGGTGAATTCACCAAGCCGATCAGCCTGATGTTCCGGTTGTACGGCAACGTGATGGCCGGCCATGTCCTCGTGGCTGTTTTTCTGCAGATCGGGGTCGAGGTCATGAAGCCCACGCCTATTCCGATAGGCGCGCCGCTGCATCTGCCGTTTTTATTTCTTGAGATTTTGATCGGGGTGATCCAGGCTTTTGTGTTCGCCCTTTTGAGCACGGTCTACATTTCGGTCATGCTGCCGCATGACCCCGCCGCTCATTCCGGCGGCTCTGCGGAACGAGCGGCGGGGCATGAGGCCCATGCGCACGGATAGGCACAAGCACCTCTAAACGAAAGGAGTGTTTCCCATGGAGTCACTGGCGACAAATTCACAATCGATGCTGGCGATCTTTCTGCCGCTGAGTCTGGGCATCGCCGCGTTCGGGTCCGCGCTCGGTCTCGGAAAAGCGGTGGCGAGCGCCATGGAAGCCACGGCCCGTCAGCCGGAGGCCTCGGGGAAGATCCTCGTGAACATGCTGCTCGGCTGCGCGCTGATCGAGGCATTGACGATTTATGCGTTCGTGATCGTCCTTTTGAACATCAACAAAGTAGGTTGATTTCTGATGGACCTCCAGGTCATTGTCCGCGCGCTGCCTGAGATTTTCACTCAGCTTCTGGCGTTTTGGATTGCTTTTTGGGTTTTGAAGAAGTTCGCGTTCAAGCCCATTCTGCAGACCATCGACGGCCGTCGCAAGAAAATCGAGGACACGTTCGCCGGCTTGGAGAAAGACAGGCTGTCGCTGGCGGAGCTCGAGAAAGAATACCGGCTCAAGCTCGACCGGATCGAGGAGGAGGCCCGCGCGAGGATCCAGGAGGCCGCCGGCCTCGGCACGGCCCTGGCCCGAGACATTCAGGAGCAGGCCCGCCAGGACGCCCGGAAGATGATCGAGCGCGCCGAGGCGGAGATCGAGCAGGACCTCGCGAAGGCGAGGCTTTCGATGCGCGACGAGATCGTCGAGCTCTCAAGCCTCATGACGGAGAAGGTTCTCGAGGAGAAAATCGACCCGCAGGAACACCGGCGGCTTGTGGACAAGTTCATCAAGGAGCTTGAGAGGATTTAGAGGTGACGGGGTGAAGGATTTGATCGTGGCGGGGCGTTATGCCAAGGCCCTTTTTGAGATTGCCAGGCTCACGCATGAAGACGAGGAGATCGCGGCGGAGCTCGAGGCCTTGTCGGCCGCGCTGAAGGGCACGCCGGCCATCGAAAAGACCCTCGCCCACCCTTCCCTCAAGACCGCCGAGAAGCGGGAGCTTCTGGGGAGGATTTTTCAGGAGAAAAGGCGCCCGTTTTACGCGACGTTGCTTGATTTTTTCACCGTTCTTTTCCGCAAAAACCGCTTTGTTCTGATTCACGAGATCACGGCGAGCTTCCGGCGGATCGCCGACGAGGCCAAGGGGCAGGGGACCGCGGAGATCCGGACCGCCGCGCCGCTCGACCCGGCGCTCGAGACCGCGATGGTCTCAAGGCTTGAGAAGATCGCCGGCGCCCGCATCGCGGCGAAGAAAGCGCTGGACCCCGCGCTCCTCGGCGGCGTGGTCATCAAGATAAAAAATAAAATTATCGACGGCTCCGTCAAGACCAGGATTGAAAATCTGAGGAAAGAACTGGTTAAAAAAAGAACGGTGTAAGGAGGCGATGTGGCGTTAAGGCCTGAAGAGATCACGAGCATTCTGAAGCAGGAAATAAAAGATTACCGGGCCGGCGTGAAGCTGGAGTCCACCGGGATCATTCTTTCGATAGGGGACGGCATCGCGCGCGTGTACGGGCTTGACGACTGCATGGCGGGCGAACTTCTCGAATTTTCCTCCGGAGACGGGTCCGCCGGCGGCGGGCCGGGAGAGTTCGGCATCGCGCTGAACCTCGAAGAGTCGAGCGTCGGCGTCGTGCTCTGCGGCGAGGGCCACGGCATCAAGGAGGGCGACGTGGTCAAGCGCACGGGCCGGATCGCCGGCGTCCCCGTCGGCAAAGGGCTTCTGGGCCGCGTGGTCGACGCGCTGGGCCGGCCGCTCGACGCCAAGGGGCCGGTCGTCTCGGCCGAGACGCGGCCGATCGAGTGGAAGGCGCCGGGAGTGCTCGCGCGCCAGTCCGTGAAAGAGCCTTTGCAGACCGGCATCAAGGCCGTTGACGGGATGATCCCCATCGGTCGCGGCCAGCGGGAGCTCATCATCGGCGACCGCCAGACCGGCAAGACAGCGCTGGTGATTGACACGATTTTGAACCAGAAAGGGAAAGACGTCTACTGCATTTACGTCGCGACCGGGCAAAAGTCATCCAACGTTCTCTCCGTCGCCAAGACCCTGGAAGAGCGCGGCGCGATGGAGTACACCACGATCATAAACGCCCCGGCGGACGTCGCGGCGACGATGCAGTACCTGAGCCCCTACACGGGGGCGGCGATCGGCGAATACTACCTCTATAACGGCATGCACGCGCTGGTCATTTATGACGACCTGACCAAGCACGCGGCGGCGTACCGGGAGCTCTCGCTTCTTTTGCGGCGCCCGCCGGGGCGCGAGGCGTTTCCAGGAGACGTGTTTTATCTGCACTCGAGGCTTCTGGAACGCGCCGCCAAGCTCCGCGACGACCTGAAGGGGGGGAGCCTCACCGCGCTTCCGATTATCGAGACCCAGGCCGGCGACGTGTCGGGCTACATCCCGACCAACGTGATTTCGATCACCGACGGCCAGATTTATCTGGAATCGGACCTTTTTTATCAGGGCGTGCGCCCGGCGATCAACGTGGGGCTCTCGGTCTCGCGCGTCGGCGGCAACGCGCAAACCAAGGCGATGAAGAAGGTGGCGGGCAAGCTTCGCCTGGAGCTGGCGCAGTACCGGGAGCTCGCCGCGTTCATGCAGTTCGGCTCCGACATGGACAAGTCCACGCGCGACCAGCTGAACCGCGGCGCGCGTCTGGTCGAGATCCTGAAGCAGGGCCAGTACATCCCGATGACCCTCGCCGAAGAGGTCAGCATTATTTACGTCGCGACCCGGGGAATTCTCGACGACGTGCCGCTGGAGAGGATCGAGGAGTTTGAGAAGGGGTTCCACGGGCATCTGGCCGCGAAGTACCCGGACGTCGTGAGCGAGATCGAGAAGCTCAAAGACCTGAACGATTCTCTGACCCAGCGTCTCGACCGCGCCGGGAACGAATTTAAGAAACAGTTTTTAAGAAAAGAGCAATGTTAATTTCGAAATCCGAAGCACGAAATCCGAAACAAGGCCCCAAATTCAAATGACCAAAATTCAAAACAACCCTTTCGGCCATTGGAATTTGGGACATTCGGATTTGTTTCGAATTTCGAGCTTCGGATTTCGGATTTAACTTTAGGTTTATTGATGGCCTCTTTACGACAGATTCGCAGGCGGATGAAGTCGATCGAGAGCATCCATGAGATCACCAAGGCCATGGAGATGATCGCGGCCTTCCGTTTCAAAAGGGCCGAGGGGCGGTTCTCGAGGTTGAAAATTTATACCGGCGAGATGGAGGGGCTCGTCTCGAATCTGTCCAAGGACGCCGGGGAATCGGCGGATCCTCTCTTTGAAAAAAGACAGGTCCGCCGGAAGACGCTGGTCGTGATGACCGGCGACAAGGGCCTTTGCGGCGCCTACAACGCGAATCTGCTCAAGGCCGCGGCGGCGTGGCTTAAGACCGCCGGCGGCGCGGAGACGGCCCTCGTGGCCGTCGGCAAGGTCGGGGCGGATTTTTTTAAAAAGAAGCGCCTGAACGTGGCGCTTGCGATCCCCGAGAAGTCGTCGGCGGACTTGACGCTCGCCGGCAGGATCACGGCGGAGCTCAGGCAGCTTTTTCTTTCCGGCGGGAGCGATTCGGTCGAGCTGCTTTATACGACCGCCCGCGCGGGCGGTCCCGGCAGGAACGTCATCGTTCCTTTCTTGGGGCTGAATTATCTTTTGGAAAAGAACAAGGCCTCCGCGCCGCCTCCGCCGCGGAACGCGGACGGACCCGTCCCGCTTCCGACACAGTACGGATCCGTCCTGCTGAAGCAGGCGGAAAAGCGGGCGGGGGAGGACTATATTTATGAACCCGGGTTCGAATCGGTGTTTATGTCGCTGGTCGGGAAATACCTCGAGGGCAAGCTGTACCTTTGCCTTCTCGAGTCGCTGACCTCCGAGACCGCCGCGCGGATGGTCGCGATGAAACAGGCCACCGAGAACGGCGAGGAGGTGCTGGACCACCTGAGGCTTTTGAGGAACAAAACAAGGCAGGCCACCATCACGCGGGAGCTCTCCGAGATCGTGAACGGGGCGAGTGTTTTGGTATAAAGCCATTCCCGCCTGCGCGGGAATGACAATGGAGATTTCATGATTACGAATGTCGAAGAGAAAAAGACGCAGTTGAAAGTGGGGCATGTGATCCAGGTCATCGGCCCGACGGTGGACTTGCGTTTCGAGCCGTCGCACCTTCCGAATATCCTGGACGCCGCCGTCATCAAGGTCTCCGGACAAGAGGTGGTGGTCGAGGCCGCCCAGCATCTGGGCAACAACGTGGTGCGCTGCATCGCGCTGTCTTCCACGGACGGCATTGTCCGCGGCATGGAAGCGGTGAACACCGGCAAACCCATCACGGTGCCGGTGGGGCGCCGGACGCTGGGACGCATGTTCAACGTGCTGGGGCGCCCGATCGACGAGAAACCGGCCCCCGACGCCGAAGCGTTTTATCCGATACACCGGCAGGCGCCGTCGCTTGCGGAGCGCGAGCCGGCCACCTCGATTTTTGAGACCGGGATCAAGGCCGTGGATTTGCTCGCCCCGTACCCCAAGGGCGGCAAGGTCGGCCTCTTCGGCGGGGCCGGAGTCGGGAAGACCGTCGTGATCATGGAGCTCATCCGCAACATCGCGGCCCAGCACGGCGGCTTCTCGGTGTTCGCCGGCATCGGCGAGCGCACGCGCGAAGGGAACGATCTCTACCATGAAATGAAAGGGTCGGGGGTGCTCGACAAGACCTGCCTTGTTTTCGGGCAGATGAACGAGCCGCCGGGGACGCGCCTGCGGGTGGGGCTCACCGCGCTTACGATGGCCGAATACTTCCGCGACGAGGAAAAGCAGGACGTCCTTCTTTTCATCGACAATATTTTTCGCTTTGTGCAGGCCGGCTCCGAGGTCTCGGCGCTCTTGGGGCGCATGCCCTCGGCCGTCGGTTACCAGCCGAACCTCGCGACCGAGATGGGCGAGCTTCAGGAGCGCATCGCCTCGACGAAAAAAGGATCAATCACGTCGGTGCAGGCCATTTACGTCCCCGCCGACGACCTGACCGATCCCGCGCCGGCGACGACGTTCAGCCATCTGGACGCGACCACCGTGTTGTCGCGCCAGATCGCGGAGCTGGGAATCTACCCGGCCATCGATCCGCTCGACTCGACGTCGCGAATTCTCGACCCGCGGGTTCTCGGCGAGGAGCATTACCAGACCGCGCGGCAGGTGCAAAAGATTTTGCAGCGCTACAAAGACCTGCAGGACATCATCGCGATTCTCGGGATGGACGAGCTCTCGGAAGAGGACAGGCTCACCGTCTCGCGCGCGAGGAAGATCCAAAAATTCCTCTCGCAGCCCTTTTTCGTGGCCGAGGCGTTCACCGGCGCCAAAGGCAAATACGTGCCGCTCAAGGAGACCATCGCGGGATTCAAGAAAATCGCGGACGGCCGGATGGACGAGCACCCCGAGCAGGCGTTTTACATGGTCGGCGACATCGACGAGGTCGTCGAAAAAGCCGCCAAGCTGGGGACGGTTTGAACGGGATGACGCTTATCCTCAAGGTGGTCACCCCTGACGAGGTCTGTTTCGAGGGGCCCGTCGTGTCCGTCGTGGCGCCGGGAGCCGAAGGTTATCTGGGCGTGCTGCGGGGTCATGCGCCGTTGGTGACCACGATGGGGAAGGGAAAGCTCGTTTACCGCGACGCGGCCGGGAAGACCGAGACCTTGCGCGTCGACGGCGGCTTTTTCCAAGTGCTGAAGAACAGAGTTTTGGTGTTGACGGACAAAGTTTTGCGGTCGTAGCTTAGCTGGCTTAAAGCGCCGCCCTGTCACGGCGGAGATCGAGGGTTCGAATCCCTTCGACCGCGCCAGTTTTATGACTAAACTAGTTTATCTGGGTGTCGGTACGTTCTTCGGCGGTTTCGCGCGGTATTTTCTGGCAGGCGCGGTGCACCGAACGCTGGGAGCGGAGTTTCCCTACGGGACGCTCGCGGTCAATCTCCTCGGTTGTTTCCTCATCGGTTTTCTGAACGCCGTTTCGGAAGAAAGACTGCTTCTCGGTCCCGGCGGCCGTCTGCTTCTGATGACGGGGTTCTGCGGGGCCTTCACGACGTTCTCGACGTTCATGCTGGAGACGGGGAACCTTCTCAAAGACGGGGAACTTCCCCGCGCGTTTTTAAATGTGGTCTTGAGCTGCGTGGCGGGTTATCTTGTTTTCAGGATCGGCGCTCTCGTGGGCGATCTCGTATAAAGGAGGTTCTCTGTGAAAATACCCGAAGAGGGAAAACTTTTAAGGATTTTCGTCGGCGAAACGGACCAATGGCAGGGCAAGCCGCTTTATGAGGCCCTCGTGCTGCTTGCCCGCAAGGAGGGGGTCGCCGGCGCGACGGTCCTGCGCGGCTTTATGGGCTTTGGCCGCAACAGCCGCATTCACACCGCCAAAATCCTGAGGCTTTCCGAGGACCTCCCCGTCATTGTCGAAATCGTGGATAGCGAGGAGCGCATCAACGCCTTTCTCCCTCATCTGGACGACATGGTGAAGGAGGGGCTCGTGACCCTCGAAAAAGCGAACGTCATTCTGTACCGCTCGGACAGGAAAGGACCGGCATGAAAGACCAGGACCTGGCCCAGGATATCGTCTACAAGGTCAAGGCGGATTTTTTGAGGGCCCTCGGCCATCCGGCGCGGCTGAAGGTGATCGAGGTCTTGAAGGGCGGCGAGAAAAGCGTCGGCGCCCTCGTGAAGCAAATAAGCGTCAGCCAGTCCAGCCTTTCCCGTCACCTCCTGGCTTTAAGGGACGCGGGAATCCTCGTGTCGCGCCAACAAAAGACGACGGTGTATTACGGCCTTCGCGATCATGACATCTTTCAAGTGCTTCGCCCGGTCGCGCTGATGCTGAGAAAAAAATTTAAAGAGTCGGAACGCGTTTTAAACACCCTCGGCAAAGAATAATTCTCGCGTTTTTGGCGGGGCATTCTATCGATAAATACTTGAACTATGTGTTTGCACATACTATACTTATATCAGAATCAACATGAAAAAATCGAGGAGGATAAATGCCCAACATGACTTTAGCTATCCCCATTGAACTAAAAGAGAAAATGGATCACTTCAGGGAAATCAATTGGTCTGAAGTGGCTCGGCAGGCGATCCGAGAGAAAACCGTAATACTTGAGAAGCTGAACAAGTTATTTTCTAAGAGTAAGCTTGGCGAGAGGGATATAGAGAAGTATGCTCTCGTGGTCAAAAGGGGTGTGGTAAGAAAACACAAGGCAGTTTAAGCGTTGGAGCTTATTGTTGAGGCCAATATTCTTTTGGCGGCCTTGCTGAAGGAAGCAATAACACGAGAACTTCTTCTGGATTCACGCCTTAAACTTTATGCTCCTGAACATTTAATTTCAGAGACACTCCATTTACTTAAGAAAAATAAAAAAATCCAAAGACGCATAGGGTTGACTCCAAAAGCGTTGGAAGAAACTTTTTATCTCATTACTCAAGATATTGAGACACATCCCCGGAAGACGTATGCCTCGTCGTTGGCGGAAGCCAAGAAAATCGCGCCCCACAGCGAAGATGCGCCATATCTTGCGTTGGCGTTGGCACTGAATATTCCTGTCTGGTCGAATGATCAAGGTATTCATGCGCAAAGCAAGGTGAAAGTTTATACAACAAAAGCGCTTCTGACAGCCTTAGGGACGCGTCGGGTTTCATGAACCTGGCTGTTGATACCCGTTACCCCCCGTTGCCTTCACGTGGCCTAAAATAAGACATTACTTGTCATTAATCCTAACATATGGTATATTTTAACTGGCGATAAATATGACTACAAAAGAGCTGGCAAAGAAAATAAAGCAGTATCGGGAAGATTTGGACATGACCCAAGCCGACCTTGCAGACAAGGTGGGCCTTGAACGGGCTACCATCACCCAGATCGAAGCAGGGAACAGAGACATTACAAGTCTTGAGTTGGCTAAATTCGCCAAAATTTTTGATGTGAGTGCTGATGATCTATTAAGTGAAGATGAGAAGGAAAAATCACTTCCAAAGCCATCGGCAATCAATATCCCTGAATTTAACAGGGAGAAATTTGAACAGGTTCTTTTATATATCTTGGAGAAGTGCGGAGCACGACCTAACGTAGGCGAGACGGTTCTTTACAAGCTTTTATATTTTGCGGATTTTAATTTTTACGAGCTTTATGAAGAATTTTTGACAGGGGCATCTTATAGAAAAATTCAGCATGGTCCGGCCCCTTGTGAGATCACGGATGTGATCAAAGAAATGATAGATGATAAAAAAATTAAGAAAGTTGTCACAGAATATTTTGGAAAACCGCAAAAGAAATATCTGCCGCTTGTAGAACCTGATCTTTCGAAATTCTCAGCTTCTGAAAAAGAAGTCATTGATCGGGTGATTGGAGGCCTGTCCGGTCTCAATGCCTCCACGATCAGTGATTTCTCCCACAAAGATGTCCCTTGGGAGATCACGAAAGAAAAAGAAATCATCAACTACGACTCGGTCTTTTACCGCACTCCTCCTTACTCAGTTAGGTCTTATGCGGAGGAGTAAAAAAATTGGATTTCACACAACTTGACGAGTTTTCCAAAGAACTAAAACAGCTTCTTAAAAAATACCGTTCCCTCAATAGCGATTTATATCTTCTTAAAGGCTATCTCGAACTTTATCCCAGAGGTAACCCGCCTCGTATTTTCCCAATCAGTAATCTCGGCATTCAAACTGAGATCTTTAAAGTAAAACAGTTTCGCTGCCAGTCTATGAAAGGCAAGGGCTCTTTAAGTGGAATCAGGATCGTGTATGCATTGTTTCCCGATCAGCCAAAAATTGAATTCGTTGAAATATATTATAAGCAACATGATGATACTGATTGTGACAAAGAACGTATTAAAAAATACTACGCCTAGGTTCTGATTGGACGGAGTATAAATACCTTCACGGGCATTGACTTCTCCCTGGGGCTAATATATCCTAATATTGGAATATTTGAATATAAGGGAATCTGTTTTTTTATCCCCTCCGGAGTAATAAAGCGCCCCTTGAGTAGAAGCACTTGCGCGGGAATTACCGCCGCCGAGGAAGCTTTTTATATTTATTTTTGACTTTTGGAATCGTTTTAGAGACGCCAATGCAGATGTCGATACGCGACGTGCTTGATATTTTCGGGGTTTCCGAAAGCACGCTCTACCGCTGGATACAAAAAAAGAAGATGCCCTGCGTCGTGGTGAACGAGCAGTACCGGTTCCACCCGGTGGATCTTCTGGGCTGGGCGCTTGAGCAGAAGGTCGCCCTCACGCCCCGTCTCTTGGCCCTTTCCGAGCAAAACGGAGCCGGGCCGGGGGTGTTGAGCGGCGCCCTGAAGCGAGGCGGGATTTTTTATGGCGTGGAGGGCCGAAATAAAAAGGAAGCGCTCGAGAGAGTCGTCGGCCTCATCCCCCTTCCCTCGGAGGCGGACCGCCCGCCGCTCCTGGAAATGTTGATGGCCAGGGAATCCCTGGAGTCCACGGCGCTGGGGAACGGCATCGCCATCCCGCACGTCAAAAATCCGCTGGTGTTGGACACCCAGGAAGCCATGGCCAACCTGTGTTTTCTTAAATCCCCCGTCGATTTCGGGGCGTTCGACGGGAAGCCGGTTTCGATCCTTTTTACGCTGGTCAGTCCTTCGGTCAAGACGCATCTGGCCGTCCTGTCGCGCCTTGCGTTTTGCCTGCAGGACCCAGGCTTTCTGAAATGCCTTCACGACGTGGCGCCCCAGGAAGAGATCCTGGCCCGTCTGGTCGTCTTGGAATCCAAACGCCGATGAGCCTCCTTGATTTCCAGCCCGGGTGGCGTCTTCCTTTCGGGGAATTCAGGCTTGGGCTGGACCCGTTAAGCGTTTTTTTTCTGGCGACGATCGCGGTGCTGGGCCTCGCGTCGGGACTTTACGCCGCCGGTTATCTCCGCGCGTATTCGGGCAGGCGGGGTCCAGGCGCCCATTATTTCTTTTTCTTCCTGCTCCTCCTCTCGATGGGGATCGTTACCGCGGCTCGAAACGCGGTCCTCTTCATGATCGCCTGGGAGCTGATGACGGTCTCTTCCTTTTTTCTGATCACGTTTCATGATGAAAAGCAGTCCGTCCGCCGCGCGGGGTACCTTTATTTTGTCGCGACGCACTGCGGGACGCTTTGTCTCCTCTGGATGTTCGTTTTGATGTCGAGGCAGGCGGGGTCCATGAATTTCGATCTCATGGCCGCGGTGTCCTTCTCTCCCGGGTCCGCGGGGTTGATTTTCCTGTTGGCGCTGGCGGGTTTTGGAACCAAGGCCGGGCTGATCCCGCTCCATATCTGGCTTCCTCACGCCCACCCGGCGGCCCCCGGCCA
>JACPAX010000091.1 GCA_016180585.1 Candidatus Omnitrophota bacterium | reverse complement strand
GCCGAAACTTGAAGCGTTCCGTCGCGCCCCGCGCGGGCGCGTGGATTGAAACCGGTTTCCTCCCGCGTTTGTTGCGGGGAATTCCTGTCGCGCCCCGCGCGGGCGCGTGGATTGAAACACACTGGTCTTGGGCGCGACCTGCCCGTTCCGAGGTGTCGCGCCCCGCGCGGGCGCGTGGATTGAAACACAGCCTTTGATTTTGCATTTCACGCGGCGATCCGTCGCGCCCCGCGCGGGCGCGTGGATTGAAACCGACAAGCGACTTGAATTCAGTATGAGCTTCGGGGTCGCGCCCCGCGCGGGCGCGTGGATTGAAACCGCACTTGATATCAAAATCCATCAGGCTAAAAAGGTCGCGCCCCGCGCGGGCGCGTGGATTGAAACATGTTCGCTGTCTCCTTTGTTGGTGTTAGCGATCGTCGCGCCCCGCGCGGGCGCGTGGATTGAAACATGTCCGCTGTCTCCTTTGTTGGTGTTGGACTGATGTCGCGCCCCGCGCGGGCGCGTGGATTGAAATTTCACAGAAAGCGGCTTGAGATGACAAGGAACCTCCCTTGAATTTTAAATCAGAATGGGATCAGAATGGGATTGGAATGGGATTAACTCGACAACCCTAGCTTGTCGGCGTATAATAAATTTTTATCAACCTCATGGATTCCATGGACTTAAAACCCATCGCCCGTCTGGCCAGGCTTCGTTTGAACGACGAGGAACTGAAGCGTTTCGAGTCCCAAGTCGCGCAGATTCTTTCTTTTGTCGACCAACTCAAAGAGGTCCCCATTGAGGGCGTCCCGCCGACGAGTCATCCCCTGGCCCTTTCGAATGTGTTTCGCCAAGACCGTCCCGTCCCTTCTCCGGCGATCGGAGAGTTTCTGCAGAAATCCCCCAAGGTCCGCGGACGTTTTTTTGAAGTGCCGAAGATCATCGAAGATAAATAATCCCGCATGAGTCCCAGCCCTCCGAACCGGTTGACGATCACCCAGATCGCGCAGGCCTACGCCCAGGGCCGCCTTGCGCCCCAAGACGTGCTGGACGCGTTGTCCGAGGAGATCGCGGTCAGGGAGGGTGAAATTCACGCTTACATTAATGGGGCGGCAATGGGGTCAGACCCCTCTGGCACCTTACGACGGCGCCAGAGGGGTCTGACCCCAGAGCAGGGACAGGAGGAGAGTTTAGGGCCGCTTCGGGGCGTGCCGGTGGCTATCAAGGACAATATC
The DNA here is from genome assembly GCA_016180585.1 of Candidatus Omnitrophota bacterium. Taxonomy (GTDB): domain Bacteria; phylum Omnitrophota; class Gorgyraeia; order 2-02-FULL-51-18; family 2-02-FULL-51-18; genus JACPAX01. The sequence goes on along the minus strand of JACPAX010000091.1, from coordinate 1,350 downwards.
TGCGTCGAGGGGGAGGAGATCACCTGCGCCTCGAAAATCCTCAAAGGTTTCATCTCGCCCTATCACGCGACGGTGATCGAAAAGCTTTTGGCGGCGGGCGCTCTGATTTACGGCCGCACCAACATGGATGAGTTCGCATTCGGCCCAAGCTGCGAGACGTCCTGCTACGGCCCGACCAAAAATCCGCGCGATCTCGGGCGCGTGCCCGGAGGGTCCAGCGGCGGCTCGGCCGCGGCGGTGGCCGCTCACACCGCGATCGCGGCGCTCGGAAGCGACACCGGCGGATCGATACGCCAGCCGGCCTCTTTCTGCGGGGTGGTGGGAGTCAAGCCGACTTATGGGCGGGTCTCCCGTTATGGCCTCATCGCGTTCGCGTCGAGCCTCGACCAGATCGGGCCGATCACCAAGGACGTGCGCGACGCGGCGGTCCTCCTCCGGGTGATCGCCGGACACGACCCGAAAGATTCGACATCCGCGGACGTCCCGGTGCCGGACTACGCCGGTTTTCTCGACAGGGACATCCGGGGAATGAAAATCGGCCTGCCGAAGGAGTATTTCGCCGCGGGCGCTTCCTCCCAGGTCATGGAAACGATGGCGTATGCCCGGACCCAATTGGCCCGGCTGGGCGCCGAACTCGTCGAGATCTCGCTGCCGCACACGGCGTACGTGGTGAACGCGTATTACATCATCGCCCCGTCCGAGGCCAGCTCGAACCTTGCCCGTTTCGACGGCGTGCGTTTCGGTTTTCGGGACGAATCCGCCAAGACGCTCCTCCAGATGTACGAAGACTCGAGAGGACGGGGATTCGGCGCCGAGGTCAAACGGAGAATCATTCTGGGGACCTACAGCCTCTCGAGCGGGTATTACGACGCCTACTACCTGAGGGCCATGAAGGTGCGGACAAAAATCAAAGAGGATTTTGACAAGGCCTTCCAAAAGGTGGACGCCCTGTTGACGCCGACGGCGCCCACGGCCGCGTTCAGGCTCGGCGAAAAAGTGGAAGACCCTCTCCAGATGTATCTTTCGGACGTCTATACGATCTCGGCGAATCTGGCCGGCATCCCGGCGATTTCTCTGCCGGGGGGAATCACCCCGGAAGGGCTTCCGATCGGCATTCAGTTTTTGGCCAAGCCCTTCGACGAAGGCAACCTTTTCAGACTCGCCCATGCCTTCGAGCAAAGCACGGATTTTCATCGGAGACTCGGAAATGTCGCTTCATAACGACACAACCCGGCAAGCTTTATTCATCTGCCCACCCTCGTCCCTCCGTCCCCCAACCCCCCTCCGGCTCCGAGGAAGCTTTTCTTCGCATGCCCGTGTCTGTAAAAGCTGGGGAGACCCCTCGCCAAA
>JACPAX010000081.1 GCA_016180585.1 Candidatus Omnitrophota bacterium | reverse complement strand
TGATTTGTAGATTCCTTGGAAGACATTTCCTCCGCCCAGGGCGCCTTCGATGGCGCCTGTGATGGCCCTTGAAGTTAACGATCCTAAGAGAGGATCAAGATCGGCTTTCTGGGTGAGGTATTCAATCCCCAGAGAAGTCGCTCCTCTCTTCAGCCCGTCCGTGACGGCGGTGAGAACGCTCTGTTGGCCGAGGACAGCCCCGACCGCGCCGGAGACGGGAGCGCCGATGAGGTTTGAGATTTGAGGGCTTAGGCCCGCGGACTCCCCGGCTTTGGCGACGCCGTACTGGGCGAGAGCGGAGGGGAGGTTCTTTCCGATCGTCACGAGACTCTCCCCTATCTTGCCGGAGGTGAGGCCGTCGGCGAAGGTGCCGGAGGCGAGAGAGAGGAGACTTGAAAGATTGGGATCCACCCCGGCCGCCTCCAGGGCGGTCTGAGCGCCCGCCAGAGAGAGGGCCTGGAAGCCGCCTCTGAAAAAGTTTTCGGCGTTAAAGCCTCCGCCGAGGCCTTTGACCGCGCCACCGGTGGTGAAGACCGCCAGATAGCTTGCCAGGGTGGGGTCGACCCCTATGAATTCAAGCCCTTTGGAGGTGGCGTAGTTGATTCCGGTCGAGACCGCCGTCTTGAAAAGCGTCTCCCCGAAAGAGGCCTTGGCCAGGCTCCCGAAAGAGGCCTGGTTTGAGAAGGTGGCAAAGAAGCCTTTGCCGGCGTTAAAGAGAGTGCTTGCCGCGTTCTGGATGCCCGCCCAGAGCGTCTGTCCCAGACCCTGGAGGATACTGCCCACGGCCTGGGCAAGGCCGACCATGGCTTGTCCGATGATGATGGCAATCTGGGCGATGATGGCGGCCACGGCCGTCACCACGGTGGCCACCGCACTTCCTATCGCGGCGATGATCGCGAAGAAGAACATGAAGAAGGCCCCTCTTATTTTCATGGTCTCTTGGACCGAAAGGGTCTTGGCCTGAGAGTTGGGGACGATTTGAAGCTTGGAGGATTCGACAATGACGTTCCCCTGCCAGTGCTTCATGAAGTCTTCTTTGCCAAGGGTGATCACCTCGTTTTGCTTATCAGGACCTGCGCCGGGGTCGATGTAAGTAATCGTGTCCGCGGTGATGGCCGTTAGGATGACGTAGTGGTTCCCGTTCACGTGGGCGATGAGTCGTGGGTTGTAATTCTCAGGGTGGCTCGCGATGTCCTGGATCTGGCTCGGAGTCAGCCGGCTCGGGTCTTTGATCGAGGAGGGATAGTGAGTGACGACTTTCTCGGTGGTGGTTTTTGGGATGCTTTGCGCGGAAGCAGAAGTGTCGGTCTTTGTGCCGCGATTCAAAGTCACTGCATGCGGCGACGCGCTTAAGTCTTTGATCCCTTCGGGGGTCGCGTAGAGAAGAAGCCGGGTGTCCTCGTCGCTTGTAAATCTTTGAGAAGCGGGCGTGAAACTTCCGGTGTACCGGGCGCTACTCGAGATTCTCACGCCGTCGAGGTTCCCGTTCAACCCCCAGTGACCCGCAAGGTCCGCGCCGATATGGATGGGGTACGACCCCGTGAGGTTACGGGACCCCCGACTGCCGCTTCCAAGCTCAACGCCATCGACGTAGAAATGAACGAGGTCTTGGGCCCTGACGACGGCCAGGTGGACCCAGCGGCCGATGGGAGGCGACCAGGATTCTTTTTTAAAGACCGACCCGCTTTCATTCCAGGTGAGTATTTCCTGATTGGCGGCGTAATTTAATTCAAAACTTCCGACGCCCTCTCCGCGATTGCGGCTGAAAAACATCTGGTTCTGGCCGAGAGAATCGAATCGCACCCAGGTTTCGAGCGTGAAATCCCCCGCCCCAAAACCCAGCTCGTCCGATTCCACCGAAAGACTGTCATCATCGCCGCCGGAATCGCCGTTACCGCCGAAGCGGATGGAGGCGCCCGGGAGGGTTTGAGTACGACTGACTTCTTCGGTAGCGACCCCGGTGGAGTCGTAGATCTTCTTGAGATCCTCCCAGTCGAGTTTCGCGCCGGAGAGAGCCAGGCCGTAGCTTTTGGCGACTTGGTTCAGGGCAAACATGGAGAGAACCAGATCCCCGTCGTCCGCGGGGGTGATGACGCCCGAGAAGACATCGATGAGAATGGCCCGGGAGGCAAGCTCTGTCCGGTCGTAGCGAATACCACTGGCGTCCAACATCGCCTCCAAAGACAAAAAGGCGGACTGGCCGAAGTGAAGTCCCTGGGCCTTTTGTTTGATTAATTCAATAATCTTTTGGGCGTCTGAAGCAGTTAAGTTGATTCTCTCGCCGTCGGTGAGACCGGGCACGGCAAAAAAAGCTTTCTCGGAGTCGGGCAGGGCCAAATAAGCGTTGATTTGCGCGACTACTTTGTCCCTGACTGTGTTCACATACGCGCGGCGCTCAGCGACCTCGGAAGAATTAGTTAGCGTCGCCTCCAACACCTCCAGGAAATCCCGGCCGTCTTGGGTCTTGATGGAGGCGGTCTTCCCGGCGCCGGAGTCGTAGTCAAGCTGGGCAATCCACTCCTGGTACTCGGGGGTCGAGGGGTCGCGGCCCTTGATCCTTCGGTAGGCGTCGTAGACGAGCGGCGAGACTTCCCCCAGAAGAACGTCCTTCTTCATTTCCTTTTCCTGCTCGGCCAGCTCCGCGAGGGCCGACTGGGTCTGGCCTTCGATTTTTTGCTTCACGGCTTCGGTTTCCCGGAGGACCTTCTCGTAGAGCTCGGCTTGTTTGGAGGTCATGTCCGCCAGCGCGTTTTGGTACTGACTGATGCCCTCTCGCATGGCGTCGAGCCTGAGCGATTTTTCTTTCTTGGCTTTGCCGCCGCTTACATCCCTGCCCTCCTCATTATTTTTGTCAGTCTCAAGAACGCTTAAGTCCGACCGAAGCCGGTCCATTGCCCGCTTAAAATCGTCTTCGATGGTTTGGTTGATTTTGTTTGTCTTGGCGGCGAGATCGGCCAAAAGCTCGAAGCGCTTGGATTCGATCTTTTCTTTGACCTTGGCGATGCTGAGCGGCAGCTCTTCCCGGGCTTTCTTGAGATACACCCTCACCTGACGGCCATTTTGGATGGTGTATTCGATGAGGCCGTTGCCCTTGGCGTCGAGAATTCTCGAAGGCTTGCCGTTTTCGTCGAAAAGAGTCACGGTCCCGTCTCCGCGGGTTTGGGTCTCAAGCACCCCGGAGGAGGAGAATTCCTGAACCACGACCACCTCATTCCCGAGCGCCGCTTCCTGCGCCACGGCAAGCCAGGAAACGCTCTGACGAAAATAAGGCAGCTCCAAAAGCCGCGCCATCCTTCCGGAGAGAAGACGGGAGGCCGCCTGGATCCGGCGGTCGAGTTCCGCTTTGTCGGCGGCGGACTGCCCGGGTCCGGGTCTGTTCCAGTCCGTCAAAGAAACGTCGTCGGGGCCGCCCAAAACCACCCTGCCGTTTTCTTTTTTCAGGCGCACCGTGCCGTTGGTCAGCTTTTCAAACTCTTCGCGGTTGAGCTCATCATCCAGATTAATGTCATGCTGTCCGCGCAAAGCAAGCGTGAGGTCAAAGCGCCGGGCAGGGTCCAAGCCGGCCAGCTCCTTCTGGAATCGAATCACGGCCAGAAAACGCGCCAGGGGGTCTTTTCTGAAAACATGGTTTTCATCATAAAGAATCGCCTGATGAGTCAAAATATAGCTTTCCCACATGCTCCGTTGAGTGTCATGGAAATTAACGTCGGAATCACCAAAAATACCCTGCAACATGCCTCGGATTTCCTTTTGATGCGCGGAGGCGTCCACCGCGTTTAGAAAATTCTCCTCGGCTTCTTGTTCCTGCCTCCAGGTCGCCGCGTCGGGATTGGGGTATTGAAAGGACTCGACGTGCGCGTCGTTGAGAAGACCGAGCCTCACGGGGCTCGGCGAAACCTCAAGCAAGTTTCCCTGGGAATCAAAACTTAGTCTTCCCCCGTCCCCTTGAAAACTAAAACGCGGCCCCCCATCCGATCCGTTGTCCTCGAAGCGAAAATAAGACGGGTCGGTCGCGTCAAAGTGGAGGAGGAGCTTCGTCCTGGCGTCCGATCCGTAGGCTTGGGTTTCGGGTGTAAAATCCGACTCCCACCGGCTTGTCTCGGACAGTCTCAACTCGTCAAGGGCTCCCTCAAAATGGTGGATTTTGGATCCCGCGTTCCTTCCGACCCACAGCTGGCCGCTCAAGTCCCGGATGGGGGCGGAGCTTTTCTGCGTCGCGCCGATCTGCTTTCCGTCGATGAACATCCTGAAATCCTCTCCGGACCTGACAAGCGCCACGTGATGCCAGGCACCGGCCACGGGAAGCGTCCAGGGGTTGGAGATGTCGAGGGTTTGGTTGCCTTGCTCGCTCTGATAAAAGCGCAAGGCCTCTCCGTGATACTCCAGGCTCCAAAAGTTGCCGTCGTCCTGATACTGCCCGACGAGCGCCTGATGAGACCCCGAGGGCGCGTCGAACCGGACGTTCAAATCCATGGTGAAGTCGCCGCGAGGCGTCCACGCCTCGGAGTCCGCGATCGCCAGATAGTCGCCGTCTCCGTAGAAAAGCCCCGACGCCGCCCCAAACCGCTTGTCCGCGGTGTCCATCCGCGCCAATCCGTGCCTTTTGACCGTCATCGCCTGACTCAGAGGCCCCGAGTCCGAGAAATTGACCGAGCCGGCGGCGTCCTCGCGCGACTCCGAAAGCCTTAAGCCCAGGAGCTTGCCGTTCGGATCGTATTCAAGCCTTGTCTCCTCTATCTTCGCCCAAATTTTTGATAAATTGCCGGCGGCATCGGCCTCATAAGAATAGAGCAGTTCCGGAACAGCCGCATTACCGGCTTTTGAGATCGTCCCATCCTCGAAGGAGACCGTGGCGCCGTCCGTAAGATGGAGCACGGCCTTGTCGATCTTTCTTTGTTCGTCCAGCGCCAGATCGCTGAAGAAACCCCCCGAAGCAAGGTCGATCCGCTGGAGCGCCCCGTCCGAATAGCGGGCCACGGAGCGGTCGGAGAGCCTGCGTTCGACAAGCTCTTCGGTGGTAATCTCCTCGCCGGAGGCGTTTCTGGCGTAGGAGATCCGGTAGAGATCCGATCCCCGCTGTATCCGAAGCAGCCTATTCTCGCTGCCGAAAAACCGCGTCACGTCCTCGGACGAATCAAAGACGGAGGTCACCGGGCTTCCGTTCTCGACGGTGTAACCATAAACGTAGGTCTGCAAGGCGCGCCCCAGGCGCGAGATCTCGACGCGGCTGATTTTCTGGTTTTCATAAAAATACGCGGAAAGAAGCGAGGTGTCGAGGTCGAGAGACTTCTGCAGCTCCCCTTTTTTGTAGGTCTTCAGGGTGTTGTCCGAGGCGTCGGTGATTTCGAGGAGGTCCTCGCCGTCGGCGTCTTTCTTGTAGTCGTAGGAATAGAGCCTTTGATGGCCGTTTGGGATGTCGAAGACCTCCTTTATCCGGCCCCTCTCATAACGCACGTCGAGCTTCCCCTCGACGGCGGTGTCGAGGTCGAGAGGCTCGGACCGGCCATCGGGGGTCACAAGCTTTGTGGGCTCGTTCTTCCGGGTCTGGGGATTCCATTCGAAGAAGATCTCGCTCCCTTCAGAGGTGCGGATCCTCTCGAGTCGGTTGGTCCCGTCATAGATACGCCTTTCCCCGTCGGGGAGCGTAATGACGACGAACTTTTTTAATCCTCCCTCGTAAAACACCGAAAGGCCCCCCAGGCTGAGCGCGGTAAGCTCCCCGGCGGGGTCGTAGCTAGACTCCACGCCGAACTGGACCAGAGACACCCCTTGTGGGCCGCTCGAAGTCAAACGAAGGACCTCCGCCCCCTCGGAATCCCGGATGGCCTCGAGGGCGCCATTGGGCGCGAAGACAAGCGTGTGGCCGGTTTGAGTCTTGAAGTCGGCGGAGCTCAAAACTCCTTCCGCATCCAAAACCGGACTCGCCAACACAAGCCCTTCGGGGGTGTCGAGCGTCATGAGCTTGCCGCCTTCGTAGTGAAGCCTGTCGCCTCGGGCGGTCTCGAGGGTAAAGTTGGCGGGCGGCCCGGCCGGCGGAGGCGGGGTCTCGGGAGGGTTGGCCGGGGCCGTCTCTCTCCGGAGGGTTTGAGGCGTAAAAGGCGTCTGGTCGGCGCGGTGGGGAGCGGGGTTTTCCGGACGGGGTTCTTTGGTCCGGACCCGGCTTGAAGGAATCAGGGTAAGGGCGCCGCTCGGGCTCGCGGGTCGATCCCTAAAGGATCCGGATGCGGTGGCGACCAGGTCGTCCACCCACCCTTTTTTCTCGATGAGGTTTTTGGCGGTGTGTTGGTTTTTCTCGAGGGTGGAGACGCTTTGGCCCGGGGGCGGGGCCTGGCCGGACAGAAGCTCGGCGGGACCCGCGGCGAAGAGGACCTCCGACCAGAGATGGGACAAAACAAGGGCGAGCGAGACGGTCTTCAGGAAGGGCGATTTTTCTTCTGTCATGGCCGGGCTCCGTCAACGATCGATGGACACCGGCAAGTGTACCCTGGGATTACTTAATTGTCAAGTATATTTGATTATATGTCAATATGTCAATAATGGAGGCACTGTGCTCGAGCGGCGGGTAATAGGCCAGATTGGTGTATTGAATGTACAAAATCCGAGGTTTTTGTGTCATCTATAAGTAAACGCAACAAATCCCGTGCTATGTCATTGCGAGCGAAGCGCCTGCCCGCCTTCTTTCTTGCGGGAAGCAATCTTTCCGGCAGAGATTGCTTCGTCGTCGCCGGCGCTCCTCCTCGCAATGACGGAGGAAACGTGATGATTGAAATTTTCCCTTGAAAATTTTTGTACAGCCGAAGGATTGGGCTTCGGGGATTGCAAAGATTCTTGAATTGCCTCCACAATCTCGGCGACGTTTTGAGGGTCCACACAACGGCCGATCTTCCCCTCCGCAAGCGCGTCGAGACTTCCATCGGCATTGCCGCCGATCACCGGCACGCCGGAGGCTGCCGCCTCCAAAAACACGATCCCAAAACCCTCGCCGGTGCTGGGCATCACAAAAACGTCCGCGAGCCGGCAAACCTCCGGAAGCTCCTCATCCTTCACCCGGCCGATAAATCGCACGCTGCCCGTGACCCCAAGCTCCGCCGCCCTTCGCTCAAGCCGCGGCCGGTCGTCTCCATCGCCTACAATGAGATAGATTAGGTTAGGGTAGTTGTTTCGTAAACGGACGAGCGCCTCAAGCACGTAACCATGCCCTTTGTATCTCTCACTCGAAGAAATCCGACCGACGGTAAGCAAAACTTTTTTTCCATTCAGGTCATAGCGGCTGACGAGTGCATCTGACTTCGCGCCTGGATAAAATTGCTCACCATAAGTGCACGGCAAGACTTTTGCCTTTTCGGATGGGAAGTCGGCCCAACTTAGAAACTTCCGACGTGTGTAGCGGCTTATGGCCGTCACCAAACCTGCTCTCTCCGCCGCTGCTCGCAAACTGCCACAGGGCCTTGCCCAAGCTTCGATCCCGTAGATCTGCAGCCAAAACGGCACCTTTCCTAGGCATGAAAGCCAAAGAGCCAGGGGCGCCATGAAAAGATGTCCGCAAAAAATAAGATCAAACGGCCCTTCTCTTCGCAGCGTTCGTAAAGCTGTCAGGGAATATACCACTTTGTTGAATCTTGGTTTCTTCTGGATAATATTTCTATCCGTCAACGTTTTTTGTGTCGACCGTCTTGGCAAAACCACCACGTCATGCGACAAAGAAAGCGCGCGGAATAAATCTCTGTTGGACTGCGCGATCCCGCCAAAACCCCCAAAGGCCTCGGTTGCCAGGGCCAGAATCCGCATGTTAAGCCACCATTCTCCGATAAACCGTATACGCCCACCGGCGCGCCCAGGGGCAAGAGGGGGAGGCCAAAAGCGGCACCTTCTTCCACTCGCCGAATTCCTCCGAGCGCAGCCACTCGTCGACCGGCACGGTGAATCCGGTCTTGGGTTTGCGCGCCGCCTCGGCCGGAAACTGCGGGCCCGCGAGGCGGGCCAAGAAAGCCTTTCCCTCGGGGAAAAAACGGGGGTCCAGCGCGGGGGCCAGGACCTTCAACGCTTCGGCGTCGACGAACGGCGTGCGGATCTCGAGCGAATGCGCCATGCCCGCCCAATCGGCGTCGCGCAGAAGCTGATTCCTGAGATAAAAACGCGCCTCGAGCGCCGCGACATGACGCCACGTCGCCTTCGCTTTGAACGGCAGGCCCTCCCGCACGGAGCGCCGAGGCTCAAGCCGCCTCAGACCCTCGCGCGCAAGATCCCTGTCCAGTACCGCGCCAAGCTCCCACGGCATAAAAAGTCCCCGCACGAGAAAATAAGCGCCCGGGGCGTCGGCGCCGTATTTCAAAAGCCCCGAAAGCTTGGGATGCGGGACCGGCAAAATTCGGAATAGGTCGCCCGCGAACGGAAGGAAGGAAAAAGGCTTCGTAAAACGCACAAGCCTCGGGATTTTCCAAAAAGACGGATAGCCGCCGAAAAGCTCGTCCCCGCCGAGGCCCGAGAGCGCGACCTTGAGCCCGGTTTGGGCCGCGGCCTTGCTCACAAAATAAGTATTCACGCCGTCGATGCTCGGTTGGTCCATCGCGTCGAGGACAGACGGCAGTTCCCGGCGGAATTCTCCGGCGCTCAAAATGTATTCTTTGTGATCCGTGCCGTACCGCCCGGCGATCGCCCTGGCCCACGGCCGCTCGTCCCGGACGCTGCCTTGGTACTCCTCAAATCCAAGCGTAACGGTCCGGACGTTTCTTTGGCCGGCCTGGGTCGCCAGGGCCGTCAGCGCCCCGGAATCAAGGCCCCCCGACAAAAAGATCCCCACCGGCACATCCGCGACAAAGTGATGGGCGACCGAATCGGTCAGCGCGGCGCGCGCCGTCTCGTCGAAACGGGCGCGGTCAAAACCGCCGGACGGCGGCCCGCCGAGAGCGCCCTCCACGGACAAATAAGTCCGGGGAGAATTGACGCCGGCCTCATCGACGACGACAAGACTGCCCGCGGGGACCTGACGGATCTCCTGATAAAGGGTATGGGGCTCGGGGACGCTCCCCCAGAGAAAAAATCCCACCGCCCCGGCGGCGTCCTTTTCCTGCGAGACCCGGCCGCCGGCAAGGAGCGCCTTGACCTGGGAGGCCACGCGGACAGTCCATCCGTCGTCCGCGTAATACAACGGCTTGATCCCATAAGGGTCCCGCGCCAAAAAAAGAAGCTTTTTCTCCCCGTCCCAGAGCGCGAAAGCAAACATGCCCCGGAGCGAACCAAGCATCGCGGTCCCCTCCTCGGCGTACAGATGCAGGAGGACCTCGGTGTCGGATTGGGAGCCGAAGACGCGTCCCTTCTTCTCGAGTCGGCCGCGAAGCTCGCGGTAATTGTAGATCTCGCCGTTGAAGGAAATCGCCAGTTTGCCGTCAGGGCTCGCCATCGGCTGCGCGCCGCCCGGCGAAAGATCGATGATCGCAAGCCGCCGGTGCCCCAAAGCGACCCGGCCGTCCTCGGAAAACCACTCCCCGCTCCCGTCCGGGCCGCGCCTGGCCATGAAATCCCGCACGGCGCGAAGCTCCCCGCGATCAACCGGAGAGGAGGCGTAGTGATACGAGAAAATTCCCGCGACGCCGCACATGGGGTTAGCTCAGGAAGCTCCAGTAAAAATGAAACCGCGACTTCTTCGCCATAAGCTCGTCAAAGCTCCCCTCCTCGACCACGGCGCCTTTTTCGATCACGACAATGCGGTCGGCCTTCCGGATGGTCGAAAGCCGGTGCGCGACGAGTATCACCGTCCTCCCCCGGGTCAGCTCCTCGATCGACTTTTGGACGGCAAGCTCCGTTTCCATGTCAAGGGCGCTCGTGGCCTCATCAAAGATGAAGATCCGGGGATCTTTTAAAATCGCCCGCGCGATCGCGATACGCTGGCGCTCGCCGCCGGAGAGACGCACCCCCTTTTCACCGACGGACGTCTCATACCGGTCCGGGAGGGCCATGATAAAATCGTAGAGATGGGCTTTTTGGGCCGCCTCGTTCAGCGCCGCCTCGGACACTTTTTCGAGGCTGTAGGTCATGTTGTGCCGTATCGTCGTATTCATCATTTGCGTGTCCTGGCTCACCATCGCGACCTGCCTTCGAAGCGACCGGAGGTCATATTCCCCGAGGGGGACGCCGTCGAGGAGAATCCGCCCGGCGGACGGATCATAAAAACGCGGGATCATCGACACCAGCGTCGTTTTTCCCGAGCCCGTGGCGCCGACCACCGCCGTCGTCTTTCCTTGCTCAAAAACCAGAGAGACGTTTTTCAAGAGCTCTCCCCCGTCGTATCCGAAGCTCACGCTTTCAAACGCGATCCGGTCACGAAACGCATCGAGCCTCCGGCCGCCGCTTTTCACGAAAGGCTTTCCCGCGTCCTCGAAAAGCTCCGCGATCCGGCGGATGGGCTCCTGCGCTCGGGTCATCTCGGTAAGCGAACCTCCGATGACGCTCAGACTGCCCGTAAAACGCCTCAAGAAAATAAAAAAGGACAGGAAGTAGGAGACCTTGAGAATGCCGCCCGCGCCGGAGCGGGGCGTCGTCAGCACGTAGACCACTAGAAGCGCGCCGAGCGCCAGGGTGAGCACCACGTCCTGGGCATGCGGCGTGAAGAAGATTTTTTTCCAAATGCTGTTTAAATTGACGCGGGCGGTCTCGCTCAGGCGCCGGTACCGCTCGCTCTCCCTCTCCTCGCTCGTATACGACTGGATGAGCGTCATGTTCCCGAGGTTGTTGACCATGCAGGAGTCTATTTCCTGGTCTATGTTGAATTTCTCGCGGGAGGAGAAGTCGATCTTTTTGGCGATGATCCGGATGATGAGATACGTGCACGGCGCCAGCGCCAAAGAAAAAAGCGTGAGCTTCCAGGAAAGATAGGCCATCGCCGCGAAATAAACGGCGACGAGGCAGGCGTGCAAAAGGATCGAGTGGACAAACTCAAACACGCGGCACGCCGTCACGACCTGATGAATAGCCAGCTCATTGAGGCCGCCCGTCTTGTGTCGGTCAAAAAATAGCTTGCCGAAGCTCAGGTACCGGTCGAAGATCCGCGTCCTCAAGACATGTTCGGTTTGACGGGAAAGGCGCGAGACGATGAGCTCGCTCGCATAAACCAGGCCGTTCTTCACGGTCACGCCGGCGACGATCCCGGCCAGCATCAGAAAAAATATCTCTTTGAAACCCAGGGACGGCCAGAGAGCAAGAAGCGGTTTGAGCGCCGGCGCCTCCGTCATAAAAGAGACGTCGCCGTTTTTCATGAGAAGACTGAGCAGGGGAACGAAGAGCCCCACGCTCACCCCCTCGAAAAGCGAGGCAAGCATGAGCAGGCCGATCGAGAACCAAAACCGCCCGAGATTGGAATGCGTCAGACGCAGCAGGCTTCGTATGTTCCTGAAATAGACCGTGATCACCGGGGTCCTCTGCTAAACAGGGCGGGTCTGGAACCACTCCGCCATTTCGCGGATGCCGTCTTCGAGGCTGATCGAGGGCACGAAACCCGTGATCGCTCTCAAGCGGGTCACGTCCGCGGCCCGCCGGGGATAGCCGTCGGGCTTGGTCGTGTCGTAGAGGGGCTTGGGAAATTTATGGAGCACGCGGCAGATCACCCCAAAAAGCTCTTTGATCGTGATCTCCCTGTCGTGGCCGATGTTGACGGGCGTGGCGGGCGGGGCCTTTTCGGCCGCGAGCATCATGCCCCGCGCGATGTCCCTGGCGTGCACGAACACCCTCGACTGGTCGCCGGAGCCCCAGATCACCACCGGGTCCTGCCCGTCGAGAATCCGCTTCATGATCGCGGGAATCACATGCGAGGTCGCTTCGTCAAAATGGTCTCTGGCGCCATACGCGTTGAAGGGCCGGGCGATCACCACCTCCATCCCCGCCTCGCGCGTGTAGTAGTGGGCGAGCCTCTCGCCCATGAGCTTGGCGAACCCATAGCCTTCGTTGGTGGGCTCCGGCTTCCCGCGCTCCCCTTCGGACTCCGGCGTCGGCACCGCCGCGTCGTGCGGATAAATGCAGGCGGTGCTCACCTGCAAAAACCGCTTGATCCCGCATTCCGAGGCCGCGTGAAGCACGTTCATCTGAAGCTTCATGTTGCTCTCAAACATGTCCGCCATGTGGAAACGGTTGTACTCGATCCCGGTCACCTTCGCGGCGAGATTGAAAACCGCCTCCTGTCCCTTGCAGGCCTTCGCGCAATTCTCGGGGACGAAAAGGTCCGTTTTCAGAAGCTTGATCTTTTTCCGGACGCCCGCCAGGCGCCACTCGCTGCCTCGCGCCAGATTGTCCGCGACGGTCACGACGGCCCCCGTCTCCGTCAAAAGCTCGGAAAGATAGGAACCGATAAACCCCGCGCCTCCGGTCACGAGCACCTTTTTGCCTTTCCATCCGCTCATCGAAAAGACGCCCCTTCCCCGCCTTTGCGGACCGCTTCCATGTCGGCGTCCACCATCAGGCGCACAAGCTCTTTGAAACCGGTCCCGGGCCTCCAGCCCAGTTTTCGCTTGGCCTTCGAGCAGTCCCCTTGCAGGAGATTCACATCCAGAGGCCTGAAATAACGCCGGTCGACCCGGACGTATTTTCGATAGTCCAGGCCCGCGTATCGAAAGGCCTCCTCGACGAATTCCCTCACGGTGTGGGTCTGGCCGGTGGCGATCACGTAATCGTCCGCTTTCTTCTGCTGAAGCATGAGCCACATCGCCTCCACATAATCC
>JACPAX010000045.1 GCA_016180585.1 Candidatus Omnitrophota bacterium | reverse complement strand
CCCCCTGGGTCATTCGCTCCTTCGTGGATTCTTTGAGCGGCGAGCCCTTGATCTTTTCGATCAGCATAAAAAGCAGATGACCGCCGTCCAGCACCGGGATCGGCAGAAGATTCAGCACAAAAAGACTCACGCTGAGGGAACCCATGAAATAAAAAAGATACGCCGCGCCCATCTGGGCCGCCTCCCGGGTCATGAAAAATATCCCGATGGGGCCGGTCATCGAGTCCTTGAACGAAAGCGCCCCGGTCACCATGAGCCCGAGCGACATCAAAATCATCACGGTCAGCGTCCAGACCCTCCCGGCCGCCAGCGCCAGCGCCCGGGGTAAATCGCTTTTGACGTAAACCATCTCACTCGACGGCGCGATCCCCACAAAGGCAATCCTGTTTCTCTTTCCGAAAATGTCGCGCGCCTCTTTGGCGACCGGCGCGACCGGCACCTCGAGGTCTCCGGACCCCCGGCGGACCTGGAAGATCATCTCTTTCCCCCCGCCCCGGCGAACCTCCTCCAGGATATCCTCCCAATACCGCACGTCTTTCCCATTTATCCGAAGCACCGTGTCCCCTTCGGCAAGACCCGCGGTCTTGGCCGGCGCGCCGTCAAGCACCTTGCCGATCTTGCCCGTCAGCGTCGGCTGCCCGCCGAGAAAAACCACCGAGAAAAGCAAAAACGCCAGCACCGCATTCATCAGCGGTCCGGCGACGATCACCAGAAACCGCTGAAAGAGCGGTTTTGAGTTGAATTCCCACTCGCGACCTTCGGATTCCTCGGGACTTTCCCCGGCGAGTTTGACGAACCCCCCGAACGGGTAAAGCGAGAAACAGAATTCCGTCCCCCAAAACTTCCGCCGCAAAAGCACCGGCCCGAAGCCGATCGAGAACTTCTCGACGCGGATCCCCACGAGCCGCGCGACGATGAAATGTCCGAACTCATGCGCCACCACCAAGACGCTTAAGACAAATATGAAAACCAGAGCGCCCCGCATCACGAGTCCCTTCGGTTTATCCCGCACAATTTTTTGGTTTCCTGCACCGCCCAGTCGTGAATCGACCGGATCTCCTCGAGGTCGGGATTCGGCGCCCGGCGGTGGCACGACAGCACTTTTTCAATGACTGTGGGGATCCGGGTAAACGGGACCTTGCCGTCGAGATACGCGCCCACCACGGTTTCGTCGGCGGCGCTCAAGACGCATGGCGCGCTGCCGGACTGCCTGGCGGCCGCGTAGGCGATGTCCAGGCACGGAAACTTCCCGCGGTCGGGCATCGAGAAACTGAGGGTCTTAAGCGACGGCCAGTCGATCCGCATCCCGGGAGAGGCCAGGCGATCCGGAAAAGAGAGCGCGTACTGGATCGGAAGCCGCATGTCCGTGACGCCGAGCTGGGCCAGGACCGCCCCGTCCGCGTACTCGACCATCGAGTGGATCACCGCCTCCGGATGAATCAACACCTCTATTCTTTCGACGGGCAGGCCGAAAAGCCAGGCGGCCTCGATCAGCTCGAGGCCCTTGTTCATCAACGTGGCCGAATCCACCGATATTTTTTTGCCCATTTTCCATTTGGGATGGTTCGTCACCGTCTTCCTGGAAAGCCGCGCGAAATGTTTTTTCGGCACGTCCTTCAAGGGCCCTCCCGAACCCGTGAGGAGGAGCCTTGAAACGCTCCCGACCGCGTGCCCCCGCAGGCACTGGAAAATCGCGTTGTGTTCGCTGTCGACGGGAATGAGCGAGGCCCGCGGATTTTTCCTGAGCTCCGCCATCACGAGGGCCCCGGCGATCACGAGCACCTCTTTATTGGCGAGCGCGACTTTCCTGCCGGACCGAAGGGCCTCAAGCACCGAGAGAAGGGCGCTGGTGCCGCTCGTCGCGGCCACGAGGATATCCGAATTCAGAAACGACGAGAAGCGGTTCATTCCGTCCCTGGCGGTAAAAAGCCGGACACGCCGTCCGATTTTTTTGGAGAGCGCGGACGCGGCCGATTCGTCGCGGAGATAAATCGCCTTCGGCGAGAATTCCCGGATCTGCTCGAAAAGGAGGTCCGTCTTCGAGCCGGCCGCAAGCCCCGCGACCTGAAAACGGCCCGCGTGCGAGCGAATCACATCGAGCGTGTTGAGCCCTACGGACCCCGTCGACCCCAATATCGTCACCGACTTCCTCATTCTTTCGCCCACCCCCCTCTTTCCCTTTCCTCCCCCACCCTCACTCCCACCCCCCTCTTTCCCTTTCCTCCCCCACCCTCACTCCCACCCCCCGACCCACAACCCACCACTCACCCTTATTTCCCCCTCTTCTTCCCTTTTATTCCTTCTCATTCCCCCTTATCCATTCCCTTCACAAATATATTTTCAAATGAAAATAGAAAATCGGCGCGGTAAAAAGAATGCTGTCCACCGCGTCGAGCATCCCCCCCATGCCGGGCAAAAGCTCGCCGGAGTCCTTGGAGTGGCAGAACCGTTTCATCAAAGACTCCGAGAGATCCCCGATCTGGCCGACGACGCCCAGGACAAAACCGATCGCCGCAAGATGCGCCGCGTTGAACGAAATCGGCAGATAGGGGCCGATCGCCGCCGACGCCGCGACGCTCGCCGCAAGCCCCCCGGCGGCCCCCTCGACGGA
>JACPAX010000080.1 GCA_016180585.1 Candidatus Omnitrophota bacterium | reverse complement strand
CGCAGGCGAGCACCACGGAAAGTGATTTCTTTTAAAACCAGCGCAGCCGGAGCGTCGAGGTTGATTTTCCTCGGAGGGGAAAATCGACCGGTCGTGCGAGGAGCAAAGCTTCCCCTGTGCCCTGGAGGGCATAAAGCTTGCCGGGTTGCGCGGGAGGGGGCGAGGACAAAGCGAGCCGGGCCCTGCGGGAAAATTGGCCTGCTGCCATGCGTTGTGAGTTGTTGACACCCCCGGTGGGCGTTGCTATAATCGCCGCCGTGACCGCATCTTACAAAAAACTTTCTTACGCAGGCCGGTAGGCGGGATTCTTGGAAATTCTCAATAAATTTTTCGACGAGGTGCTGGGTTATTTCTCCAATGACATGGGGATTGATCTGGGCACCGCCAACACCCTGGTCAATGTCAAAGGCCAGGGCATCGTGCTTTGTGAGCCCTCGGTCGTGGCGATCCGAAAGGGCACCAGCGAGGTGCTCGCCGTGGGCGACGAGGCCAAACGCATGCTCGGACGCACGCCCGGGTCCATCGTCGCGATCCGCCCGATGAAGGACGGCGTCATCGCCGACTTCGAGATTACCGAAAGCATGCTCCGTTATTTCATCAATAAAGTCCACAACCGCAAACGTTTTGTCCGTCCGCGCATGGTGATCGCGATCCCCTCGGGAATCACCGAAGTCGAAAAGAGGGCCGTCCGGGACTCCGCGCTTCATGCCGGCGCGCGGGAAGTCTATCTGGTTGAAGAACCGATGGCCGCGGCGATCGGCGTCGGACTTCCGATCCAGGAGCCGGCCGGAAGCATGATCATCGACATCGGCGGCGGCACGAGCGAGATGGCGGTGATCTCTCTGGCGGGCGTCGTTTTCTCGAAAAGCATCCGCATCGGCGGCGATGAAATGGACGAGGCGATCGTCGAACATGTCAAGAAAACCTACAATCTCCTGATCGGGGAAAGGACCGCCGAAGAGATCAAGATTCGCATCGGTTCCGCCTATCCGCTGGAAGAAGAGCTCACGATGGAAATCCGCGGCCGGGATCTGGTCTCGGGTCTTCCGAAAATGGTGAAGATCACCTCCGAGGAAGTCCGGGAGGCGCTCGCCGAGCCGATCCAGTGCATCATCGAGGCAGTCCGCGTGACCCTCGAGCGGACGTCGCCGGAGCTTTGCGCCGACCTCATCGACCGGGGCATCGTGATGGCGGGAGGCAGCTCTCTTATCCGCGGCCTCGACAAGCTCATTTCGGAGGAAACGGGGCTGCCGGTGCACGTGGCGGAAAACCCTCTGATCGCCGTGGCGACGGGCACGGGAAAGATTTTGAGCGAACTGCATTATCTCAAAAGAGTCACCGTCTCGGCCAACCGCAGCCTAGAAAGCTGACGGCTTTTTCGCCGTCCGGCTTAACTTTAGTAAAAACGTGTTGAAAAGACCCCGTGTATTTTTCGCGACCGCCGTTTTTTTTCTCGTCCTCCTGTCTCTGCCTCCGGACCTCGCCGTTTCTTTAAAGACAGGCGTTTATTCCGCGTTGAAGTTTCCGGCGCGGCTTTCCCAGCAGGCCTCCGATCTCCTCGGGGACTTTTTCTATTTTCGCAGGAACGCGCGGGAGCTGGCGGCGCTGCGTCAGGCGATCGGCAAAATCCGGGAGGACGCCGTCCAGACCGAAGAGCTCCGGCTTGAGAACGAGCGCTTGAGGCGTCTCCTGGGCCTGCGGCGCACGGTGCCGGCGCACGCCCGGGAAATCTGTTTTGCCAGGGTCGTGGCCAAGTCCCTGTGGGGACAAAACCGCACGCTTCTCATCGACCGGGGGACCCGGGACGGCGTGCGTCCCCCGATGTTTGTGTTGTCCGAGTCGTCGCTGGTAGGCAAGGTGGTCGAGGCGGGGCCGCACCTGGCCAAAGTGCTTCTGATCAACGATGTCGGCTCAAGGATCGGCGTCCTGGTCCAGCGCACCAGGCAGATGGGCGTTCTGACCGGCACCCTGTCGGCGGAGTGCCGCGTGAAATATCTGCCGGTCGAGTCGTCGCTGCGCGAGGGCGATATCGTGGAGACGTCGGGAGTCGCCGGTTTTTTTCCGAAAGGAATCGTGGTAGGGAGGGTGAAAAAGATTTGGAAAGAACCGGGGCAGATGTATCAGACGGCCGAAATCACGCCATACGCCGACTTCAGCCGCGTGGAGGAAGTGGCCTGCGTCGCCGGCCCGACACCGGCGGAGGAGGAGGCCGGATGAGCCGGACGGGAGTCGGCGCGCTCGCCGTCGTTTTTTTCTTTTTTTTGGTCCAAAATACGCTGGGACTCGTGTTTTCGGAGTACGCGCCGGCGCTGGCGCTCGCCGCGGTGGTCTATTACGGCCTGACGCGGGGCCCGTCTTTCGGATTTTTTCTGGGAGCGGCGGCGGGTGTTTTTTTTGAAATCTTCAGCGTGGGAAGGATCGGGCACGAGATGATCGCGCTCGGCCTGTGCGGTCTTGCCGCCGGTTATACGGCGACGGCTTTTTTCCGCGAGAACCTGCTGGCGCGGGTGGTGTTGCCGGCGGCCCTTGTCTACGGGGAGGCGCTCTTTCGCCTGGCGATGGATGGCGGCGTCCGGGAGATGGGCTCCGTCTTCGGAATCCTGCAGGATGCGTTTGTCTGGCCCACGATTCTTTCGACGGCGATCTTCTCGCCGTTTCTTTTCCGCCTGCTCGGACGCAAGGCCTCGCCGGGAGGCTATTTCAGGGGATGAAACGGGTCAGGCGTCTGTCTTGGTTCGCGCTGGCGGGTTTCCTGGTCCTTGCCGCCAACCTTGTCCGCATGCAAGTTTTTCAGAATGAGTTTTATCGCCTCCGCTCGGAAAAAAACCGGATCCGTGTCATTTATCTCGAGAGCGCGCGCGGCCGGATCCTGGACCGCTCCGGGAGCGCGCTTGCCGACAACCGTCTCAGTTTCAATTGCTCGGCGATTGATCGGGAGGCCAGGCCGTTCGTCGAGAAAAGCTCGGCGATTCTGGCGCCTATTTTGGGCGAAGACGCCGGCGCTCTGGAAAAGCGGTTTTACGGGAGCCGGCCCGGGGCGTTTCAGACGATCCTGATCGCCGAAGACATCGGCGTGGAAAAGGCCGTCGCGATCGAGGAACGCCTGGATCTCCTCCCGGGTTTTATGATCGAGACCAGGCCCCAGCGGGAGTATCCGCACGGAAGTGCGGCGGCGCATCTGGTCGGTTACGCCGGGCCGATGACGGACCGGGAAGCGGACGCGGTGGAACTCTACGGGTACAGTTATTCCGACTGGGTGGGGCAGGAGGGCGTCGAAAAAAGCTATGAAAGCTACCTCCGCGGATTTTCGGGAGGGCTGCAGATCGAGGTCGACAACCGCGGGCGCATGGTGCGGGCGCTCGGCGTGCGCGAGCCCCAAGCGGGGAAAGACGTGCAGCTTAC
This sequence comes from Candidatus Omnitrophota bacterium, assembly GCA_016180585.1. Lineage (GTDB taxonomy): Bacteria > Omnitrophota > Gorgyraeia > 2-02-FULL-51-18 > 2-02-FULL-51-18 > JACPAX01. The sequence goes on along the minus strand of JACPAX010000080.1, from coordinate 19,037 downwards.
CGTTGACGCGAAATTGCAGGTGTTTCTCGGCCGGCTTCTGGAATCCCGGAAAGGGTCGGTCATCGTGATGGAGCTGGCCGGCGGGGGAATCCTGGCGATGGACAGCGCCCCTTCTTTTGATCCGAATTCGTTTGCCTCCAAGAGAGGCAGAAAAGAGGTCCGCCGATATCTCTACGGAGAGGGGTCGCCGATGGTTAACCGTGGCATCCGAGGGCAGTATCCCCCGGGGTCCATCTTCAAGATCGTGACGGCTCTGGCGGCGCTTGAGAGAGGGAGGATCACGCCGCAGACCCGGATCTCCTGCGCGGGCGAGTGGGTGCTGGGGGGCAACTCTTTTCACTGTTGGAACAGCGCCGGCCATGGACCCCAGGCGCTCACCGAGGCCTTTGCGCATTCCTGCAACATTTATTTCTACAACGCGGGCGTCTCGGCGGGAATCGACGCAATCTTTCAGAAAAGCGTCGAGCTGGGTTTTGCCCGCCGGACTCAGATCGATCTGCCCGAGGAGAAAAAAGGGTTTGTCCCGTCGAGAGAGTGGAAGAAGAAAAGATTTCGCGAGCCGTGGTACGAGGGCGAGACCGCCAATCTTGCAATCGGCCAGGGTTATCTGCAGATCACTCCCCTTCAGGCGCTTGTCATGGTCGCCGCGGTCGCGGCGGACGGGCATGTGTTCAAGCCCCATGTCATCGACAAAATCGACGGGATCCGGGTGGCCCCGGAAAGGTCCCGGACGGTTGTCTATCCGGCCAGGGGATGGGAGGCGGTGAGGAGGGGGCTGGAAGAAGTGGTGAGCTCGCCGACGGGGACCGGGCGGCTGGCGAGGGTCCCGGGCCTTGAGATCGCCGGCAAGACCGGGACGGCGCAGTCGGGGCAGGACAAACCCCACGCGTGGTTTGTCGGTTACGCGCCGGCCAAAAATCCGAAGGTCGCGCTCGTGGTTTTCCTGGAACACGGGGGACGCGGGGGGGTCTCGGCGGCGGGCCTGGCCAGCTCGGTCTTCAAATGGCTCTCGGAAAGCGCTTACTTATGATGGACCTACACCGAAAAGATTCGACGGGTCCTGCCGCCTGCGGGACTCTTCCGTTCTCGCCCGTCATTCTGCGGGCTGCGAGCGGAAGAGGACTCCCCTTCGGCGTCACCCGTCGAATCTTTTCGCGTGGCCTGACACACAAAATTCTATGAAGAAGAATATAGGTTTTCGACAGTTTGATAAGGTGCTTTTTTTTGCGCCGCTCGGAATTTTTCTGATCGGGTTTTTAAGCATTTACAGCGCGTCGTTTCAGTCGCGCCAGGCGCTGGGCGAGACCCTGGCGATGAGGCAGGTGATCTGGATGGGGATCGGGGTGCTTCTGGTCTTTCTCGTCGTGCGCGTCGATTACTTCAGGCTCCAGGATTTGGCGTGGCCGTGTTACGCGGCGAGCGTTTTACTTTTGATCCTTGTGCTTTTCATGCCGGCCCGTCTGGGGGCCCACCGCTGGATAGGCCTCGGAGGGTTCAATTTTCAACCTTCCGAGATCGCCAAACTTTCCGTGATCCTGGTGCTCGCGAATTTTTTCTCACGAAACCGGGTGGAGTACCTTCCCAAAGAAAGGCTCGTCATTCCGTTTCTCGTCGTCGCGGCGCCGTTTTTTCTGGTCCTCAAAGAGCCGGATTTGGGCACGGCGCTGAGCCTTTTGCCTATTCTGTTTTCGATGCTGTATCTCTGGGGATTCCGGGCCAAAGTCATGCTGTGGATGGGCCTGGCGGCCGCGCTCGTCTCGCCGGTCTTGTTTCTTTTTTTGAAAGAGTACCAGAAGGCCAGGCTTTTGGTGTTTGTCAACCCCAATGCCGATCCGCTCGGCGCGGGGTATACCATCATTCAGTCCAAGATCGCGATCGGATCGGGGGGCGTTTTCGGCAAGGGGTTCATGAGCGGGCCGCAGAACCAGCTCCATTTCATTCCCGAGCGCCATACGGATTTTATCTTTGCCGTGGTCGCCGAAGAGGGGGGGCTTGTCGCCTCTCTCATCGTTTTGGCCCTTTTCTGGCTGATCGTCCACCGAGGCTACCGGATCGCGGCCCAGATTCCCGACCGGTTGGGGAGCCAGCTGGCCTGTGGGGTGACCACGATGCTGGCTGTGCAGGTGATCGTCAACATCGGAATGACCATGGGGCTTTTCCCGGTCGTGGGGGTCCCTTTGCCGCTGGTCAGCTATGGCGGCACCTCGGTGGTGATGACCATGCTGGCTATCGGCCTCCTCTTAAACCTCAAAATCCACCGCCCGCTGTTCTGATTTAATCACTATTGACTAATTTTAATACATAGTATATAATTTTAATCAAGAAAGGACAAAAATATGCCGTTCTTGAGGAAGTTCTGTGGGCTACCCACGAAGCTAAAATATAAGCTCATGGTGTCCTTTTGCCTGATGTCGGTATTGCCCCTCCTTGTGGGGGTCTACATCGCGTCTTTGTTTATCACTTACCCTTTCCGGGTCAGCCCGGATATTCTTCTCAAGATCAATCTTGTGATGCTGAGCAGCGTTATTTTGTCGTTCGCCGGCTATAAAATCACGATTCAAATGGTCTCCTCCATTACGAATTTGAGCCGGGCGGCGGGAAAAATCGCCAGCGGCGACTTGATGGCCGACCCCTCGGCGGGACAGGAAGCGGAAGAATTGGAGGCGCTGTCGGCAAGTCTCAAGGCAATTTCCAAGAGCGCCCGAGAGCTCCTGGAGAAGGTGGAGAGGCTTTCGCTCAAAGACAGACTGACCGGCCTTTACAACGCGTCCTATATCCGGGAACGCCTGGGCGAAGAGATCGGACGCGCCGTTTATTACCAGAGGCCGTGCTCGTTCGCTTACCTTGTGGTCGAGCATGCCGAGGCCTATGAGGCCAGAGAGGGGAGGGCCGCCTGGGAGGAAGTCCTGAAGGCGGTCGCCGGGATCCTCAGCGGGCATCTGGGCGAATTTGGCCGCGCCGCGCGGATTTCAGGCTATGAATTTACGTGGATTCTGCCGGATACCAACAAGAAAAAGGCCATCGAGATCGTCGAGCGCATCCGGCTGGAACTTCAGAAGTTTTTTGACAAACGGGGGATCAGCCCGGAGGCCCTCGGGGTGAGCGTCGGGATCAGCGAAAACCCGCTGGATGGCGGCGACGCCAACGCCATTTATTTCAAGGCGCAGGACCGCGCCCGGGCGGTTAAAATCCCCGCCCAAAGCCGGGTCGAGGCTTTTTAACGGACAGGAGAGGCCCATGGAAAAAAACTGGACGATGACCGAAATGTTGAAGTATGTCGTGTCGAAAAAAGCGTCGGACCTGCACCTGGGCGACGGCATGTGCCCGGCGATCAGGCTGGACGGCGAGCTGGTGATGCTTTCGGAGACGCCGCTGGCGAAGGGCGACACGATCAAGATGCTCCGCGAGCACCTGTCGGAGGAAAGGATCGAAGAATTCGAGAGGACGCTGGAACTCGATTATTCCTTCGGGATCAGCGGGCTGGGGCGATTTCGCGTGAACGTCTACCGGCAGCGCTCAAATATCGCCTGCGCGGTCCGCGCGCTTCCGATGGACCCGATGAACTTCGATCAGATCGGTTTTCCGGGCCACGTGGCCGAATCGCTGGTATCCCGGCCCAGCGGGCTGGTCCTGGTGACCGGCGCCACCGGCAGCGGCAAGACCACGACGCTGGCGGCGATGATCGATTATATCAACCAAAACCAGGCCTGCCATATCGTGACGATCGAGGACCCGATTGAATTCGTCTTTAAAAACAAAAAATCCATGGTCTCGCAGAGGGAGGTCGGGTCGGACACGTTCGCCTTCAGCCAGGCGCTGAAGCACGTCCTCCGCCAGGACCCGGACGTGATCCTCATCGGGGAAATGAGGGATCTGGAGACCATCGAGATCGCGCTGACCGTCGCGGAGACGGGGCATCTGGTGTTCGCGACCCTCCATACGCCGGACGCGGTGCAGTCAATCAACCGCATCATCGACGTGTTTCCGGCCCACCAGCAGCAGCAGGTGCGCGTGCAATTTTCCTTCGTGCTTCAGGCCGTGATCTGCCAGCAGCTCGTCGAGAAAGAGGGCGGGGGGCTGGCCTTGGCGGCGGAAATCCTTTTGGCGAATCCGGCCATCCGCACGCTGATTCGCGACTCCAAATCCCACCAGATTTATTCGGCGATGCAGATGGGACAAAAAGAAGGCATGCGGACGCTCAACATGAGCCTGACCGAGCTCGTGAAGGCCCGCAAGATCTCCAGAGAATCCGCGGTCTCCCGGTCTTCGGATGTCCAGGAGCTCGAAAGGCTTTTAACGACCCGGTGAAGCCGAGGGGGCAGCGATGAGAAAACAGGCGCCCCAGGCATTGGGCGAGTTCCTCGTGGAAAAAAACCAGATCACGCCGGCAAACCTGGAACAGGCGCTGGAAATCCAAAGGGAAAAAGGCGGGCTCCTCACCCACCTCCTCGTGTCGCTGGGGCATACCACCGAGCAGGCGATCGCCCAGGCGCTCACGGCGCATTTCGGCTATCCCTATCTGCCGCTGGCCGGTTATGAGATTGATACGGAGGTCTGCCGGATGATCCCCGAAAACGTCTGCAGGCAGTACAACCTGATCGCCGTCGACCGCGTCGGCAATATTTTGACTCTGGCGATGTCCAACCCTTTGAACCGACAGGCCATCGAGGACGCCGAGATGATCACGCATCTCAAGGCCCAGGTGTTTGTCACAACGGCCACGGACGTGAGCGAAGCAATCAAAAGGTCTTACAGGCCATGAGCCTTCCTTCCAAAGAACACCTCGGTTTGCTCTTGGTCAAAAAGAAGCTCATCACCGAAAAAGAGCTCCAGGAAGCGCTGAAGATCCAAAGGGACAAGCCCGGAAAAATCGGCGAGATCCTGATCGGCCTGGGTTGCCTCTCCAAAGAGACGCTGCTTGAGGTCTTGAGCGGGCAGTTGGGCATCCCGGTCATCCGTCTGGGCGGTTGCCGGATCACGGCGGAGGTCATCCGGAAAATTCCCCGCAAAATGGCCGAGCATTATTGTTTGATTCCGGTCGCCCAGTGCTCCAACACGCTCACGGTCGCGATGGCGGACCCGGTGAATATCACGGCCATAGACGATATTCGAAGGACTACCGGCATGGCAGTGTGTCCGACGCTCGCGATGGACACGGACATCAAAGAAGCGATCGGCGTTTATTACGACGAAAACGTGACCGAGGCGCTCAAGGACGCGATGAAGGACATGACGCTGGAAGACAAGCTGGAGGTGGAGGAGACCGCCGCCGGGGCCGGCCGTGAGGGGACGGCGCGGGAGCTTTTGCGGCTCACGGAAGAGGAACCGGTCGTGAGGCTTACCAATTCGGTGCTTATGGAAGGCGTGAAGCGCCGTTCGAGCGACATCTTCATCGAGCCCGAGGAGAAGACGCTGCGCGTCAGGTTCCGGGTCGACGGGCTTTTGCAGGAGGGGCTTGTGACGGCCCACGGCATGCACGCGGGCGTCGTCTCAAGAATCAAGGTCATCTCCAATCTGGATATCGCCGAACACCGCGTTCCGCAGGACGGCCGGTTTAAAATCCAAATCCGCGGGCAGGAGATTGATTTCAGGGTGTCGGTGCTGCCGACGTATTTTGGCGAGAAGGTGGTGCTCCGTATTCTCGACAAGAGTCAGGCGATGCTGGACATCGAAAGGCTCGGCTTCGAGCCCTCGCCGCTCGAGGCGCTGAAGAAAGCCTCCGGACATCCGCACGGGATGATGGTGGTCTGCGGCCCGACCGGCGCGGGGAAGACCACGACGCTGTACTCGGTGCTCAAGTTCGTCGACAGCCCTGAAAAAAATATCGTGACTGTCGAGGACCCGGTCGAATACCAGATCGAAGGGATCAATCAGGTGGCGATACGCCCGGAAGTGAATCTGACGTTTGCCGCCGCGCTCCGTTCGATTCTAAGGCAGGACCCTGATATCATCATGGTCGGCGAGATCCGGGACGCGGAGACGGCCGACATCGCGATCAAGGCCGCGCTCACCGGACATCTGGTGCTTAGCACGCTCCACGCGACGACGGCCGTCGGCGCGGTGACGCGGCTTTTGAACATGGGGATAGAGCCGTTCCTGATCACCTCCAGCGTGTTGCTGACGGGGTCCCAGCGGCTGGTCCGCAAAGTCTGCGCCAAATGCAGGGAGTCCTATGAGCCCTCCAAAGAATTTTTACGCCAGCTCGGCGTGTCCGAGTCCGATTTAAAATCCAAGAAACCGGTTTTTTTTCGCGGCAGAGGATGTCCGGCCTGCGCCCAGAAAGGGTATTCGGGTCGCGCGGTGCTTTTGGAAGCGATGACGATGACGCCGGCGGTGAAGACCCTGATCCTGAAGGGCGCCCAGGAGCACGAGATCAAACGGCTTGCGGTTTCCGAGGGAATGATGACGCTGAGAGAAAACGGGATAGCCAAGATTCTTCAGGGCACGACGACGGCCGAGGAAGTCCTGCGCGTGACCGTCAGGGACGGGGAGGCCGCCGAATGAAAAATCTGAATGACCGACTCCTCGAAATCCTGAAGGCCTCGGGCCAGATCAGCGGCAAAGACGCCGAAGGGGTCCTCGAGGAACACGGGAAAAATCCGGGCGAAAAAATCCGGAACATCCTCATCCGCAAAGGCCTGGTGGCGGAGAAGGAGCTCATTTCGATACTAGGCGCCGAGCTCAAGATTCCTTTCCTGAATCTTTCGAAATACAAGATCGATCCGGAAGTGATCCGGCTGGTTTCCGAAAAGTTGGCCAGGGCCCATCAGGCCGTCCCGGTGTCCAGGATAGGCGGCAAATTGACAATCGCGATAGCGGACCCGCTGAATATCGTGGCCATCGACGACATCGCGTTGCATACCGGGACCAGGGTGGACTGCGTGATTAGCACCGAGAAGGATATCCAGGAGGCGCTGGACCGTTTTTATCCCCGCGCGGGCGAGGACATGACGGCGCTGGCCAGCGCCGCCGCAAGCGACGCGACGGAAGAACTGAGCGTCATCAAAAGCGAAGAGGACTCGGACGTCACCCGGGTCACGGGGACCGGCAGCGAGGCCCCGGTCGTAAAGCTCGTCGACCTTCTGATTCTGGAGGCGCTCCGGAAAAGGGCCAGCGATATTCACATCGAGCCTTTCGAAAAAAAGGTGCGCGTGCGTTACCGCGTCGACGGCCATTTGACGGAGGCCTTTGAAATCCCGCGGAAAAACCAAAATGCCGTGCTGACGCGTCTCAAGATCATGTCGAGACTCGACATCACCGAGAACCGCGTCCCTCAGGACGGTCGGTTCAAGATCAGGCTCCACGATAAGGAGGTGGACTTTCGCGTCTCCGTGCTCCCGGTGTATTTCGGCAACAAGGTGGTCATGCGCATTCTGGACAAAAGCGCTTTGAGTTTCGGACTCGATCACCTGGGTTTTTTGCCGGAGACTCTGGAGGCGTTCAAGGCGGCCGTGACCAAGCCGTTCGGCATGATCCTGATCACGGGGCCGACGGGGAGCGGGAAATCAACGACGCTTTACTCCATTTTAAGCCAGCTGAATACCCCGGAGAAAAATATCATCACGATCGAAGATCCGATCGAATACCAGATCGAGGGGATCACCCAGATCCATGCCCGGCCGGAGGTCGGACTCGATTTCGCGAACGGTTTGCGGGCGATCCTGAGACAGAGCCCGGACATCGTGATGGTCGGCGAGATCCGGGACGCGGAGACGGCCGACATCGCGATCAAGGCCGCGCTCACGGGGCAGCTCGTGCTCAGCACCTTGCACACCAACGACGCGGCGGGGGCCATGACGCGCCTCGTCGACATGCGCGTCGAGCCTTTTCTCATCGCGTCAAGCGTCATCCTCGTCGCGGCGCAAAGACTTTGCCGGAAGATCTGCGATCGCTGCAAGGAAAAGGTGGGAATCCCCAAAGAGGTTTTTGAACGCCTGGGCGTGTCCCTTGAGAAAATCGTCCCCGACGCGAAGGAACGGAATTTTTTCAGAGGAAAGGGCTGCGACCACTGCGGCCGGACGGGTTACCGGGGACGGATGGGCGTGCTGGAGACGATCGTGATCGATGACGCGATCCGGGACCTGGTGATCAAAAGGGCCTCGGCGTTTGAGATCAAAAACTACGCGCTTGAAAAAGGGATGACCACGCTCCGCGAGGACGCTTTGAAAAAATGCTGCCAGGGGCTCACGACATTGGACGAGGTGATCCGCGTGACGATGGAGGACGAATAAAATGCCGGTGTTTCGTTACGCCGCCAAGGACAAGACGGGGAGGTCTGTTTCGGGGGTGTCGGAATCCCCCGACGAGCGGTCGCTCGTCGATCTTCTGAGGCATCAGGAGCTGACGGTGATCTCCGTCAAGCCGGATCGAAAAAAGGAGAGCCTTGCGTCCCGCCTGTCGCGGATGGGGGGCGGGGGTCCGGTGAAGCTGGGAGAGCTCGTGCTTTTTTCCAGACAGCTCGCCACGATGATTGACAGCGGAATTCCCCTGATGCAGGGGCTTGAGATTCTCACCGAGCAGGTTGAAAGCCGCCCGTTCAAGGCGGTGGTCGCCGAAGTCAAAAGAGACGTCGCCTCGGGCGCCGGGTTTCACGACGCGCTGGCCAAGCACCCGCGCACTTTTTCGCCGCTCTTCCTGAACATGGTCAAGGCCGGCGAATCCAGCGGCGCGCTCGACGATATCATGGACCGCCTGGCGACCTACCTTGAAAAAACCGATTCGCTGATCCGCAAGGTCCGGTCGGCGATGGTTTATCCGGTGGTCGTGAGCCTGATGGCGATAGGGATCACGCTGATTCTCATGTTGAAGGTCGTGCCGGTGTTTAAGGGAATTTTTCTGGATTTCGGCGGAGAGCTTCCGCTGGCGACGCGCGCCCTGATCGTCGTGAGCGACTTCCTGACCCAAAGCTTTTTTGTCTGGGTCCCGTCGGCCGTCGTGGGCGGGATACTTCTCGTGCGGTTTCTGAAAACCGAGCGGGGGACCTTCATCTTTGACCGTTTCAAGCTTCGAATGCCGGTCTTTGGGATGATCTTGCGGAAAGTCGCGGTCAGTAAATTCGCCCGGACGCTGTCCACGCTCCTTAAAAGCGGCGTGCCTATTTTGTCTGCGCTTGAGATCGTCGCCAAGACGGCCGGAAACAGCGTCATTCAAAACGCCGTCGACAAGGTCAGATCCAGCATCCGGGAGGGGGAAAACATCACCGATCCGCTTGTTCGTTCCGGGGTGTTTCCTCCGCTGGTCGTCCGGATGATTTCCGTCGGGGAGCAGTCCGGGGAACTCGAAAAAATGCTCTCCAAAATCGCCGATTTTTACGATGACCAGGTGGACGCCTCGGTGGCCGGGATCACCAGCCTCATCGAGCCTCTGGTCATCGCTTTTCTGGGAATCGTGATCGGGGGGATTGTCATCTGCATGTTTTTGCCGATATTCCAGCTGTCCAGTCTCGTCAATGCTTAACAGTCTGATGAAGATGAAAAAGCCCAATCTGCAGCGTTACTCGGTCGCTCGCTTGTGCGGCGCTATTCCCATAGCGCCTCCGCGCTCGCTTCCTCGCGCCTCGCATCTTGGACTTTTTGATCAGACTGTTCGACTCATAAGTTTTTCAGCAGACTATTTCAGCAGGCTATTAGTTGACAAGCTAGTATATTTATGCTATTCTTTAGATAGAAAATATAATACCTGATAAGGAATGCTAAGGACGTAGGATAGAGTTGGACGCTATATTAAATCATTCTTCCTGCAAGTCCGGCCTCCTTTTCAGGGGTTTCGGTGAAAAAGGAGATCATCCCATGCGAATCAAAAGAGGTACGGCCGGCTTTACGCTGGTGGAAATCATGATTGTGGTCGCCATCATCGGTCTCTTGGCCGCCATCGCGGTTCCCAACTTCGTGCAAGCCAGGACTACCGCTAGGACCAACAGCTGTATCAATAATCTCCGGCTGATTGACGCGGCCAAAGAGCAGTACGCGCTTGAAAACGACAAGGACTCCGCGACGACGCCGGTTGAAGCCGATCTAACCGCTTATCTTAAGGGCGCTGCGTTACCAACCTGCCCCGCGAGCGGCACTTATACCATCGACGCGATCGGCACGGATCCGACCTGCGACCAGACCGGTCACGTCCTGCCATAAGCCAGGTGCGGTGGTAGAAGGATCCAACCCCGCCCTTTCCGGAGAGGGTTTTCCCCGGGAAGGGCGGGGTTTTTTATCCTGGCCGGTCTACTCTTGGGCGATTCTCCTGCTTTTCGGGTTTTTTCAGCTCATGCAGTGGCCGCTCCTGCCGAGATTTCTGGATATTTATTATCACCTGTCGGCGATGAAGGGGTTTTCGGACGCCGGCGGTTATGTCACGCAGGCGTTTTGGGAATACGCCCCGGCGGGGCGGCCGCAGCTGTATCCTCCGCTCTTGCATGTCCTGATGCTCGGGTTTTTCAAGGCCGGGTTTTCTTTTTTGACGATCGCCCGTTTCTTTGACTGTTTTTCCGCGATGGTTCTTCTGGCGGTCATTTGGCATGTCGCCGGCCGCCGGACTTCGCCGCGGGCGGCCTTCCTGGCGCTGCTCCTGGCCGCGTCCTCCATGTCTCTGATGCTCGCTTCGGTGACGCTCACGGCGTTCAATCTCGCGTTTGTTTTCGGACTTTTTTTCATGCGGGGGATCTCTCAAAAGAAAACGCTTGCCGCGGCTCTGTGGCTCGGCCTTTGTTTTTACACCCATGCCTGGATGGGCTTCCTGGTGTTTTTTTCCGGCGCGATTCACGGGATGTTGGACCGGACCCTGCGCGGCGCGTCCTGGCGCTCGGCGCTCGGAGGACTTTTGCTGGCGGCGCCGATGCTGGTCTATCAATCCGCGTCCAGGGACTGTTTTGCTTTCGTGAACGCCAAAGAGAACCGTCTCATTCAGATTGATGTTTTCATTTATCTTCTGGCGATCGCCGGGGCCGCGCGCGCCTTCAAAGAAAAAAAAGGGCTTCTTCCGGTGAGCTGGATTCTGGGGATGATGCCGCTTTTGTGGACGCATCCGCCGCGTTTCTTCGCCGGACACGGCCTCGTCGGGTTTATTTTTCTGGCCTCGGTCGCGCTTGACGGGATTTTCGGGCGGTTGGCCGTCCGGGGCGGGAAGAAGGCCGAAGGGATCGCCCTTCTTCTGGTCGCCTCATTTTTTCTCATGGCCGCGCCGGTTTTTGAAAGAAACACGAGGGAAGGGACGAACCGCTGGATCTGGGGAGACCGGACGCTGGCGGCTTATCTGCGGCCGTCGGGGTCGCCGTTTCACGCGAAGGGTTTCACGGTCTACTTTGCCGACGAGTATCGCGCGATCGTGGAGGGGATACGCGCTCATTCGCGCAAGGACGAGCTCATCTGGTCAGACTTTCCGCATGCCGGCGCGATCCTGGCAATGCTCGCCGATCGGGGGACCACCTCGGGGACCCTGGCGGAGGTCAGGCCGAAAATAAAACGCGACGCGCTCGGTGACGCGCGGATTCTGGTGTGGTTCAAGGACAGGAACGCAAAAGCGCCGGCAAAAATGCCCCCGGCCGTCCGGAAATATCGCCTTGAGCTTCTCCGGGAAACGGAGATGGCCTATGTGTATCAAAACCCTTCACCCGGCGCCACGCTCCAACCGCAGAAAGCCAAAATTCCCACGGCCGTTTTGTTCTTAATCCTGGCCATCTGGGCCGCGCTCCTCTTTTACGCGGAGCGCGCCCCTTCTCCTTAGCACTCCCGCTTATCCCTCCGGTGCCAGAGGGGTCAGACCCCCCTGGCACCGGATCTTGGGCTTCTCTTGGGTGATGCCCCCCTTTGTTTAATAGTCAAGTCTGCTTACTCTTGCTAACACACAAACGATAGAGGGTAGGGCGGACTTCAGTCCGCCTAAATCAGGTGGCTTACAAAAATCCCATAATAGGTAGTGCGGATGATCTCTTTGGTGCCAGGGGGGTCTGACCCCTCTGGCACCTGGAAGGGCAGCGAAAGTCGGCGAACGGGTGGCGCGGGAGGGGGCGAAGACAAGGCTCGCCACCCGCGGGCAAACGGACCCACTACCCCGCCCCCCCCAGTTGGACCTGTTGCCTTTGGCGGGACAAAGTAATATACTAGGTTTAAATTTATTAAAAAAGATGGATTTTAATAGGAATTTTGATGAATCAGTTAAAAAAAATTAAGCCTGTGTCAGTTGTGGGGCTGGATATGGGCAGCTATTCGGTCAAGTGCGTGGAACTGGTTTTAAGCGGCGAGGCGATTGAGTTGCGCCGGGCCTCGATCCTGCCGGTGAAGGACCCCGAGTCGCTCAAAACCGTGCTCAAGCTTATTTTTGATCCTTCCCACACGCAGCCTGGACGCGTGAGAATCTCGGTGTCCGGCCCGTCGCTTCTGGTGCGCCGCATCACACTGCCGCTCATGACGCCGGTCGAACTCAGGAGCGCCATTCGTTTTGAGGCGGAGAGCCACCTGCCGTTTCCGGTGGACGACTGCGTGCTCGATTTCCAGATCCTGGGTCAGGGGCAGGACAAAAAAGCCATGAACGTGATGCTCGTGGCGGTCAAGCGCGATTTTGTCAAGGCGCGTCTTGAGCTTCTCTCCGCCCTGAACATTTTTCCCGAGGTCGTCGACGCGGATATTTTTTGCCTCCTGAACGCCTTCGAGATGCTCGGCGACAGCGGCAGCGACCGCGCCTACGGGCTCCTCAACATCGGGCATGCGATGAGCTCTTTCGCGATCATCCACGACAAGGTCCCTTTTTTTGTGCGTGAAATTCCGTTCGGCGGCGTCCAAATCACCAAAGCGCTGTCCGAGCTCAGACATCTGCCCGAGGCGGACGCGGACGGACTCAAGCTTGACCGCTCGCCGGAGATTCTCGACGACTTGCGCGCCGCGACCCGGAAAGGCCTTGAACCGCTGGCGGACGAGATCACCCATTCGATTGACTACTACGAGAACGAGGCGGGGGAGGACCTGAAACACGTCTGGATGAGCGGGGGAGCGGCGCTCTCTTATGCGGCCCCGGAGACGTTGTCCGCCGAGCTCGGAAAGGAAGTCACGATTTGGGACAACATCAAAAAAATAAAAATTTTTGAGCGCGTCGACCAGAAATTCCTGGCGGAGCATTCCGCGGAACTCAATGTCGCGTTCGGCATGATCCTGCGCGGGACGGGGACATGATAGAGATCAACCTGCTACCCGAGGATTTCCGGAAGAAAGAGCCCGCGTCCGCCTGGCTTGCGGGCCTGCCGGCGGTGAAGACGGCGAAGATCGCCGTGGCCGTTTTCCTCGTGTGTCAGGCGCTCCTGGCCGTCTCAGTCTTCGCCCTCGGCCTGCAGGCGGCGTGGAACGGAAGGCTTGTCGCGCGCCTCGGCGAGGCCAACCGCGAGACCGGGGTCCAAAAGGCCGGGATGAAGGCGATGGACGCGCGCCTCAAAGAAATCCGGTCCCTGACGGCGAGAAATTTTTACTGGACGTCGCTCCTCGACGCGCTGTCCTCGTCGATGACGCAGGGGGTGTGGCTGAGAACCCTCTCGGTGGTCGATGAAAAACCGGCGACGCAAAAGACGCCCGCCAAAGCGGCGAAGCAAACCGGCAAGACGGACGGGAAGGAAAAAAAACCGGCGGGGAAAGCCCCCAAGCCGTCCAAAGAAACCAAACCGGGCGCCGGGCCCGAAAAGAAACGTTCCCTCAAGCTGGAAGGCAGCGTTGTCGGTCCCGGGCAGGAGACCGCCTTTGTCGGCAAGTTTCTCAAAGAGCTCAAGAACAACGCCTTCTTTGCCGGCGTCTTCAGCGATATCGAGCTGTCCGATATGAATCAGAGGAAAATCAAGGAAGTCGACGTTTACGATTTTACGCTTCTGTGCCGTTTCAAGCCCGAAAAGGCCGACGCCTGATGCGGGGGCCCTCCTTGAAATCCGCGCTGGATTTCCTCGGCCGCAGAAGCGCCGGAGAGAAGACGGCCCTGATCGCCGCGGCCGGGGTTTTTCTCCTCCTCGCGGATCTGATCTTTCTGGTGAACCCGATGATCCGGAGCGTGGCCAAGACCGCGCCGAAAGTGATGGAGACCGGGAGGGAGTTGAAGCGGCTGAGAGAAGACGCAAAGAATAAAGACGCGATTCGCAAGGAGTGGGAGACCCTGAAGGAGCGGCTCGCCGGAGAAGAGTCGCGGTTTGTCTCGGCCGCCGAGGTGCCGGCGCTTTTTGAAAATCTATCCCGGCAGGCCTTCGACTCGGGGGTGAAAATCATGTCCATCCGGCCCACGGAGACCCGCCGGAGTCCGGCCGCCTCCGCGGCTTACGCGCCGCTTCCCATTCAGATGAGCGCGCTGGCCGGCACGCATGAATTCGGCGATTTTCTCGGAAGGCTTGAGGCCGCCGGGACGTTTTTTAAAGTGACGGATTTGAAGATCGCGTCCAATCCCGCGGATGAGCGGAGACATCTGGTGGATCTCAAAATGGAAATTTACAAAAGACCATGAAAATCAGAGGCCTGTTTTTCTTCTTTTTGTGGATTCTTCCCCCCGGTTTTGGTATGATTCTGGCGGAATCCTCCGCGCAAGCAGGGGAGCTCGAAAGTCCGGTCTATACGGCACGCGGCAAGCGTGACCCGTTTGTGCCGCTTGTCACCGCCTCGGCCAGGCATGTCGAGGGTCTTTTGGGGGCGGAAACAGCCGAGGACATCACGGTGGAAGGGGTCGTCTACGACCCCAAAGGCGGCTCCGTCGTGATCGTGAGCGGGACGCTGCTAAAAGAAGGCGAAACGGTCGGCGGTGTGAAGGTGGTGGAAGTCAAACCGGAAGGGGTCTTATTTTCAATCCATGGCGTCGAATCGTTTAAGCCCATGTATCCGCGCGAAGAAGACCAAAAAAGAGCATGAGATCGCCAGTCTGCTGAAAAAGCCTCATCTGCGGCGTTGCTCGGTCGCTTCCGCCTGCTGTTTTGCAGCAGGACGGACCCGTTCTCGCGAAGCACGAGGCGGGCGCTTGTGCGGCGCTATTCCCATAGCGCCTCTCCGCCACAGAGCATTGGCGGACCCGTCCGCAAAGCTCTGTGGACGGACCCGACGAGCTTTGTGGCGGGCGCGCTCGCTTCCTCGCGCCTTGCATCTGAGGCTTTTTGAGCAGACTGCTAGACAAAGGCTCTTTTTGCTGGGGATGGCGCTTGCGGGTGTCTTGTCGTATGGGTCCCCCGTGCCGGGTCTTTGCGCGGATGAGGAAACCGCGGAGACGCCCGCCGAGACCGCAGTCCCGGCGCCAGAGGCGGCGGCCCCTTCCGCCGAGGTGTCCGTCCCGGCCCCCGGCAATGTCACGATTGATTTCAAGGACGCGGACATTCAGAGCGTGTTGCGCATCCTCTCGCTGAAAAGCGGCGTGAACATCGTGGCGGGCAAGGACGTGACCGGCAGCGTGACGATACGCCTCGTGGACGTCCCCTGGGAGAAGGCGCTCGACGTGGTGCTGAAGACCTACGGTTACGCGTATGACCGGGATGAGAACATCATCCGGGTCACGACGATTGAAAATCTGAAGAAAGAAGAGCTCTCGACGGAGGTGTTTACGCTGAATTATTCGCAGGCCTCCGAGGTGGAAAAGGCGCTCAAGGATATCTTTAGCGAGAGGGGGGAGATCCGGTCGGACGCGCGGTCCAATACGCTCGTGGTCACCGACATGCCGACGGCGGTCCAAAACGTGCGGAGGGTGATCGGTCGTCTGGATATGATCACGCCTCAGGTTCTCATCGAGGCGAAGGTCATCGAGACGACGCTGGGCAGCTCCGACAAACTGGGAATCAAATGGAACGTGCAGGCGACCGCGAGGGCGGCGGCCAGGCCGACGAGCTTTCCTTTTCCGGCCGTAGCCGAGGTCGGCAGCAGTGCGTTGCGTACGTATCTGCCGCAAGGTAGGGGGCAGACATCCTTGGCGGCGGTGTCGGGCAGCGGAACCACCACGGCCTCGACGACCAACGATTTCCCGACGTCCACCCCGCACGCGTTTCAGGCCACGTTCCCGGTGGCGGATAAGAACGAGTTCACATTCGGCACGCTGGACTTCAGCCAGTTTCAGGCGATGCTCCAGATGCTGAAACAGAGGGACAGCGCGAAGGTCCTTTCGGAGCCGCGCGTCACGACGTTGAATAATCAGGAAGCGAAGATTTTGGTGGGGGATGTGATCGCGATTCCCAAATTTGAGCGCAACTCCTCGACGGGCCGGATGGAAGTCACCGGCTACGATGACCGGGACGTGGGGATACGGCTCTCGGTGAAGCCTCAAATCAACAGCGCGAACGAGATCGTGGTGGATATTCACCCGGAGATTACCAGTCTCCTGGGTTACGATGATTTAACGGCGGACATCAAGGCGCCTCATTTCACGACAAGGGAGGCGCAGACCCGCGTCCGCATCCGAAATGGTCAAACCATCGCCATTGGAGGGTTGATTAGGGAAAATTTAGTCGACAGCAAGACGAAGGTGCCGATTCTGGGCGACATTCCGATTTTGGAGAGGTTCTTCAGTTTTAAAGATAAAACGGTGCAGAAAACCGATCTCTTGTTTTTCATGACGGTGACGGTAGTCTCTGACAGGGGCACGGCCCCGCCGGCGGGCGCGAAGCTTTAAGGGCCCCCGCCGCGCTTTAAGTTTTTCTTTAAAATTGACGCGCACGGCCATCACACGGACTGGATTTCCGCCCAGAACGGAAAAACCGATCCGTGTTTTTTATTTTAAAAAGAGGTCCAAACGATGAAAAAAGAAATCTTAGTGAACATGGAATTTCAGTCCAAGCGGGTGGCCGTCATCGAAGACGGGCATCTGGAGGAATACTACGTGGAGCGGCCGAGCGACAAACAGCTGGTCGGTTCCATCTTCAAGGGCAAGGTCAGCTCGATCGTGCCGGGTATCGGCGCCGCCTTCATCGATCTGGGGCTTGAGAAAAACGGCTTTCTCTACGTGACCGACGTGGTCGGCCAGGGGGGGCTGGGCTTCGATACCGAGGAGGCCGTGTTTGTCGAAAACGGGGAAAAGCCGGCGACCCCCCCGCCACCGCCGCCCCGCAAGGACCGGCACGAGCCGACCCCTCAGATTCAGGACGTTCTGAAAAAGGAGCAGGAAGTGCTGGTGCAGGTCGTGAAGGAGCCGTTCGGGACGAAAGGCGCCAGGCTCACCTGCCAGATTTCGCTCGCCGGGAGATTCGTGGTGTTTATGCCGCATCACCCGCACGTCGGGATCTCCAAGCGCATCGACGACAAGAAAGAGCGGGAGAGGATACGGCAGATCATCAAAGCGATCGCGTTGCCCAAGGAGAGCGGGCTCATCGTCCGCACCGCCGCGTGGGGGTGCGAGGCGAAAGTGCTCGAGCGCGACATCCGTTTTCTCGTGCACCAGTGGAAGCTGATCCAAAGACGCTGCGCGATTCGCAAGGCCCCGTCCATCGTGCATGAGGAGTACGGTCTTGTGCTCAGGATGGTCCGCGACGTCCTGACGGAGAACTTCGACCACATCATCATCAACGACAAGGAAGAGTTTAAACGCGTCGACCGCTTCATGCGCGCGGCCGTGCCGAATCTGAGGAACAAGCTGTCGCTCTACACCGGGGATATCCCGCTTTTCACGGCCCACGGCGTGCAGAGAGAGATCGAAAGAATCTACGAGCCGCGCGCGGGCCTGAAGAGCGGAGGGTATCTGGTCATCGAGCAGACCGAGGCCCTGGTGGCGATCGACGTGAACACCGGAAAGTTCACCGGCACGCGGAATCTTGAGGAGACGGCTTTTCGCACCAATTGCGAGGCCGCCAGGGAAATCGCCAAACAAATCCGGCTGAGGGACTTGGGCGGCATCATCATCATCGATTTCATCGACATGGAAAGACAAGACCACCGCCGCACGGTGCTCAAGATCCTCGAAGACTCCCTGCGCCGCGACCGGGCCAAGACGAGCTTTCTGAACCTGTCACAGCTGGGTTTGGTCGAGATGACCCGGCAGAGGATGCGCAAAAGCCTTGAGAGCGCCTCCACCCAGCAGTGCCCGTATTGCCAGGGGAAGGGAATCGTCAAGTCCCGCGAGACGGTCGCCTCGGAGGCGCTGACGAAGCTCGCCCAGTTCCTCAAGTCTCTGCGCCGGGAGCACGTGGAGTTGACGGCGGCTCCGGAGGTGATTGAGGTGCTGGCGCGGGAGAGCGGACGGGTCGTCCGGTCCATCGAACAGCCGGGACACAACCGCGTCAGCCTCGTTCCGGACACGCACCTTCACGTGGAAGAGGTCAAAATCAAGAGAATTCTTGACAAGCGAAAGAAGCTGTGGTAGTTTCCACACGCTATGTTTGCGATCATCGAAACGGGCGGAAAACAGTACAGAATAAAGGAAGGCGACGAGCTCTCGGTGGAGCTTTTGCCGGCCAAATCCAAAACACTCAGGCTTGACAGGGTGCTCCTGGTGTCCGGGGACCAGTCGGTCGAGGTGGGGCGCCCCTTCGTCAAGGGGGCGTACTGTGAGGCGGACATCCTGGGCGAGGTGAAAGGCCCGAAGGTCATCTCTTTCAAATACATCCGTCGCGAAAAATCGGCTACGAAGATCGGCCATCGTCAACGGTACACCAAGATCAAGGTAAAATCCATCCACCATGGCGCATAAAAAAGGACTCGGAAGCTCCAAAAACGGCCGCGACTCCAATTCCCAGCGGTTGGGAGTCAAGCGCTTCGGCGGTCAATTCGTCAGAGCGGGCAATGTGCTTATCCGGCAGAAAGGCAGCCGCTTTTTGGCGGGCCGCTTTGTCGGGCAGGGCAGGGACTTCACGCTTTTCGCGCTTGCCGACGGGATCGTTGAGTTTAAGCCCTCCAACCGCGTCCACATCATCCCATCCAAAGCAGTCTGATGAAAAAGCCTCATCTGCTGCGTTGCTCCCGGCGCTCCCTTGTGCGGCGTACTTTCCAGTACGCCTCCGCGGTCACTTGGTCGCGCCTTGCATCTGAGGCTTTTTGATCAGACTGCTCCAGTCCGTTTTTCCTTTAATTTTTGAAAAGGCTCTTTTCTGTGTTTGTCGATGAAGCGGTAATTTTTTGCGCGGC
>JACPAX010000079.1 GCA_016180585.1 Candidatus Omnitrophota bacterium | reverse complement strand
CACATGGTAAAACGCATTCGGGTATTCAATCCTTAGAGGACGAGACATGAGAGAATCCTATCCACAGATGGGTAAGAAGTCAAGAAGAGATTTGACCCCTTTTATGCAGCTGTCTTGGTCAAAAGTGAACGAAGCTCCCTAAAAATGGGAGATTTTTTGTTCGCTTGATAGAAGATTTTCTTTCCTTTTTCCTGTCGCTCGATAATGCCGGATCTCACAAGGGTCGCCAACTCCCGCTGCGTAGCTCCCAAACCCGTCCTGGCTTCCGCGACGATCTGGCGAAGATAAAACTCTTCACCGGAGCGCGTCAGAAGCAATGTCAAAAGCGCCCGCCGAGTCTTGCCGAATAATGCCGAGGAAAGCCCTTCTGTCATCATGAACCCTTTTTGGGTACAATTGTAACCATTTTGGTATCATCCGTCAAGAGAGCGCTATCCATCGCCGCATAAAACGGAGCGAAGTTCTGTGTCTGAAAATCACTTGCCTCCGAGATGAGTAATGACCTTGCCGGTGTCTCGGTCTACAAAGACCCACAGGTCGCCGCCAAATTGCATTTGTTTGGGCGCAAAATAAACAACCTGGTAATTTTTTCCCAGCAACGTCGCATTCTGATGGAGAGGCATGCCCGAATCCTCAAAATACTTCTCGGCCTTTTGGTTGCCTTCATCATAGAACACGTCCATTTGAGAGACGTCGTACCCCAACGCCTTCGCTTGGTCCGCCGCGCTTTGGATAATTAGATTTCGGTCGGCTTCTTTGGGTAATCCTGCACGCACAAAACTGGCGGAGAAATCTTCAAAAATCTTTGCAACGCTTTGAAACGGCTGTGTAGGACAATATTCGGCGATTCGTTCGATTTTCAAATCCCTTATGACTTCAAAAGTAACTGTTGTGCAATCGTTTCCCACGATACGTCTCGGCTTCAATGCCCACAAACCCCCGGCTTCCAGGCTGGACCATAAGCTATCATACTGATCTTTCGAAATTTGGAACGTATCATCGTAACTGTCACTCGTTGAGAAGCTTTTTCTATAGCGTCGCAGTTCGATTCTGTCTTTATACTGCGTCGCGATAACTCCTCTCTCTTTTACGGATGAAAAACCGCCACCCGATGAGTACCTGATTTGAGAGACGATGTTCTCGTCAATTGGAGTCTGAGCGAAGCCATCACGACCCATGATAAGAGCAAGGCCTGACATTAGAAAAATCAGGACGGCAACAGCTTTGGTCAATCGTTTCATCGGCAAACTTTCTTCTTATTTACGACCCGGTAATTTTTCCGGCATTCATTTATCCCTTCCGGAGGCCTTCTTCAGCGCTTCCAGGAATTCAACGCCCCTGTCAAAAAAACCCGGGAGGCCTCTCGCCTCCCGGATTTTCATGAAATACATGCCCAGTTTTTTAGAATAGACGCTTGACGCCACCGCCGATAAGCCAGTGGTCGACATCGGCCGTCGCGCTGGCCACGGCGCCGCCGCCGGCGACCGTCACGTCCGAATTAGCGAAGACATAGCCGGTCTCAAAATTGAGCGCCCAGTCCTCGTTGAGATACCAGTCGGCGCCGCCGGCAAGCTTCACGGCGAAAGAATCATCGACTTTGGCAGTCAGGCCCGCGTCGGTCACGACCGAGCTCTCATCGAAATTCCAGAAAATAGCGCCCAGGCCCAGGACCCCATAAGGCACGAACTTCGACGGATTGGCATAGCGGACCACCACGTCAGCCATCAGAGGCACTCCGGTGAGATCGCCGTAGTCCGTGCTGGTGTCATCCAGAATTTCCTGACCAAAATAATAACCGGACTCGACACCTACGCCCACATTCTCCGTGACGTTGTGGACCAGGCGGCCGGTCACTGCGGCGTAATTATCTCCTCCATCGGAGTAAACAAACGCAGAACCGTCCACGGTCAGGTCATTCCTTCCCACCACCTCGGGAGCCGCATAAGCCGCGGACACCGAAAAAGCAAGCGCCGCGAGAAATAAAACACTTTTCTTCAACATCTTGAGCCTCTCTTTCCAATTAAAATACATGCTAAGTTTTTGTTTTATTTACACCCGTCCAGATAGGGGCGAAGTATACACTTGGTTTTTCATTAATACAAGAGGCTGATTACAAATTAATTAAAGGAAAAGGGATCAATTTGGGGGGTGACGCCGAAACGGAAGAGTCCCGCAGGCGGCAGGACCCGCCAAATTGATCCCCACCAAATTTAAAGCGCGACAGCGGATTGGCCCGGGTAGTCCAGCGAGAGAAAAAGGAGCAGGTAGTCCCGGATGTGGCGCGTGAGGAGAAAATTCTGGCGCACGTGCTCGCGGCCGTTTTCGCCAAGTTTCGTGGCGTAGGACGGGTCTTGGAGGAGCTGTTTGAGCCAATAAGCGGTCCCCTCGACCGAGTGCGTGAGAATACCCGAGTATTTGTGGGCGATCTGAAGCGGGATGCCGCCCACCGCCCCCGCGATGACGGGCTTCCCCTTCCAAAGGGCCTCGGTGATGGTGAGCCCAAACCCCTCTTTCAGGGATTTTTGCAGAATCACCGTCGAGACCCGCTGGATCGCGTTGATCTCCAGGTGGCTTGTCGGGGGAAGGGAGAGAATCAGGACGTCCGGATCATTCCCGGCGGCCTGCCGGGTCTCCAAAAGCACCTGGGCCCCCTCCGGGTCGTCGTCGGCCGTGCCTCCCACCAGAAGCAGCCGCGCCTCCCGGTATTTGCGGGCCTGCTTAAAGGCCCGGATGACCCCGACGGGGTCCTTCAGCCGGTCGAAGCGGGAGACCTGGGTAACCAGCGGCTTGTCGAGCGGGATCTTGAGCCGGCTCATGATCCCGTCTATTTCCTCCCCGGACATTTCGCGGTTTTTTTCGCTCAAGGGATCGATCGAAGGGCAGATAAGCGCCTGGGGGATGGACAGCTTCTGCGAAAAAAGCGGCGCCGAGAAAACCGACTTGTCGTACTGCTCGACATAGGCCTTGAGAAAATTCCACACGCCGGGATGGGGACTGGAGACGTCCACATGACACCGCCAAATCCAGCGGTTGCCGAGCGATTTCCGGGCCTTCACAAGACCCACGGGCTGCGGGTCGTGGATGAAAATGACGTCTCCGTCAAACCGCATCGCTTTCAGGTTCTCTTCCTGAACGTCGAGGAAGATCTCGTATTCGCTCTCCTCGAGGCCCTGCGGCGCGCCGTGCAGCGCGTTGTGGATTTTCTTCGTGACCGCATAAAACGCCTCCCCGCCCTTGATGACCTCCCAACGGGTCTCGAGGCCCAGCTCGTTCATCAAGGGCACCATGCGATCGAGGATCTCGGCCACGCCTCCCCCGACCGACGTCGAATTCACGTGGATCACCTTTTTGCCGGCGAGGTTCTTCGACAAGAGCTTCAGCTCTTCCATGACCTGGGGCCCGACGATCGGTTCATAGTCGCTGAGTTTAACCACCAGATTCCTCTCCGAGCCGTCTGGCGATCAGGCGAATGATGCCCTTCCGCAGGCCGTCCATCGTATGCGTATAGGGGTCAAGACTCTCGATCCGCTTCGCAAGATCCTCCTCGTCGAGGCTCTTCCGGAGCCAGTAGGAGAAATCGTTCATTCCCAGCGGCGGACGAAGCCGCGCCTCAAAAATATGGTTGTAAAGGCATCCCACGCTCACGCGCTCAAGACAGCCAAGAAATTCCTTTAAATCATAAGCGACGTAAGTCGTGGGAAACGTGAATAAAATGCATTTCATGAAATAAAATTCCTCTCCCGGAGGCGCTTTTCTCAAGGTCTTCTGCTTCTCAAGATGCCGGTCGATCGCCGCGGTGATCGCGCCGCGCAATTCCCCGAGCGTGTGGAACTGCACCGTATCGATCGCCGCGAGCCTCTCGCCGAGCTCCTCCTCCTGCAGCACGCTCGCGACCCAATACGCGAAATCGTTGGGCGGCTCGGGGACAAGAAACTGGTG
Source organism: Candidatus Omnitrophota bacterium (assembly GCA_016180585.1). GTDB lineage: Bacteria > Omnitrophota > Gorgyraeia > 2-02-FULL-51-18 > 2-02-FULL-51-18 > JACPAX01. Next base: position 9,033 of record JACPAX010000079.1, on the reverse strand, counting down.
CTGCTGCAGGAAGTGATGGGTGTGGTAATAAACGGAGGCCTCGGGGACCTCTTTCAAATGAAGGCCAAACTCGGCCAGGTCCCCGGCCCTGCGGCCCGTCATCTCGACAAGGCTCATCTGGCTCTTAAACACAAAGGGCTCTTGGACCCGGTTCAGCGGCATCTTTCGAGAAACTCCACGACGTCTTTCTGGGACCTCAGGTAATACTCCGCGCGGGACTTCCGCCAACGGCCGACGCGGACGGTCACGGCCTTTTTCCTGAGCGCCCTGAACATGTCCTCGTCCGTCTTGTCGTCGCCGACGGCGATGGCCAGAGCGCCCGGAAATTTTCGGACAAGATGGAGGGCCGCATCGCCCTTGTCCCAGGCGTCCGACGGCCGGATCTCCCACACCTTTTTCCCCCGCCTCCAGACCACCGGCCACCTTTCGTATTTCTTCCTGTAAAAATGGACCAGCTCGCTGAAAACGGGCAGGCGGTCCGGCCTGAGATTCCGGAAATGAAGGCTCGCCGTGTACCCTTTGTCCTCCACCGAGACCCCCTCCCAGAAATAAAACACCGATCCCAGTTTCCGGGCCAAGAGACGGACAAAGTGCGCCCGCCGGCGGGCCCTTTGGGCTCCCCGGGGCAGGCGAAGTCCTCTTCCCGAAAGCTCAAGCCCGTGATTGCCGATATAAATGATCCTTCGGGAATGAAAATAGGATTTCAAATCCTTGAGCGAGCGGCCGCTCACCACCACGACGATACAGTTTTTGGACCGGCTTAAAACGTCGAGTCTTTTTTTTATTTTCCTGCCCAGTCTCACGGCCTGCGGGGTCTTGGCGAGCGGCGCGAGGGTCCCGTCAAAATCCAGCAGAAGCAGTTTCTTTCTCACGCCTCATCCCGCCTTTTCCAGGCGTATCCCGGCAAGCTCCCCCACGAGATCGGCGGCCCATTTGTACACGTTGCGGTCCTTCAGGGTGCCTCTCATCCGGCGCATCCTCCGCGCCTGTTCTTCCGCGGGCATCTCAAGCGCCTGCTTGATCGCGGCCGAGGTCTGGCCGACGTCGTAGGGATTGACGAGCAACGCGTCCCCGAGCTCCCGCGCGGCCCCGGTAAACTGGCTCAAGATCAGGGCCCCCTTCTCGTCATCACGGGCCATCACGAATTCCTTCGCCACAAGATTCATGCCGTCATGAAGCGACGTGACCAGGCACAGGTCCGACAATTTGTAAAAAGGGGATATCTCCTCATGGCTGTGGTGCTTTTTGAGCAAAAGAATGGGCTTCCAATTTTTTGCCTTGAAGCGGTCGTTGATCCTCCCGGTCTCCCGCTCGATCTCCAGCACAAACTCCTGGTACTTGGGGATGAGCGTGAGGCTCGGGGCGCCGAGCTCCACGAACGTGAAACGCCCGACGTACCCGCGATTTTTCTCGAGAAAATGCTCGACGGCGTGCAGGCGCTCCACGATGCCTTTGGTGTAATCCAACCGGTCGACGCCGACGGCGAGGAACTCGGCCTGAAGTCCGTAAGGCTTGAGGAGGTCTTTCTTTTCGGGGAGAGGCCGCTTCTCTTCGAGGTGATCGGTCCGGGCGGCGTCGAGGAAAGCGATGCTGACCGGGAAGGGCTTGACGGAGGTCTTCTGCCCCTCCCGGTTCACCGTAAAATTTTCATAATCGATGCGGCACTCCAAAAACCGGTCCACCGTCTCCATGAAATTATTGCAGTGATACTGCGTGTGAAAACCGACGATGTCCGCGCCGAGCATCCCCAGGAGGAGCTCCTTCTGCCAGGGGCATATCCCGAACGACTCGGGATTGGGCCAGGGAATATGCCAGAAGATGGCGACGCGGGAATCCGGCCTCCGGGCCTTGAGGAGCGCCGGGAGCAGCGCGAAATGGTAATCCTGGACCAGGACGCAGGGGTCTTCGGCGCCTTCAAGCTCCTCGAGGACCGTCTCCGCGAACTTTTCGTTGACCGCCTTGTAGTGGGCCCAGTTTTTTTCACGGAAGATCGGGCGGGTGTGCGCCACGTGGCAAAGCGGCCAGAGACCCTCGTTGGCAAAACCGTAGTAATACCCCTCCTCTTCCTCCCGGGAGATCCAGACGCGCCGGAGCGTGTACTGGGGCTCCTCCGGAGGCACCCGAAGCCTGCCGGACGGATCGGCCGTCTGGCGGTCCGCATCGCCCGAGGCATGGGCGATCCAGGTCCCGCCGCAGGCCTTGAGGACCGGCTCCATCGCCGTGACCATGCCGCTGGCCGGCACGATGCATTCGATCTCTTTTCCTTTGCCGAGATGCATGTAGGGTTCGCGGTTGGAGACGACAAAAAGAGACCGGCCGTCCAGCTTCACCCGGACAAATTCCTTGAGACGCTCCGGCGTCCACAAAGACTCGGTGGACTGGCGCAGCCTCGCCTCCTCTTCGGCCGCCAGACGCGCCATCTGAAGGCTCTTGGCCATCCGGGAGATCTCCCGGGCGAGCGGACCGAGAATGCCCTGGTCCTTCACGCTGAGTTTCTCGGGCATCTCTCCCAGGCGGATTTTTTTGATCCATTCGGTGGTCTTGCGGATCGGCGCCATCACGTTCCAGTAAATCACCGCCAGGACCGTGAGACCCACAAAGAACACCTGAATCAACGCCCGGAGAAAACTGTTGAGCCAGATCGTGCGGACCCTTTCCTGGAGATCGGGAGAGTTTACGGAGGAATCCGGAGGAATGACGGAGCCGGCCTGCCATAGGGCAAACCCGCCCGCCACCAGGGCAATGACCACCGCGAGAGAAAGGATAAGCCTTAGGGTAACGCGCATCGTCTCCTCAAGGGTCGAGAAAAAAAGGGGCTGTCACTGAGAAGATTGAAAGGATTATGTCTTTATTTTAGTCCCTGCCCGGGAGCCGGGTCAACGCTTATCTTGGGAAACCAAATACGGATAGTCCTCCTCTTTTTTCGAACATCGCCTATTCCTTTCCACGCAACTTGTCTTTGGGTGTGGTTGAAGCTTACCGGAAAATCATGAAAAAACGGTGAAGCGGGGATAAATTTTCGGTAAAGAAACGAAGGGAGGTTGAACCGGAATTTAAAGAAATTAGCTCTTCCGGCCGGGCGTTTTTTCTTTGAGTTTTCCCAAAAGTCTCAGGAGACCGTCGAGAATCGTATACGGATGCGGAGGGCAGCCCGGCACGTATAAATCCACGGGGATCACGCCGTCCACCCCGTCGCGCGTCTGGGGGCTTCCCGCAAACGGCCCTCCGCTGAGGGCGCAGGCCCCGAGGGCGATCACGATCCTCGGATCGGGCACGGCCTCATACGTTTTCTTGAGAGCCGTCTCCATGTTCCTCGTGACCATGCCCGTGACCAGCAGGCCGTCGGCGTGGCGCGGAGACGCGACAAACTGAATCCCGAATCTCGAAAGGTCGAACACCACGTTCCCGAGGGCCTGGACCTCCGAATCGCATCCGTTGCAACTTCCCGCGCAGACCGCCCTCAGCTTCAGAGAGCGCCCGTAGAGCTTTTTTATTTTCTGATCAAGCGCCCCGGCCAATTTCAATCCTTCTTTCATCAATAAAAGGTCTTCGCGGCGGGAAACCGCCATCCGATAGTCCCTGGAATAGCCGATCACGGCCGGAGGGCGGTCCTGAAGGGCGTCCTCATTAAAAAGCGATTTCCCCAGATCGACGCCCGGTCCGTTCTCCGCCGGGACGGGTCTCCCCCGAAACCGCTCCGGAAAATCGGGCTCCTTGTCCGGATAAGGGGCCGTCCGGAATCCCTGCCGCCATCTATTCTTCAACACTTGCCACATCGGCGCCTCCGCTACAAATCATGACCCGCGTAAGAAAGGTTAAAGCTCTTGTTGCACAAAGGAAAGTCCGAGATCTGCGCGCCGCGGACCGCCTGTTCCAACGCCGCCCAGTTGTTGAAAGAAGGGTCCTTTACCTTATACCGGACGATCCGCGACCCGGGGCCGGTGATGGCCGAATGCGTGATCTCCCCTCTCCAGCCTTCCACCATGGAAAAAGCGATCTGATTCGGCCGCAGGGGACCCGGCGGCGCGAGCAGGGCCCCCTTTGGAATTTTATTCAAAAGTTCGATGAGATAGTCAATGGACCGTTGGGACTCAAGCCACCGCACCACCGCCCGGGCGTGGACGTCCCCCGTCCCGGCCAGGGAAATCGGAATATGGCAGAAACGATACATCCCGTAGGCGTAATCGGTCCTCACGTCTCTCCCGCACCCCGAAGCGCGCGCCGCCGGCCCCACAAGCCCCAGGTCTTTGGCCGTTTGATGGGAAACGACGCCGACCCCCTCCAGACGCGAAAGGACGGACGACCTCGTGAAAAAAAGATCGGCCACCTCGTCGATTTCCTTCCCGGCTTTCAGCAGGCGGCGGGTGAAATCGCCGGCCATCCTCGCGTCGATATCAAACAACACCCCCCCGGGCCTGCAAAAACTTCTCCCGTAACGGTTGCCGCACAGCTCCATCAAAAGATTCAGAAACTCCCCTCTCAGTCTTCCGAAATACGCCGCCGCGGGCAGAAATCCGATGTCCCCGCTCAAGGCCCCCAGATCCCCGGTGTGGTTGGCGACTCTTTCCAGCTCCAGCGCCACCGCCCTCAGGCAATTCGCCCGCGGGGAAATCGGGCAACCCGACAAGGATTCGATCACCCCGCAATAAGCCGTCGCGTGGCCGATCACCGTGTCGCCCGCGATGGATTCGGCCACCCACGCCGCCCGCGGCGCCGGGGCCTCCTCCATCAGCGGCTCGACGCCGCGATGCTGGTAGCCCAATTGTATTTCCAGATTGAGAATTTCCTCCCCGGCGCATTGGAAACGAAAATGCCCCGGCTCGATCACTCCGGCGTGGACCGGACCCACCGCCACCTCGTGGGCCTCCCCGCCCCTGATCTCAAAAAAGGGACGCCCGCCGGAAATGACCCGGACCGGTTTGAGCCAGGGGTGGCCCTCCGGCCGTATCGCGAACTGCTCGGCCATCTCCCGCTCAAACAAATGGCACTGGGGAAGCTCGGGGGTCAGTGACGGAAAAGAGGGGTCGTCCTTCAAAACCCGCGTCGAAAAAATATGGAGCCTGGACTGCTCGTCGTCCCCCAACACGCAAAACACGAGCGCGTCCCCGTCGTCCCGGAGTCCGGCGAACAGGTTCACCACTCTCGCGTTCGCCGAGCACGACTCAAGGACCGTCTTCCGGAAAACGTCCCGCTCCAACAAGGGGACGCGGTCCAGGTCCAGGCCTTGATTGTTTTTGGCGTGGAGCTTCCGATGCGGCATCGCGCTTCTAAGCCCCTTCCAGGGCGCCGGCCGCTTCGCGCAGCGCGCCCTCAAGAAAAGGCGGCAGATAAACCCCGAGCATCAACACGACGGCCGCCAGGACCAAAGGAGGCGCGACGCTCATCCAGCTTTCTTTTCCGGCGCCCTCTCCCCGCCCCGGCGCGGGCTCTCCCTGCGCCATCTTGAGAACCACGGCCGCCAACCCCGTGAAAATCAGGCCCAGGCAAAAAAGGTAAAAAACCGCCGTCCAGTCGTGGCCGGAGAAAACCATCGACTGCAAAATAATAAACTCGCTATAGAAAGTCCCGAAAGGAGGGATGCCCGTGACCGCCAAAAAAGCCGTGACGAGGAGAGCGCCGGTCCGGGGATGCGTGCGCAAGACCCCGTGGATCTCCTTGACGCGCCGGGTCCCGAAGGCCTGGGTCAGATTCCCCATGACCAGAAAAATCAGGCCTTTGGAAAAACCGTTGTTGACCATGTGAAGCAAGCCGCCGTAGTAACCCGTCCCTCCCACCCCGGCCGCCAGCGCCAGGATCCCCACGTGCTCGACGCTGGAGTAGGCCAGGATCCTGGAGAAATCCGCCTGTTTCAGGATGAAAACCGCCGCGGTCGCCAGCGAAAGCGCCCCCAAGAAAATCAGGATCGAACCCGCAAATTCCCTTTGCCCGGCCGCGCCGCAGATCTGGCACACCCTCAGGATCGCCAGATAGGCGCAGCTCGTCAGGGCCCCGGACATCAAGGCGCCCACCGGCGCCGGCGCCTCCCCATAAGCGTCGGGTTTCCAGGTATGGAAGGGTGCCAGCCCGATTTTGGTTCCGTAACCGACGAGAAGAAAGATCACGCTGACTTTAAACCACGGCAGCGAAAGCGACGAGGCGTTCGCGACAAGCTCGTCCACAAAAAGGGTCTTGACCGGGGCGGAGGAAATCGCCAGAAACAAAGTGCCCAGCAGGGCCAGCGCGACCCCCACCGAACAGATCAGAAGATATTTCCAGGTCGCCTCAAGCCCGTGAGGGGTCCGGTGAAAATTGATCAAAGGCGCCGAGGCAAGGGTGCTCATCCCCATGCCCACCCAGAAAAGACCCAGATGCCGGCTGATCGTCACGAGCGTCATCGCCGAAAGCAAGAAAAGGAGCCCCCCCATCAGCAGGCGTTCGGAATGGCCGGGAACGTTTCGCGCGTAGCCGATCGTGGCGAAGGCCGTCGCGACAAAAAGGGAGCTTGTGACCGAGAGCGCCAGGAGACCCAGCGCGTCTATTTCCAGAAAACCGTTGAGTTGGGCGGGCGGGCGACAAAACCACAGAGACGCCACGCCGACCCCATGCCCCAGGGCGGCGGAAAGGAAGACAAAGGACCTGACTCGCCGGCCGCGCAAAACCGACACCAAGACACCCGCCGAGAAGGCAAGCAGCACCAAAAAAACCGGCATCGTCAATCCTTCAGCAGAGTCAGACGCGAGACGTCCATGTGGTCAAACGCCCCGTGAATATGGTTGATGACAATGCCCATGATGAAGACCGCCACGAAAACGTCCAAAAATATCCCCATCTCCACGATTAGCGGCATTTCCGCCAGCAGGACCACCGCAAAAAGAAAGATCCCGTTCTCCAGCACCAGGTACGCCACCACCTGGGTGATCGCCTTTGTCCCGTTGATCAATAAAAACAGACCCGACATCAACGTGAAAAAAGCGGCCGGGACCAGAAACTCGGGCAGGGCGTTGACCGGCAGGGGAAGCAGCGACGACAAAAGAAAAGACAGCCCCATCAAGACCCCCGAGGACAGGAAAATCCCCGCCGGGCCCATCAAACCCCGCGCCTCCCGGCGTATCGAGGCATTCCGGATCGCCCAAAACAAAAGACGGGGGATCAGGATCCCCTTGAGAAGCAGGGCCCCGCCGGACACGACGGCCGTGTGGACGTTCATGTGCGGATACAAAAAAACGGGGACCGCGCTCAAGACAAGCGACTGAGCGGCGAAAAAACGGATGAGGACCCCCAGCCGGCTTGAGACCAGCAGCAGCACGTCGAGAAACATCACGCAGATCAAGAGCGTATCCGGCCAGACCCCCATCAGACCCCCCTGGCGAACGTGATGATCAGGCCAAACACGGCGAATACAAAAGAGCCCACCAGGAACGACGGGACCCGGTCCAGGCGAAAACGCGCCATCACGGATTCGACCACGCCGATCGCGACGCCCAACGCCGCCATCCCGGCCAGAAAGAGGGCCCGATCGAAAAACAGACTCCCCGTCCCGAAGGGAATCAGGATCGAAACCAGAAGCGCCCCCAGGACAAAAAGCTTCATCGCGCCGGCGTAGACGATCCACCCCAGGTCCGGTCCGCTGTGGTCCAGCGCCATGACCTCATGAATCATGGTGAGCTCCAGATGGGTCGCCGGGTCATCCACCGGGATCCGGGAATTTTCCGCCAGCAAGACCGCAAAATAACTGACGACCACCATCATGAGCGCGGGACCGGCCTGCCTCCAGGACAGCGCCGAACTTTGCTGGATCATCTCGGACAGGGACAAACTTTTGGACAGCTTCGCCAAAATCAAAAAATCCGCGAAAAGCGTGATCTCGGCCAGACACGAAAAAAAAGCCTCGCGGCCGGCCCCCATCCCCTCGAAACTCGAACCCGTATCCCAGGCCGCCAGGAGCATGAAAAATCTCGCCAGGCCATACAGATAAACCAGGAAGATCATATCGCCCGTAAACTGGACCGGCGCCTTCAGACGCCCGAAGGGCGCCAAAAACGAGGAGAAGACGGCCGCCAGCATCAGGACCGACGGCGCTGCCGAAAAAATCCAGGTCACCGTGTCGCTGGTGACCCGTCCCTTTCGCAGGGACTTGTGAATATCGTAATAAAACTGGAGGAGAGGCGCCCCCCGCCGTCCCGCGAAGACGGCCTTGGTCCTGGCGATAATCCCCGGGAGCAGCGGCGAGAAAACAAGCGCGATCAGTAAAGTTTCCATAGAAGCAGACCCAGCAAGGCCAGGAAAAGGTACGTCAAATACATTTGAGTGTGCCCGCTCTGAAGACGACGGACCGTTCTCGCCGCCCGCTCGATGAGCCCGAAAACGGGCCTAAACACACGATGCTCGGAAAAATCCACGACCCCGGAATGAAATTCCCCCCGGCTCGGAAAATAGGGCAAGAACGAAATCTTGGCATGGGATTTAAAAAGGAGGGGGCCCCTGAAAAACCGCAGGATCGGCCCGGCAAACGAGGAGGCCGTGTACTGCATGCGCGACGATACGGCTCCATACCCGCAGCCCCAGGTTTCCGAACGTCTTTGGAGCGCTTTTCTCGAAAGAAAAACCTTGAGCGCCATAAAAACGAGAAGAGCCGGGAGAAACCGGTTCAGGAAAACCACGAGCGGCATCAAAGGGGCCGGGGAGGAATCCGCCGGCAACGACGCGCCGTCGGGCAGGAGATGCTTTGCCGCCTCGAAGGCAAAAGCGACCGCTCGTTGGGGGAACAACCCTATCCCGACGCACAAAACCGCGAGCATCGCCATCGGGGCCAGGAGAGTCCACGGGCCTTCCCTGTGGGGCTCGTTGTCGACAGACCTGTTTTTGCCTAAAAAAATGCTTCCGAATGTCTTGGCGAAGCACGCCGCCGCCAGGCCCCCGATCAGCGCCAAAGCGATCACGGCCACGCTGGCCCAGACGGCCCCCACGCCTCCGAATTGGAGCACTCCCTGAAACAGGGCGTTGTAAATCAACCACTCGCTGATGAATCCGCTGAAAAGCGGCAGGCCGCAGATG
>JACPAX010000078.1 GCA_016180585.1 Candidatus Omnitrophota bacterium | reverse complement strand
GACGAATGTAAAAGGTGTTTTCGCCTGCGGCGACGTGCAGGATTTCAAATACCGACAGGCCGTGACCGCCGCCGGCTCCGGCTGCATGGCGGCCCTCGACGCCGAGCGTTTCCTCGAACATTGATTAAAAAGCCTTCTTTTTTTCGGTTTGTCTTCAGAAAAAAGAAAGAGTCGCTTCCCAAAAGCCTTCTGCCCAAAGTCCGCAGTAAAACGCTTCCCGGCCCGAAATCACTCAAGCTTGCCGAGTCGCTCAAGCGTTTCGAGTGTCCCGAGGTCACATTCATCGGCGACCCCTTTCCCGTTTTTCTCAAAGAGGCCTTCGCGTGCAACCTCACTGACGTGGACGGCAACCGTTATCTGGATCTGACGAGCTGTTTTGCGGTGGCGTCGCTCGGCCACGGCCATCCGGCCGTTCTCGAGTCGATCCGGAGGCAGTCCCGCCGCATGATTCACGGGATGGGGGACGTGCATCCGAACGAAGCGAAGGTGATGCTGGCCCAAAAACTGAGCGAGATCACGCCGCAGGGCTTAAGCCAGGCTATTTTTTCGACGACGGGCGCCGAGGCCGTCGAGTCCGCAATGAAGACCGCGGCGATCCATACCGGGAAGCCGGGGATTCTCGCTTTTGACGGCGCGTATCACGGCCTGACTTACGGCGCGCTTCATCTGACCCACCGCGGGAATTTCAAGAAACCTTTCTTGAAGCAGTTGTCGGGGCTCGCGGTCCACGCACCGTTTCCGGACACGCGTCTTTATCAGAACAAAGCCTCCGAGGTCTCGATGAAAGCCGTCGCGTCTCTCGTGAAGAAGGCGCGGCGCTCGAAGTTTCCCATCGGCGCCGTGATGATTGAACCGATCCAGGGCCGCGGAGGGATACGCGTGGCGCCCCCGGATTTTCTGAAAAGCTTGAAGGAATTTTGCGCACGAGAAGGCCTGCTTTTTATCGCCGATGAGGTGTTCACGGGGTTCGGGCGCACGGGCTCGATGTTCGCGATGGATAAAAGCGGTGTCTCGCCCGACCTTCTCTGCGTTGGCAAGGGGATGGGCGGGGGTTTTCCGGTTTCAGCCTGCCTCGGCGCGCCCCGCGTGATGCACTCCTGGGGGGCTTCCACGGGAGACGCGGTCCACACGAGCACGTTTCTCGGGCATCCGCTGGGATCGGCCGTGGCATTGGCGGTGATCCGTGAGATTGAGGAGAAAAAACTTGTCGATCGCGCCAAAAACCTCGGGGATTTTTTCAGAAAAGAACTGTGGAAGCTCAAAGAAAAATATCCGATTATCGCCGATATCCGTGGTTCGGGCCTCATGGTGGGTGTGGAGCTGGCGGAGCCCGCTTACGGGACCAGGGCCAAAAAGAGCGTCCCCGCGACCGAGAAGGCCCGGAAATTTATCGCGGAGGGGCTTCGCCACGGCCTCGTGATGCTTCCCTGCGGGGCCGGCCACAACGTCGTTTCGCTGACGCCGCCGCTCATTATTTCCGAGAAAGAAATTTCCCACAGCGTCTCGGTTTTCGACAAAATCCTCCAAAAGCTTTAAAGGTCCTTTTCCCATGCAGGATTCCCAGACCCGGTTGCTGGACAAGAAAATTCTGGAATTTATCCACAGGCACGCGGATCGCCCCTCCACCGAGGTGGATTTTCAGGCGTTGGCGTATGCGGTGTTCGAGTATCAGTTCGAAAGAAACAGCCACTACCGGAAATTTTGTCTCCTGGAGGGAAAATCACCCGGGCGGTTGAAAAGTTGGAAAGACATCCCGGCCATGCCTGCCGCCGGGTTCAAAGAACTTGTGCTCGCCACGTTTCCGCTCCGGAACGCCGTGAGGACTTTCCGGACGAGCGGAACGACCGGACAAAACAAAGGCGCTCACCTCTTTGATACGCTCAAACTTTACGAGGCCGCGATTCTGCCCTCTTTCAAAAAATATCTTTTGCCTGACGGCGTCAATCTCTCCTTTTATTTTTTGATCAGCCCGCCGGCGGAGTCGCGCCATTCCTCGCTCTCGCACATGATGGGGGTGGTGAGTCGGCATTTCGCGGGAGGGAAAGGGCGCTATTACGCGGAAAAGGAGAAGATTCTTTTGGGCGCCTTGCTTCGGGACCTTCGCCGGGAGAGAAAAAAAGTTTTTCTTCTCGCGACCGCGTTTTCCCTTAAGGCATTTCTTGATTTTTTGAAAGCAAAAAAAATCGGGCTTCGTCTTCCCGGGGGGTCGCGGCTCATGGAAACCGGGGGGTTCAAAGGCCGCATGAAAGAAGTCTCCAAAACGGCCCTCTACGCCGAATGCAAGGAAAGACTCGGGCTTGCGCCGGAGTGCTGTGTCAGTGAATACGGGATGACGGAGCTTTCGAGTCAATTCTACGACACGACGCTCGCGGACGCCGCCGCGGGGATCAAAAGAAAACCTTTTAAAACCGGTCCGGCCTGGACGAGGACACTCGTGGTCGATCCCGTTACGGGTCGCGAAACTAAAAACGGCGCGCGGGGCGTGCTCCGGCATTTTGACCTCGCCAACCGCGGTTCGGTGCTTGCGGTGCAGACCGAAGACTTCGGCCGCCGGAGCGGAGAAGGGTTTGAGCTTCTCGGCAGGGCGCGCGGCGCCGAGCTTCGCGGCTGTTCGCTGAGTTATGAGGAGTTTCTTGCCAAAACGGGGTAGCGGAATGAAAAAAAACATCAAGCGTACGGAGTCGAGGCCCATTGCTTCGATTGTCACCTCTTTGGGAGCGTTGTCCTCCCGGTGGCTCAAGAAAGATTGCCCCTTTCGTAAAAAAGCGGTACGCCGTCTGGTGGATCGGTCCGGTTATGCCGGGAAAATGGCCTCGGCGATGCTGGATGCTTTGTTTGGGGAACTCACGGCGCCGAAGCTTTGGCGTCTCTTGAGGGCCGAGCTTGGAGATCCTCGCGTGTTGGATGAGTTTCGCCGGGACCGTATTACTGGAAAATGGCGCCGGGCGCGGGGTCCGGCAGTCATCACGCACATTTTTTCCTCCAATGTCCCGAGTCCCGCCATCACAAGCTTTGTTCTGGGGATGCTCGTCAAGAGCGTCAATCTCGGCAAAGTTTCCCGCCGCGACCACGGGTTTTTGGATATTTATCTCGAGTCTCTTTCAAAACACGATCCGCGCCTGGCGGCGACGAGCCGCCTTTTGCCATTGGGCGTGAAGGGGGGAGGTTATGCGTTTCTGCGCGGGCCTCTTCACCGTTCGGGTCTTGTCGTGGCCTATGGAAGCGACGAAACGCTTTCCGAAATCAAAAAAAATATTCCACAGGGAACCGCGTTTGAAGGTTACGGCCATCGCGTCAGCGTCGGAGTTTACGTCGGCCCCGCGGCACGGACTTCTGCGGTGGCGAAAAAGGCCGCGCGGGATGTCTGGATGAGCGGCCAACGCGGCTGTCTTTCACCGCTCGTGCTTTTTATCGAGGGCCGGAAAGAATCCGAGGTTTTACCTTTTGCCAGGGCTTTCAAACGCGCGCTCGAGCGGGACGCGAAGGGAAAGTGGCTCGTGAGTTATGACGACGACTTGTCGCATGTGTCGCTCCCGAAATCGGACCGGGTAGTGCCGATCAAGGTGTTTAGAAAAATTGAAGATGTTTTCAAGGCCCTTCGGCCGTTCGCGCGATGGCTTCAAGGCGTCTCGCTCGAAGCGCCGGAGCCCCAAAGAAGGCGTTGGGCGGAGCGCCTGTCGGCGATGGGCGTCAACCGGATTTGCCGCGCCGGGCGCATGCAGGTCCCGCCGATCACCTGGCATCATGACGGCAGGCCCAATCTCGCCCATTGGCTCAAATGGGCAGATTGGGAAGAGTGAAAAAAAGGTGTTAAAATAGGCCAATGAAAAAACACGTCTGCCTGCACGGCCATTTTTACCAGCCTCCCCGGGAAAATCCCTGGACCGGCGAAGTCGGACCGGAGGAATCGGCCAAGCCCTACCACGACTGGAACGAGCGGATCACCAAGGAGTGTTACGAAGCGAACACCCAGGCGCCGGTCCTCGACTCCCGGGGCCAGGTGCTCTGGCGCGTCAACAACTTCGAGAACATCAGCTTTGACATCGGGCCGACGCTCCTGTCGTGGCTCAAGCGCCGGGCGCCGTCGACTTATCAGGCGATTCTCGCCGCGGACCGCGAGAGCCTGTCCAAACGCAACGGCCACGGCAACGCGCTCGCCCAGGTCTACAACCACGTCATCATGCCGCTCTGCGACAAGCGCGACAAGATTACCCAAATCCTGTGGGGGATCCGGGATTTCGAATTTCATTTCAGGAGAAAACCCGAGGGGATGTGGCTCTCCGAGGCGGCCGTCGACCGGCAGACGCTCGACCTGATGGCGGATCAGGGAATTTTGTTCACGGTGCTGGCGCCCCATCAGGCGTCCCGCGTGCGCCATTTGGGTTTTGGCACGCGGTGGGCGCCCGTCGTCCATGAATCGATCGACGCCCGGACGCCTTACCGCGTCATTTTGTCGGGGGGAAGGCATTTTCATCTGTTTTTTTACAACGCCCCGATCTCCCGCGCGATCGCGTTTGAGGGGCTTCTGTGGAACGGCGACAAGCTGAACGACCGGATCCTGGCCGCGTTCGGCCGGCGCGACAGGGAGCAGCTGGTTTCCACCGCGACCGACGGAGAGAGCTTCGGGCATCACCACCGCTTCGGCGAGATGGCGATCGCCTACGCGCTTCCGCGCCTGGAAGAGCAAAGGCTGGCGCGTCTGACGAACTTCGGGGATTTTCTCGAACGGTGCGGGTCGTTCTGGGAGACGGATATTCACGAGAACAGCTCCTGGAGCTGCGCCCACGGCGTCGAGCGCTGGCGAAGCGACTGCGGATGCCGGATCTCCCACGCGGCCGGCTGGAACCAGAAGTGGCGGGCCGTGCTTCGCGAGGCGTTTGACGGGGTGAAAGAGGCCGTCGACAGGGTCTTTGAGCGCGAAGGCGCAAGACTGATGAAAGACCCCTGGGCCGCCCGGAACGAATATGTCGACGTGATTCTCAATCCTTCCGACGAGGCGAGAAAGCGGTTTTTATCGAGGCATGCCCGAAGGAATCCCGGCGCCGCGGACGAGAAAAAGTGGTGGGGGCTTCTCGAGGCCGAACGCTACCGGCTTTTGATGTACACGAGCTGCGCGTGGTTTTTTGACGATCTGTCGGGGATCGAGTCGGTGCAGATGATGCGGTACGCGTGGAGGGCGATGGAGCTGGCCCAGCCCCACGCCTCCGAACCGATGGAGGCCGCGTTTTTAAAAATCATGAGAGAGGCAAAAAGCAATTTTCCCAAGCAGGGGACCGGGGAAAACATTTTTAATAAATACGTGAAAACGGCGAAGTGATAAATCCGAAATCCGAAACAAATTCGAAATTTCGTATTTCACCGGTCTTGAGGAAAAAATAATGGGTTTTAATTGCGGGATCGTCGGGCTGCCGAACGTCGGCAAGTCCACGATATTCAACGCGCTCACGCGCGGCTCGGCCCTGGCGGCCAACTATCCCTTCGCGACGATCGATCCGAACCTGGGAGTCGTCGCGGTCCCGGACAAACGGCTGGACGCGCTGACGTCGATCGTCCCCACGCAGAAAGTCGTGCCGACCTCCGTCGAGATCGTCGACATCGCCGGCATCGTGGCGGGCGCAAGCCAGGGCGAAGGGCTCGGCAACCAGTTTTTAAGCCATATCGCCGAGGTCGACGCGATTATCGAGGTGGTCCGGTGCTTCGAGGGCGGCGACGTCGTGCACGTGAACGGCAGCGTGGACCCGTTGCGGGACGCCGAGATCATCCGCACCGAGCTTATCCTGAAGGACCTGGAAACGCTGGGCAAGGCCAGGTCGCGTTTCGAAAAAGCGGCCAGGGCGGGGGACAAGAAGGCGTCGCAGGCGATCGGTCTCCTCGCCCGTTACGAGAAGATTTTTGACGACGGGCGGCGCGCCCGGCAGATCGCGCTCACCGCGGAAGAGCGAGCGCTTCTCAAAGACGTCAAGTTCTTGACGGACAAGCCCGTGCTCTACGCGGCCAACATCGCCGAGGAGGAGATCGGGAAGCCGGATGGCCCGTCCCTTGGGGCGCTGCGAAAAAAAGCGGCGGAAGAAGGCTCGGCGATCATCGCGATCAGCGGCAAAGCGGAGGAGGAGATCTCCCGGCTTGAGGCGGGAGAGCGCGAGGAGTTTCTCAAAGCGATGAACATGAAGGAATCAGGCCTGGACCAGCTGGTGCGCGAGGGCTACCGGCTGCTCAATCTCATTACTTTTTTCACCGTGGGTCCGACGGAGAACAGGGCCTGGACCGTCGCCGGGGGCTCCTCCGCGCCGCAGGCGGCGGGAAAAATCCACTCCGATTTCGAAAAAGGATTCATCCGCGCGGAGGTCGTCGGCTACGGGGATTTTGTCAAATACCGCGGCGAGCAGGGCGCGCGCGAGAACGGAAAATTCAGGCTCGAGGGCAAAGACTACCGGGTTTGCGACGGGGACATCATGCACTTCAGGTTCGGCGTGTGATGTGCTAAAATAAAAAATTCGCATCTTAAACTGTCACCGCAGGCCGTCTAATCGAGGAGCTTGAACGTGGTCACCCTATCGGAAGGCAAGTTGAAAAGTTTAGAGGCCGTTTCGAACAAAAAAGGCGTCATCACGGCCGCGGCGATGGACCAGCGCGGGTCGCTGCAAAAATCCATCGCGAAGGCCAAAGGCGTCGGCGACAAGGACGTCACGCCGGAGATGATGTCCGAATTCAAGACCGTGGTCACGAAAGTCCTGACCCCTCACGCGAGCGCGATTCTTTTGGACCCGGAATACGGGCTTCCGGCCTCAAAGGCGCGCGCCAAGGGCTGCGGGCTCCTGCTGGCGTACGAAAAAACGGGCTACGACGCGACGATGGAGGGACGGATCCCGGATTTTCTCGACGGCTACAGCGCCAGGCGCCTCCGCGAGGAGGGCGCCGACTGCGTGAAGGTGCTTTTGTATTACACGCCGTTTGACGACCCCAAGGTGAACCGGAAAAAGCACGAGATCATGGAGCGCATCGGCAGGGAATGCGAGGAAGAGGACATCGCGTTCTTCCTTGAATTCGTCGGCTATGACCCCAAGGGCGGCGACGCAAAGGACCTGGCCTACGCGAAGATCAAGCCCGACGTCGTGATCCGAAGCATGGAGGAATTCTCGAAGGACCCATACAAGGTGGACGTGCTCAAAGTCGAGATCCCGATCGACGTGAAATACCTCAAGGGCTCGAGGGCCTTTAACGGAAAAGAGAGCGCCTATGATTGGGAGGAGGCCAAGGCGATCTTCAAGCGGCAGGACCGGTGCACGAAAAAGCCCTTTATCTATCTCTCCGCGGGGGTCAGCGACGACATTTTCAGGGAAAGCCTGGAGCTGGCGACGAACGCCGGCGTGAACTTCGCGGGGGTCCTCTGCGGACGGGCGACGTGGAAAGACGGGATCCCCGTGTACGCGCAAGGGGGGGCGAAGGCCCTGGAGGCCTGGCTTCTCGACCGCGGCGTGAAAAATATCCGGGCATTGAACGCGGTGTTGGAGAAGGGCGCCAAGCCCTGGTTCTCGCGTGGCCTATATTCCCGGTCGTAAACGCAAACCGGTCAAGACGGCGGAAGCGGCGGGCAGGAAAAGGGCCCGCCCCGCCCGTCTCGACATCGACCTTGAGAAGCTTCAGGAGGCCTACGGGGCGCTTGAAGAATCCACGCGGCATTTGCGCGAATCCCACATCGAGCTTATTCTGAACTTCGCGCTGGCCGCCGAGTACAAAGATCCGGACACCGGAAACCACATTCTCAGAATCAGCGATTATTCGTCGGAGCTCGGGCGGGCGTTGGGCCTGCCCGCCGAGGAGCTCGAGCTTCTGCGTTACGCCAGCCCCATGCACGACATCGGAAAAATAGGGATCCCCGACAGCATCCTCCAAAAACCGGGAAAATTGACCGCGGAGGAATGGGCCGTCATGCAACAACACACGCTGATCGGCTCGCGGATCTTCAAAAATTCAAGCTCGCCGCTTCTCAAGGCCGTATCGGTGATCTCCCTCGCGCATCACGAAAAGTACGACGGCACCGGCTATCCCCAGGGGCTCAAGGGAAAAGCGATCCCGCTCTACGGCCGGATCGTCGCGCTCGCCGATGTCTTCGACGCGATGGTGTCCAAGCGCTGCTACAAGTCGGCGCTGCCGTTCGAGGAGGGCTTTGAGCATATCCGGTCGCTGGCGGGCACGCATCTTGACCCCGATCTCGTCGAGACTTTTGTCCGTATCAAGGGCAAGGTGCGCACGATCTACCAGGCGAACCGCAGTATCCAACGCGCGATCGAGGAATTCGGCAAAAAGGCCCGGTGAAGGGATGCCCGCCAAAAAAGATTATTATGAAATTCTGGGGGTGAGCGAACGCGCGGCGGCCGAGGAGATCAAAAAGGCCTACCGGGCGCTCGCGAAAAAACACCATCCGGACGCCAACCCCGGCAGCAAGTCCGCCGAGGAAAAATTCAAGGAAATCTCGGAGGCCTACTACGTTTTAAGCGATCCTAAAAAACGCGGGGAATACGACTCCTACAAAAAAGGCGGGTTCTCGCAGGCCTACGGAAGCGGCGGGGGTTTCCAAGGGGCCCGGGGGTTTAATTTCGAGGAGATCCTGCGCGCGTTCCGCGGGGCCCAGGGCGGCGGCGGGCGGCGTACGACGGTCCGGTTTGGCGGGAGCGCCGGCGGTTTTGAGGACGTCTTCTCGGAGCTTTTTGGCGGCGGCCGCGCGGAAGAAGGATACGGCGGGGAACCTTCGGCGGTGTCCCCGGATGCGTCCGCGACGCTCAAAATTTCCCGCGCGAGGGCCCAAAAAGGCGGAGAGGTGAGTTTTGAGACCCGCGACGGAAAAAAAATCACGGTCAAAATCCCATCGGCGATCGTTGCCGGTAAAAAACTGCGTCTGGCCGGGCAGGGAAATCTCTGCCCGACCTGCGGCCACCCGGGGGATTTGATTTTAACGATAAAGGTGGAGTAAAAAATGATTCCTAAAAGAATGTCATTGCGAGCGAAGCGAAGCAATCTATGTTATTACACAGATTGCTTCGTCGCTTTGCTCCTCGCAATGACACTGGCTGGTTGTGGAAAACCGGCGGAAAAGGTCCCGTCTCCCGGAGCGGAAGCGCCGCAAGCGCTCGCGCCGCCGCCGGAATCGCCCGCGGATCTTTCGCAGGCCGGGGCCGTGAAGGGCAGGGTTTTTTACGAGGGCCCGGCGCCCGCGCCGAGGGAGATCCCGGTCAAAGGCAATCCCGAATGCGCGGTGTTTCATCCCGGGGGGAACGTGAAGTCCGAGGAGCTTCTTGCGCGCGACGGGTTTTTAAAGAACGTTTTCGTGTACGTGAAGGAGGGTCTTGAGCATGTCCGCTTCGACGCCCCCCAAGAGCCGGTGGTGATCGACAACAAAAACTGTGTTTATGTCCCCCATGTCAGCGGCGCGCAGGTCGGGCAGCCCGTCGAATTGCGCAACAGCGACCCGACGCTTCACAACGTCCATTCCTACGCGGAGAACTCGAAGAACTGGAACCTGGGCCTGCCGTTTCAGGGGATGAAACAGGTGAAAAAATTCGAAGCGGCGGAGGTCATGGTCACGCTCAAATGCGACGTCCATCCGTGGATGATCGGGTATCTCGGCGTCTTGGCTCACCCCTGTTTTCAGGTCACGGGAGACGGAGGGGAGTTTGAGCTGAAGAACCTGCCGCCCGGCAGATACCTGATCGAGGCCTGGCACGAAAAACTGGGGACCGAGTCTCAAACCGTCGAGATCGGCCCCCAGGAAACCAAGACAATCGAATTCAGGTTTAAGGCCTAGAAGTTCGACCCCACCTTCCCGGCAACCTTGCCGACCAGGTGCCAGACGAGAGCGCCGCTCGCGACGGCCATCACGAGCACGGTCACGCCGTTGAACACCGGCAGATGGCTTGCCGCGCCCATGCAGAAAAGAAGCGGCACCGAAAGATAGGTGTTGATCCGCGACGCCAGGAACGCGCGTCTGGTGAGTCCGGCCGTCTCGGGGGGCGCCTCGCCTTTTTTGGTCCAGGTGATCAGCTTTTTCTGGGCGGGCCAGATGATGAACCAGACGTTGAACCACATGAGGGTCCCCATCAGGGCGCCTAGCGAGATCCACTGGCCCCAGACGGAGGTCAAAAGCCCGCCTTCGCCGGTCAGGCCCGCGCCGTTCAGATGAAGCTTGCCGGTGATGTAGAGCCATCCGGTGATGAACGTGATCATGGCCCCCCAACGGAACCACCAGAGCGCCCGCGGCATGAGCTGGGGGACGACAAGCTTCTTCGTGGCGGCGTCCATCGTCTTGGCGAACGGGCCGTTGACGAAGTTGAAGAAATAAAGCAGGCCGATCCAGACGATGCCGAAAATAAAATGAAGCCATCTTAAAACAAAAAGAAAAACCGTAAAACCATCGACCGATACCGCTTCGGACATAAGATTCTCCTTGGATAATCTGATTTCAAAACCTATTCTACCAAGAGGCCGCGCGCAAATCAAATATTCACCGTTTGATGGGGACGCGATAAAAAAATCGTGTCCCCCCGATTTACGCTCGGTTTTTAGGGGTAGCGCAGGTTTAAACCTGCGCTACTATTTTAACCCAATGATTTTAAATAACTTATGAGATATTTACGGCCGGATTTTGCGGCAGGATTTAGATTTGCATTCGGAGGACCCTCTAGGGTATACTCTCCTTATATTCATTCACAAAAGACCCCCGTTTATGATGTTTAAAAAGAAAAAAGCTGTTTTAAGGCTTATTGCCGCAATCCTTTGCGCGGCCTTCGGCGCGTCGGATGTCGCCTGGGCGGCGCCGCAGGGTTTCGCGGCCTCCCGGTCGCTCACGCCGCCGGAGACGGTTCCAGGGGACCCTCTGCGTTTTGAGGCGCCGCTGGACTTCTGTATTCTCAAAGAAATTCACCGGGGCCCCTCCGACACGTTCATCATCCACATCCAGGACGCGCACGCGAACCTCTCCGGGCAGGAAAATCTCGCGGCCGCGCTCGAGAGCCTGATGTCCCGGTATGGAGTCTCTTTGGTTCTCTCCGAAGGCGGCTCGGGGGACTGTTCGCTCACGCCGCTGAAGTCCGTCGCCTCCCAAAAGACCTGGCAGAGAGTCGCCAAAAGCTATCTGGTGAAGGGCAAGCTCAGGGGCGAGGAATATCAGAACCTTGTTTCGGACCGTCCGATGAAGATCGTCGGCCTCGAGGACATGGGGCTTTATCTGGAGAGCGTCGAGGATTACGGCCGGCTCGCCCAAAAGCGGGAGGAGCTTCTCGGCCAAATCGCCCGCGTCCGGTCCGCGGTCGGTAAATTGAAACGGAGAGTTTATCCTGAGGAATTGATCAAGTATGAAGCTGTCCCGGCGAGCGCATTCGCTTCGCTCAGTGTAAACCCCGCGGAACCATCCAGGCTCACAGAGATTGCTTCGTCGTCCCGCCATGAAGGCGGGACTCCTCGCAATGACGGCGGGGTGGTTTTCCAGGCGCTGCTCGCGCTGGCCGCGGAGAAATCCATCGGTCTTGAAAAATACCCGGCGCTCAGGCGGTTGGCGGCCCTCGCGGAGAAAGAAAAGCGCGTGGATTTCGAAGCCGCGGCCCTCGAGCAGGCCGCGCTCCTCGAAGCCATCGCCCGGTCAGGAGGCGGGCGGGACCTGGAGGCCGGCCTTGAGAAGGTTGGCCGCTTGAAAGACGAAAAACTCTCGCTCTATGCTTACTTTCAAAATACTTTAAATATTGCGAAGCAAAATAAAATACCGGTCGAGAAATTCCCGGACTATCTGAAATACGGCGAGATGTTGGGCGAATACGCGCGGATGGATCTGGGCGAAATCCCCGGGGATCTCGAGACACTCGAGAACGAGGTCTATGCGGCGTCGCTTGTGACGGAGGACAGCCAGCGCCTGCGCGCGATCGACCGCTACACGCGTCTTCTGGAGAAGGCCTGCCGGATCCAGATGAGCGCCGACGAATTCGATCGGTTTGAGGCGAACGCGCCGGACTTCTCGGCCGCGCCGGTTCGGGGATTTTTAAACCGCAGGCTCGCCGAAGCGGGGTACTTTGCGGACCTGGTGCCCTATGACGGCCTGGAGGAAGAGGCGAGGGGCCTCCTCAAAAAATTCTACGGCTCCGTCGCCGGACGGGACCTCGCGTTTCTGGCGAACACCGAGAAGGCCCTGCGGGACGAAAACCAGAAAGTCGCGGTACTCATCTCCGGCGGCTACCACACGGCCCATCTGAAAAAACTCTTTGAGGAAAAAGGCTGGTCCTACGCCGTGCTCGCCCCGCTCGTCACCGCCGAAACCAACCAAAAAAAATACGAGAAGCTTCTCCTCGATCCCCTTAAGAGCGGCAGGTCCGGAAAAGGGGACGGCGGCCTTTTTGAAGTAGAGACGCCCACAAAAAGGGCGCTGTCCCCTTTTGACAAAGACAAGGTCAGCACCGCCTCGCTGGGGAATGCTTTAAACGATCCCGCGGCGGTGACTCTGCCCGACTCCCCCGAAGGCCTACGGAAAGCCGCCCGCCTTTACCGGGCAAAAATCAGAGAAGTCGAAGCATTGATTGGCTCGACCGCCTCAGATAATCCTTCGGCGGTGGAGTGGAAGCAACGCTTGGAAGCGCTTGACCGACAGTGGGAGCGGGCGTCACTCACAGGCGCCCGGCATGCCGGCGTTAATTATACCTATAAGAGTCTGATAAAAAGGATGTCCGAAGGGCAACCCCTGATTTTCAATAAGACAATAGCTCCAGGGCAAACGCTGGATTCAAAGTGGGGGGTGGTCCGATTGAAGATGCTCGCCGATATCGGAAACTACGCCGGAAGGACTGGCCTATTTTACCTGGCCAGGGATTTACAGGTGGCTGTTCAAAATGGTTATCTCGGCATAGAATTGCCATCCGGAAGTATCGACGTCCAGAAGCTCAATCCCTTGGTTGCCAAAACACGGGCAACGGCCCGGGGTTTAAAAACGCAATATCTTCGCTGGGAAAAGTACTTTGAATCCAAAGGAGAACTTAACAGCCGTCCAAGGGACTACCAGGGCGATGAAGGCCAGATCAAGCTCGCCCGGAAGACGCGGATCAACAGTATCAGCCACCTCTACTCCGCCTTCGGCGGCCGGGGAAATACC
>JACPAX010000031.1 GCA_016180585.1 Candidatus Omnitrophota bacterium | reverse complement strand
TCCAATGACCGAAAGAGTTGTTTTGAATTTTGGTCATTTGAATTTAGGGCCTTGTTTCGGATTTCGTGCTTCGGATTTCGAATTTACTCCGCCACATACGGCAACAGCGCGATGTGCCGGGCGCGCTTGATCTGGCGCGCGAGAAATCGCTGCGATTCCGCGGTGGCGCCCGAGATGCGGCTGGGGATGATCTTGCCGCGCTCGGTGATGAAATACCGGAGCCGGCTCACGTCCTTGTAGTCAATGCTTTGGATTTCCTCCGGCTTGAACTTGCAGACTTTTTTCCGGATAAACTTTTTCTTCTTGAGATCCGTTTTCTTCTTCATCCGCTTTTTTTCGAACATGTTCGTTCCCCTTATGTAAAAGGTTTTTGCCTACTACTTCGCGGGTCCTGCCGCCTGCGGGACTCCGACGTGCTCGTGTCAATTTGCACTCCGCGCGTCGGAGGCCTCCCCTCCGGCGTCACCCGCGAGGTGACTACTTAAGTACCGTCAGAACGGAACTTCGTCAGCAGGCTTGGAGGCCTCGGGCGCCTCGTCGAGCTGGATTNNNNTTGGAGGCCTCGGGCGCCTCGTCGAGCTGGATTTCTCCGAGCTCTTCTTTGGGGGCCGGCGCGTCGGCGAATTCCCCTTTGTCCTTGGCGGGGCCGGCGCTTCCCAGAAACTGGACGTTATTGGCGATCACCTCGAGCGTGTTGCGCTTCTGTCCGTCCGGCCCGTCCCAGCTCCGGCTCTGGAGCCTTCCCTCCACAAACACGGGGCGTCCTTTCTTCAGGTACTCCCCGCAGATCTCGGCCATCCGCCCCCAGACCACGACGCGTATGAAGCTCACCTCTTCTTTTTTCTCCCCGCTCTGGAGCTTGTAAACGCGGTTGGTCGCGAGCGTGAAGTTGGCGACCGCCGACCCGCTGGGGATATAGCGCAGCTCGGGGTCGCGCGTGAGATTGCCGATCAATAAAGCTTTGTTCAAGCTAGCCATTTTATGCCTCCACTAAACCAAAGCATGACGCAGGAAACAGGAAGTATGAAGCATGAAACATGAAACATGAAACATGAAGCATGAAAAACAATTCTTTTATCATGTCTCATGCTTCATGCCTCATGTTTCCTGCCTCATGTCTCATGTTTCCTGCCTCATGTCTCATGTTTCCTGCCTCATGTCTCATGTTTCCTGCCTCATGCCTCATGTTTCCTGCCTCATGTCTCATGCTTCATGCCTCATGTCTCATGTTTCCTGCCTCATGTCTCATGTTTTACGTTTCCCATTAAAGCGCGTCCTTATTGACCAACAGGTATCTCAAAATATGGTCGTTGAGCCGCAGCGACTGCTCCAGTTTCTTGGTGTGCTGGGTCTCCAGCTGAAAATTGATGATGACGTAGTTCCCCTCGTGTTTTTTCTTGATGCGGTAGGTCATCCGCTTCTTGCCCCATTCCTGGAGGCTGTCTATTCTGCCGCCGTTCTTGGAGACAAAATCCTGGATCTGGTGGACGATCCCCTTGGACGTCTCCGTCGGCAGGTCCGCATTGATGATAAAAACGCCTTCGTAATTCCTCATGGGTAAACGCTCCTGATCTCGATGTGAGTTCAAACGCTCTTGCCTGGGGCGACGGGTCCTGCCCTTCGGCGGGGCGCCCCATCCCCGCCCGTAGCCGCTTTACTTTTTACCTTGGCTCTGCCGACTCAGCTCTTTTTGTGCCGCGTCGAAACCTTCCACAGCCCATCTCCGGCAAATTGGTTCCGCTTGCGATAAAATTTCCGGAAGTTTTTTCCGCTCTTCCGCATCAAAGCTTTTCAAAACGAAATCCACCAAATCCTTCGGCATCGCGGGACTTCCCACGCCGATCCTCAACCTCGGAAATCCTTCCGAACCCAACTCCGCGATGACGTCTTCCAACCCATGGTGCCCGCCCGCGCTGCCGGACGCGCGGAGCCTCAGCTTGCCGAATTCAAGGTTGACGTCGTCGCAGACGACCAAAATATCCGCGGGCCCGGCTCCCTCCCGGTCTTTCAGCGCCCGGACCGTCCACCCCGTCCGGTTCACGTAGCGCCGGGATTTCAGCAGACAAACGCCTGCCGCCGGCTCAAAGACATCGGCTCCGTACGCGTCGCTGCGTTTCCAGCGCGGTTTTTCCGGACTCCCGGTCCACCGCGCCGCCAGATTCCCCACCACCCGGAATCCGACGTTGTGTCTGGTCTCCTCGTACCGGGACCCCGGGTTTCCGATTCCGATAATAAACTTCAAAAGAGGCCCGGATTCGAAGCACGAAATTCGAAATTCAAAACCCGGTTTCGGTCATTTGAACTTATTTCGGATTTCGTGCTTCGGATTTCGGATTTAGACCTCATTTCTTGTCCGGTTTTATCTCTTTGGCCTTGGGATCTTCCTTGCCTGCCGCCGCGGGCTTCTCGGCCGCCTTTTCGCCCCCGCCCGGGGTCTCTTCTTCTTTCTTCTCGCGGATCACTTCAAGCTCGGGAGACTCGACCGGGGCCTCTTCGACCTTCTCCTCGTGGAACTTCACCTGGAAAAGCAGCGTGTCCGGATCGTTGAGGATCTTGATCTTCTCGGAAAGCTTAAGGTCTCTCACGTGAACGGAGTCGTTGAGCTTCAGGGCCGAGACCTCCACGTCGATAGACTTGGGGATGTCCGTCGGAAGACACTGGATCTTGAGCTCGCGGAGCGAGTGCTCGAGGATCCCGCCCTCCTGTTTCACGCCGACGGGCTCTCCCTGGGCGACCACCTCGACCTCGACGGTGATCTTCTCCGTCAGGGAAATCTCGTTGAAATCCACGTGGAGAATGTCTCTTTTGACCGGGTCATGCTGAATCTCTTTGATGATCACGGCGCGCGGCCTGGTTTTTTTCTCCTTCTCGATCGTGAGGCTGATGAGGATGTTTTCACCGCCCGCCGCGTGAAGGATCTTTGAAATCTCCTTGTCGACGACCGCCACCGACACCGGTTTTTCCCCGCGGTGATAGACCACGGCCGGCACCTGCCCGGCCCTGCGGAGTTTCTTGGCGGCTTCCTTGCCCTTGCCTTCCCTAATCGTTGCTTTTAAATGGATTTGATCCATATGATGGTTCTTCCTTAAGTTAAACCAAACCTATGTGCTTGAGGCGTGAAGTATGAGGCATGAAGCATGAAGTATGAAGCATGAGACATGAAGCATGAGGCATGAGGCATGAAACATGAGGCATGAGGCATGAAACATGAGGCATGAAACATGAGGCATGAAACATGAGGCATGAGGCATGATAAAAGAACTGTCTTGTCATGCTTCCTGCCTCATGCTTCATGCTTCGTGCGCTTCATGCTTCATGCTTCCTGCTTCCTGCTTCATGCTTCCTGCCTCATGCTTCCTGCTTCATGCTTCA
>JACPAX010000074.1:13107-27424 GCA_016180585.1 Candidatus Omnitrophota bacterium | reverse complement strand
TGAGATACTGGCGGAGCGCCCGCTCCTTTTCGTGGAGGGCCTCCTCTTGGAGGAAGTCGCCGATCAGGTCGAAGATGGAGACGTAGCGGACGAGGCGGCCCTGCTTGATGGCCTCGTAGCCGATGGATTGGGCCAGATGCGTCTTGCCGAGACCGGGCGCGCCGAGAAAGAGCGCGTCCGAGGCCGCCGCGATGAACTGGCCGGCGGCGGGCTCGAAGATCTCCTTCTTCGGGATCTGCGGGTTAAAGCGCCAGTCGAAGTCCTCCAGCGTCTTGAGGGTGCGGAACTGCGCGAGGCGCTTGCGTTTCTCCAGGTGGCGCTGCTGGCGGACGTTGAGCTCGTCCTGGAGGATGAGCTCCAGAAACTCGCCGTGGCCGAGGCGGTTGGCCGCCGCCTCCTGGAGGCGGACCGGGAGGCTGAGGCCGAGGCCGGTGAGCCGGAGTTGACGCAGGGTGGTGTCGAGTTGGGTGGTGGTCATGAGGGAAAGGCGATGCGATAGGCGGAGAGGTCGCGGATGAGGGGATGGGCCTGGAGAAAGCCGAGTTGGACGACCTTGTCGTCGGCGAGGGCGAGGGCGCGCAGATCGCGCAGGCGCCAGCAGGCGTGCTCCAGGGCGCGAGCCGCGGCCGACTCGAGTTGGTGGACGGGAATGTCCTTGGCGAGGTGTAGCAGACCTTGGAGGGAGCGAATGCCGTAGGCGCCTCGGTGGCGGTACATGGCCTCGGCCCAGGCGCCGCAACCGGGGCCGAGGCGGCGGCACCGGCCGAGCAGGTACTCGGCGAGCCAGAATGCGGCATCGGGATAAATCCTCACGGTGGGCTTCGCCGACAGGATCTCCCCGCACAAGAGGGCCGCCTTCTCCGGCTCCCCGGACTGAAGATACAAGTAGACAAGCCGTGAAAACGCCTCGTCCGAAAATCCGGATCCGGGATAAAGCGCGTTTATTTTTTCATAGGCCCGGATCGCGGCGTCGGGAAGCTTTTGGTTCTCAAGGCAGGCGGCTAGGCCGTACAGCGCCCGGCCATGCCACGGGGATCCCTCTCCGACCTTCCCGAAGGCCTCCGCGGCGCGGCCGTAGTCTTTGAGCCCGGCAAGCGATACGCCGAGCTTGTAATGCGCAGCGTCCAGAAACCGGCTCCCCGGCCGTTCCCGGACAAACGCCGCGGCCTCTTCGGACGCTTTCGCGTAGTCCCGCCGGTCGAGATCGATTTCGATGATTTTAAGAAGCGTTTTTTCATAGAGGGCCTGCTCCGTCCAGGCGCTCTCCGGGACGGTCGTGACAAGCCCACGGTAAATCCGGGCGGCCTCCTCGGCGCGACCGAGCGCCTCGAGGGCGCGCGCCTTCTCATAGCCGGCGCGGGAGAGGTCTCCCTTCCCGCCGTTGAGATACTCCTCAAGCCCGGCAAGCGCCTCCTCCGCCTCCCCGATCGCCGAGAGCGTCTCGCATTTTTTGAAAAAGGCTTTTTCTTTCAGCCCATCGTCGGCCTGTGGATGCCCGATCACCTTCTCCAGAAAATGAACGGAAAGCGAGCCCTCCCTCTTCTCCGACTCAAGATCCGCCAGAAGGTAGAGAATCTGCGGTTCGCAGGCGCTGCCGGCGATAAACGCCTTGTGGGACTGCCAGCGGCGCAGCGCCGTTTTCAAATCCCTCCGGGAATAATCGCAGGCAAAAAGGCCGAGGAGGGCCTTTTCCCTCAGCGCGGCGTTCTCGGGGGAGGCGTCCGCGACTTTCGCGGCGAACTCATAGGCGCCCGCGGCGGAGGCGAAATCACGCTCCCCGATGAACCTCTCCCCCATCGCCAGCGCCGCGTAGGCGGAGTATTCGCTCCGCGGGTAAAGGCCCATGAGCCTCCGGAAGATCTCAAGGGCCCTCTCCGGATTTTTTCTCGACTCATAAATCTTCCCGAGATAAAAAAGCGCGCCGCTGCGCAGAAGCGGGTCCGGCGATTCTTTGGCGAGCGCGACGAAAATCCGGGCGGCCGGCGCGAATTCCCCGAGATGATAGCGCGCCAGCGCCGTCCGGAAACGGGCCATCGGCACGCGCCCGTCGCCCGGAAAATCCCGGATGAATTCCTTGAAATAAAAAACAGCCGATTTGTAACTGCCGCTGAAGTAGCGCGAGTCGGCCGCGCGGAAACGGGCCGAGGGGAGTTCGGGCGAGTCGGGATTGAGCCGGATGAATTTTTCGTACTCGCCGACGGCCGGGCCGTACATGCGCCGCGCGTACAGGCCGTTGGCAAAATCGATCGTCACGGCGGGGTCGGAGGACGAAGACTTGGCCGCGCAAGGGGCCGCTACCGTCATCGCGAGGAGCGCGAGAGCGATCGTCAGGCGTTCTCTTTGGTGGTCGCGAATGAGATATTCCAAATTTTGGCCTTCGCGCAGGAATCGAGCGCGCGCACGACGTGTTCATGGTACGTTTTCTCGTCGGCCCTCAGGATCACCGCCTGTCCCGGATAGAGCCGGGCGGTTTTTTGGAGCAGGTCCGTCAGGGCGTCGGCCGTCAATTCCTTCTGATTTACGACCATCCTCCCCTCTTGGGTGATGTTGATCGTGATTTCCTCCGGGCTCACCGGCGACTCCGCCGAGGCCGCGGCCTTCGGCACGGAGATGTTGAGCTCCGTTTCGAAATGAAAATAGACGAAGAGCGCCATGAAAAAAAGGAGGTTGATGAACATGATGTCGACCATCGAGGTCATCTGAATCCCGGGGCGCTGTTTGGCGTATTCGGAAATCCGGAACTTGATCATAACAATCCTCCCTTGTCATTGCGAGCGAAGCGAAGCAATCTATGCATAGATTGCTTCATCGCCCTTTGGGCTCCTCGCAATGACACTATTTTTGAATCGCATGGAGTATCTCGGCCGAGACGCGCTCGGCGCTCGAGGTGATCGTGCCGATCCGTCCGCGAAAATAGGAATAAAAAACAAGCGCCGGCACCGCGATGATGAGCCCGAAGGCGGTCGTAATCATCGCCTTGGCCAGCCCCTGCGCCAGCGACACGGGCTGGATGATGCCGGCCCTGAAGGCCTGGTAATTAAACGCCTCGATCATGCCCAGGATCGTCCCCAAAAGCCCGAGCATCGGCGCGACGGCGGCCACGTCCCCCAGATAACTCAGGTTTTGCCAGAGTTTCTCGATGCGGGCCTTGCCCTCGTACTGGATCGCCTCCTCGACCACCGACTTGCCGCGGTCCAGTCTCGCCAGGCCTTTGAGGGCGATCGCGGCGACAAGGTTGTCCTGCTGCTGGCGGCAGACCGAGAGCGCCTTGGCGTGTTCTTTTTTCTCGAGAAGGAAAAGGAGATTTTCGCTGAACTCGCGGGGGACAAGACGCTCGGGCGTCACGATGCGGAAATGATAAATCACCGAGGCCGTCCCGAGCACCGAGAGCGCTCCCAGGAAAATCATGCAGGACCCCCCGGCCTTGACGAGCTCCCAGAGCGTCATGGCCTTGTCGGGCCCGGCGGCCTGGGCGGCGAAAAGATCGGCGGAAAAAAGACCCGCGATTAAAAAAACGTTTATCATCACGGCAAAACGGACGGCTGAATTTTTAGGCATGTCGGCCTCCTCAAGTCGGTCAACGGGAAGGAGAAAAAACAAAGGACTCTTTGAAACCCGCGGCTATTATATCACAAGCGAACCCCAAGTGAACCCCGGGGGTTCAGGAAGGTTCTCTACACCGCCGTGTCGACGGCGGAGCGCTGCATCTCTTTGTCTTTCAGGGCCTGGCCGATCTTCCGGAATGCCCCCACGAAAATCAGGCGCCGGCCGATCTTTTTGACGCCCGGAATAATCGCCCGGCCTGAAGTCACGCGCACGGCAAGGGCCGCGTCCAGAAGGTCGCGCACGGGGGCCCGGGGGTCCCGTTCGAGAAGGAACGTGTCTTCGGCCCCGCCAAGCTCGAGACGGCCGCTGTCGGCCACGGCCACCGGGCGTTCGAACCTTCTTCCGAGATCCTCCAGGCTCCCGAGATTCGGCGCGACGACCACCTCGTCAAACGCCTTCCCAAGCTCATCCGCGCGCGCGTCATCCGGCGCGATCGCGACGAAGCGGACCCGCATCCCGGCCGGCCATTCGCCTTTGGCCTGTCTCTCCGAGATCCCGCGCTCAAAACGCCGCTTCTCCGCCAGGAGATCCCCGCCGATCAGGCTGTGGTGCACGAGCATCGTGTAGGTGACCGGCTCCGCGCCGCGCCCGATGATTTCCGAGGTGGCCTGTCTCACGCGCGCGATCACTTGAGAGGTGAGACGCTTCAGCCGCGTCATCTGCCCGACGGACAGATCGGGCGATTTCACGAGCTCCATTACCTCGCGCGCGGCGGAAAGCGCATAGGAGACCGCTGCTTCACTCAAGCCTGCGTCGACGCCGATGGACCCCGTAATCAGCGACGCGCCGAAACCGCCGTCCGTCACCA
Source organism: Candidatus Omnitrophota bacterium (assembly GCA_016180585.1). Taxonomy (GTDB): domain Bacteria; phylum Omnitrophota; class Gorgyraeia; order 2-02-FULL-51-18; family 2-02-FULL-51-18; genus JACPAX01. The sequence continues at coordinate 23,010 of JACPAX010000074.1, read as the reverse complement.
GGTACGGCGCGGGCTTCGGAGACGCGGCTTCGAGGCCTTGAACGGCCTTCTGAAGTTCCTCGACGTCGCTTGAAAAAGCCAGGTCTCCCAGTTCGGCGTTCGACAATTCCCGGTCGGGCATCGCCGCTTGCCGTTCGAAAAATTCAAGCACGGCCCCGGCCTGGCGGGACTCGGTCTGAAGCGCCGCCTGACGGCTTTCGAAGGCCCGCCCAAGGGTCTCCAGGATTTGCGGGCGGTTTTCCTCCGTCACGGGGACGTCGAGGACGAGACGGAACCGCGCGGGGGCCCTGGCCTCGACAAACCGCCTTTGCGCCGCGCCGGCGCTTTCTCCTCCGCGGGCCACGATCGGCACAAACCGGAATTCCCCGGCCAAATCCCCTTGAGCGCTCACCCGGTTGCCAAGCCAGCCCCTGAGAGCGTCCTCGGCTTCCGCGAACCGCCCTGCCTCCCGCACGACCACGCCTACCTCAATGGCCCGGTAGGAGGACACGATGTCTTTATCGTGTCTCCACCGCGCCACAATCGGCCGGCCGGCCACATTATAATCCCTTATGGATCGCGCCGCCCAGACAGCCGCAAGACCGGCGGGGTTTAGATAAAGGCCTCCTGCCGCCAGGGAGACTTGAATGGCCCGGTCTTCGACCAATCGGGCGGGACCCTCGGAAACCGCCGCCGCGCGCGTGCCCTCGCGGCGCATTTCTTTGAGCGCTTCTTGGATCACCCTCAACGGCTCCCTGGACAAAATCATCGTGCCGGTGGCCGGAAGCGCGTCCGGCCCGGAAATTTTCCCGGCTTCGATGGGCGCTCGAATGTTCCCTATTTCAAAACTCAATCTCTCGCTCCGCACGGTTTCGATCCTTTCAAGAACCACGATACGGAGGGCCCGCAGAATAGAGACAACCGCGTCCATATTTTCTTCGTCTTCCACGCCCAGCGCCAATACCGGGACACGCCCAGCCTGCTCAAGCTGTTCCAACGCCCCTTCCAGACCGGGATACCCGGAAATCAAGCGATCGAGGAAAGCGATGAGCTTACGAAAAGTATCGGTCTTGATGGCTTGCACTTCTTTTTGAATGTTTGTCCCCAGAAATCTTTTGCCTTCCGTGTCTTTTTCCGCCTTAACAAGCGGATTGATTCCCGTCCTCAGAACTCGAATCAACCAATGAAAATAATACGCGTTCTTGAGGACCGTCCGGCGCGCCTTTTCAAAAGCCGCATGAAGGCCCTTCTCTTCGGCTGTTCCGTGAAGCAAATGAGGATTTTTCAGTTCCTTTACTCTTTCTGCGTCGTCGTCGACGATCGCAAGCAGCGCGCGCTCCAGGGCATACGAGGCAGGGAAATGAGGATCGGCCAAGCGGTCCACCAGGTGCCACAGCTCCCGCTGAGCGGCCTTGCCCATCCGCCGATAAGCGCGGACCGCCACATCATAATACTCTCCCATCGAAAAAAGTTCCGCATAATCGCCCCGGCTCGTGGGCCTCCAGAGCACGCTCCCCAAAGCCACAAAAACCGCGTTCAAGGCGTCGGCCCCGAGTTCTTTCCGGATCTCCGGCCGGGCCATCACTTCTTCCAACACAATCAGCGCATGAAGATTGAGTCTTTCGGCCTCCCGGCTCAAACCAATCACTTCTTCATCCGTCCACGTCTCGTTGTTTTTAATCTTCTGCAGGATCTTCGGCGATGCGCGGCCGGCCGATTTGAAGTAAGCGATGAGATCGTTCACGGTGGCGCTTCGTCCGCCGGAGCGGAACTCTCCTGCTTTCGTCGCCTTAACCACAAAACTTACAGGGGCTTCTTGTCGCCCGATGGCCGTTGGCGGGCTGATCGCGGAAAACTCGACACTGGGGAAAATATTCATCGTGCCTTGCTTGAGCGCCGAGAGCGCTTCTTTCAACACCTGGGCCGAAGACACCCCCCAATCGGCCGGACAGATAATATAAAGGCGCCCTTTCGCTTTTAATACAAGCGCGAGCTGCTCCAAAATCCTTTTCAGTTCCTCCGGACTCTGGCCCGAGAACTCCACGTTGGACACGACCACCGAATCAAAAGCGGCCGTGATATTCCGCGAAGTAAGCTCATTAGCTAAGATCTTTTGAGCAAACAAATCCGCGTCCACACACTTGACACCTGTGTGTGTCTGATTGAGCATCGTCTCTTTAAAAAGTTCCAAATCGTGCCGCACGGCCTTCACCACGCCAGGATCGCCGTCGGCGACCACCACCGAGCGGGCATTGGCCCGCATCGCCGCTCTGGCGACAAACGCCTCTTTGCCCGAGGGGATTTCTAAAATGTCCTGAGATTTTATGTCCTCCATCCCCGACAACACGGCCCGCACGGCTTCGGCGCTCTGAGGCTCCCGGTCGAGCTCGTCTTTTGCCGGACGGCCTGAAGAAGCAATCGTCTTTTCGGTTGGGAATAGTGTTTTCGGGTCGCTGCCGGTCCAGACGGGCACTTCTGAATCGGCGATCGCCTTTAACCTTGGATTATTAACAACCACCGGATCGTGATCGGTCACGAAAGAAAATCCGGATTTTTCCAACACCTCACTAAATCTCGCGTGGAACGCGTTCGTCACTACAAAATGGAGCCGGCTGTCTTCATCGACCACGACACCCAATAGAGGATTGGGCGTCTCGTAAAATTCGTCGTTGATACGGATTCCATCGAAACTTGCGACAACCTTTCTACCTTCGGAATCTTGGTATGCAAAATTACCGTCCGACAAAGAAAAATGGACCGGGCCGAGTGCGATCGAGGAAGAGACCGGCTGCTGGCCCAATTCTTCGGCAAAATGTTGCATGAGAGTGCTCATGCGGTTTGCGTGATAACCAGAAATATACTGCCTCCCTTTCCGATAAAGCTCTTGTATTCCAGGCTGCCATACTCCGAGTCTCTCCGCAGACAGATACCTTTCTATTTCCCCGACCCCCAAGATAACGCCGAGATATTCATCGGGGGACAAAACCCTGCGGGCTTTCTGGTTTTCAGTGTTTAAGCTTACCAATAGTTTTCCTATAAAATCGGCCGAAAAGGGATCATTGAACACGCCTGCTTGCCTCTGGAAACCCCACTTCATAAAATCCACCAAGGACGGTAAAACGTCTCTTCGAACGTCAGGGTTCAGAAGCAGCTCCAGTATCACATGCCGGATATCCCTCTTGAGCTCGTCGAAAACAGGGCCGTCGCGACGAACAATCGACCTCAAAATCGAGCTGATCCGTCCGGAATCACCAGAGCGCACGGCCCTTTCAAATCCGTTCAATTGAATTCCCACGACGCGACTCACATCCCAGAAGTGAGCGATCCCCGTAGTAGCGGGATCCAATCTAAAATAAAGCTCCAGCACGTTCTCATTGCCCTCTTGTATCCATATGTTCTGGTTTTCGCGTTTGGGGGGGGTCAGAAAAACCGCCTGTGTGAAGACTCCGGAATTGTACCGATCGACGAGCACAAAATTTCCGTAGTGCTCGGATGCGGGGTCCATGAAGTGGCTTGCAATTTTAGGAACGTCGGCCATCGGCAGAAAAATCCTGCCTTCCCGCATCTGGCCGGAAGTGTTTTCAATGACCAGCAGCTTTTTGCCATCACTTTTTTTTATCGCGAGGTAAGCGAGAACGCCGTTTGCCTCCATCGACTGCACGAAAAGGCGTCCTTCGATCGTTGCGAAAGTGCCGTCGGGCAATCTCTTCAACTGCTCGATGCGAAGCTCTGATCCCACCACCTCAACATTTCCATACATGCCGTCCGGATCCAGCCCGAAAAGCGCCTCAACCGCGGCATAGGGATCTTCGCTCGAGATCGAGACCCTTTGAAGGGGAGTCACCAAACTCCATCCCTGCCTTTCGTTGGCCTTCTCGATCAAGTGATCCTCAAAAATCCACTGGATCAGGCCATCGCGCGTAAAAGGAACGTACCCATCCTTCCCGGCCTTCAAAGTCAGCCCCGTTGCCCGCGCGACGCTTTCAAAAGCCGGCGCTTCATCCCGTTGTTTAAACTGAACGTATCTGCTCCTGGGCACGGCCATCCACAGGGGGTTCCTGCACATTTCGTAAACGGTCAAATACGGCGTTGACACCTGAAAAATCTGCCGTCTTTGCGCTTTAGGCAAGTGCGAGTCGGCCGGATGGTCTTTGGCCTCGGCAAACGTTCCAAGCTTCTTTCTCGAGTTTTTATTACCTATCGCGGCTACCGATTGATTGATCGCCGGCAAGAGCTCATTGGCAAAGACTTCGGGGTGCGCTGCCATATACTTCCTGGACAAATGCCCAAACGGAACCGTTCCAAAGAGCCGCGCCCGCAATTCACGAAGGTGAACGACTCCTGAATTCGTGTTGAAAAGAGGGAAATCGTCTACGGAGTCAAGCATCTGGTTTAGATCCGGATTGCTCAGCATAAAGCCCTCGATGATGGACATGATCCTACTATCGGTTTCCGATCCGGCGTCCCTGAATTTCTTCCAGGCGCCAATACCCCCTGTCTCTTTGCTGGACATCGTGCCTTCGAACAAAACCCAAGGCAATTCGATCCCGCCGGCTGCTTCGACCAAGGCCCGCTCCTCTTCTGACAACGCCTCGTCGGATCCGTACTTTTGACGGATCGAATCGGATCGCCGACTTAGATCCGGGCGCGTAGACTCCGGCCCTTGTTCGATATAGCGCGCCAGCTTGCCTAGGTTTTCGGAGGCTGTCTCTTTTCTCTTGCTATGAAGGAAAGCAATTTCCTCGGGATCCGGCACGGCCGTGAGAACGTTCATATTGGAATAAGTGGTATATTCAAACCCTTCCCCAATAAGATCATCGATCAGAAAACCCAGCTGAATCACCGCGTCGCCGTGCGAAGGCACGGACAAACTCTCAGGGCTTCCTGCTTCGTAAACATCGCCGTTGGAAACGAAGACATCCGTTAACGCCGAATAAATTCGGTCAACTCCTGCAAAGTGTTCGTCCGTCGAAAGATCGGCTCTCGCAAACGCGGGATTCATGGCCGAGTCCACGTTGAACTCCGTGAACGGGCTTTGCATCACAAGAGCTTTAAGCCGTTTAAAACCTTTCGATTCGTGCTTAAACTGAGCGAGCCGGAAGTCCAATAATCTAAACATACCCAATAGGATAGACATCAAAACCATATTGGCATATATCCACCCGCGGCGGGATTGGCCCCCCGCGCCGATTATCGCGACCACGCTCCGTTCGCGGGCTTCTTGTGTCAGTTCTGCCTCCCGAGCTTCCGTGATTCGATTGGGGTTTGACTTGGATTCAACGGAATTCGAGCTAGATCCCCATCTGGCGCGAAGCGCGGGATCGCCCGCAGAAGCGGCTTCCCTCTTCATCCTTGCCAAAGCACTTGGCAAAACGTAATAGTTGCCGACTTTAAACCCTTCGATATTCTCTGCCAAAGATATCTTGGTGCCGGCGGAGACAACCGCCTCCTTAATATCACTCTCCGATACCAAGGATTTCAGCGTGCCTATGTTTTTAAGCTCGGTCTCTATTTGCGAGCTCTCATAAGCGCCGGTTTCTTCAGGGGTATGTTGCTTCGAGAATGCTTCAACGCGATTCCGGATTTTACTTTTAAGCAATGCTTTGACGAACTCGATTATTGTTTTCCTCAGCGCCATAGCCCGCGCCTCGCCGACCTGGTAGGATTCGGACGCTCTCAGCGAGCTATTCACAAAAGCGGTCAACTCTCGATAACAACGGGCGTAGCCTTCCTGCGTCAAGCGGATCAAGTCGGCTTCCTGGTCTGTCTTCGGCAAGTCGGGAATGAACCATTTGAGCCTTTCAAAATAATCGAGCGCCGCCGCGGAACTCCCTGTCTCCAATTTCTCCAGGGCCGTGTTAAACCACCTCATGCGCATTTCTTTCAAATCATCCGCGCCGGGCAATTGTCGCAAACTCGTTTCAAGCTCACCCAGCTCATTTTTTAAGGCCGTAAGGTCACTCGCCAGCCGGGCTCCCCGCGCCTCGGCCGCGAAGGACGCCGCCGCGGACCGTTGGCCGGCCACCCGCTCTTCTGCGAGCCTCGCGCCGGCCGCGGCGTTCGTCGCCGGTCTCGCGGAGGCCCGGCGATCACCGCCCGGGATCGGGCTGAGCTCGGACAACCGGCCCGTCTCTTGGAAGGATTCCAAAACTTGTATCCGTGTTTTTAGGATATGGCCGATACGCTCCTGGAGTCTCATGGAAATTTGCTCCGTCGGAGCGGCCACAGCCATGTATTTCACGGTCCTTTGGTCCAGCTCGCTCAAGGGGTGCACGACGTAGATCCCCCCCCAAATCAGATCGTCTTTATGCTCCTCAAAAAAATCGTCCTCCACAAAAAAGTCGTACCCAGTATCCGCCGGGCCCGTCCCCGTTTTGGCAAAAACCACCAAATGAGCCTTTGATTTTGAGCGCTCGGGCGAGAATTTTTGGCGATAATAAAACGTGCCCGGGTGATCGGCCGACGCGATATTAATCGAAAGACTGTCGCCCTCAAATTGATAGGTCAATATAAAAGAAGACAATGGGCCGCTCTGCTCATCGCTCCCGACCTTCGGTTTCTCCAACGTGGTCTTGAAGACAAGCTTCTGGCCGCCGCCCGTTCCCGGGTGGAACTCAAAAGAAAACGGCTTGTCCGGGGTCGGTGAAATATTGATGAAATTCGGCGAAAGAGTCAGTCCGGTGCGTTGTTCGCGAATTTGACTGTCAAGATCCGGATCGACCAGGAGTTTGGCCACAATATTGTGAAACAAGAGCCAAAGTTTGGATTGCCGGAAAATCTCGGAGCGCTCTTCGCCTTGAGAAAGCGCTTTGGCGAATTTGACCGGCCAAGGCGTCAAAACCTTGTGTTCCATCCTGTCGTAGACCTTCCAGAGCCGCAGAATCATATCGGCGTACAAGTAATCGCCGAGCAGTTTCTTCTCGCCGTCATTCAAGAACACCAGCGCGCTCGTAATCGTGTTGACGACGAAAATGGACCTGTCTTTTTCCTCAAGAAACTCGAGCATATTCGCGATCAGCGTCTCAGGCTTGATCCTCCCCTCGCGGACAAGCCGCTTGAAGACTTGCCGCAGGACGAGCTCGACCTCGCTCTCCGTCTCTTGTTTCACGGCGGTCGGCAGGCCGACAAACCGCTCTAAGATCGTACGGAGATCTCTCTCCATCTGCTCCAGGTTGTTGGACCTCCAATTGGGTTCAAGACTCAAAAGCAAGCGCTCTTTGACGTAGGCCCGATACTCGCGCTCCAGGTCGTTTTGTTCGTGATCGCTCCGTCCGAGCACAAGCAGGGCTCCTTTCCGGGAGCGCACGGCCCTGGCTTTTTTCCGGTCCGCCTCGGGGGCGTCCGGTCCCAGGACTGCCACGCCGCCGTCGGGGCGGTCGACCACCTTGGCCGCTTCAAGCGGCATCGCGTCTTCACTGTGAATGAGCAAAACCGCCGAATAAGGGATATTGACCCTCTTGTCCAGACGCCACGCCTGCCGGTCTTGAGTGGGCGTCATCTTGCGTCTTCGTTCCCGCTCGCTCTCGACGACGCCTTCCGTGAACACGGCGAAAGCAAAGGGGGATTCCGGAAGAGTTCCGGCCGAGTAGGCCTCTTCGAAAGAAGTCGTGAGCGCGGTATGATCCGTTGGGTCGCTTTGTTCCGCCTGCAGATAGGCGTTTTCGGGCTTGCTTAAGATCCTGATCACGCGAGCCGGGGACATGTCATGGACTCTATAAACGACGGAGGGCCTCGGCCTCTGAAAAACGGCGTAGTCCACGTGCTTGAGGACATGATCAAAATTCACCAAGTGAGACACGTCGATCCCCCCCTCCAGCCCGGGGGAACTCGCCTCCGAGATAAATCTCCGCGAAGCCACCGGGTGGGTTTCCCCGGGGACAAATCTTCCCATCCACAACACCCGTTCATCCAAATGCAAATCCCCCCCGGGGTCATCGACCACGGGGATAAGAGGGACCTCCATCACTTTCTTCTCACGCCCGACAGGCCCTTCCAGGTTTATTTTTAAAAACCCAAGCAAAGGCTTCTCCTCGCCGGTTTTCGGATCAACATACCGAAGACTCTCGAGATACTCCCTGGCGGGCATTCCAAACAAGGTGGATTTTTCCACCTCTTCCGTGAGAATGTCATCGCGGCCCGCGCAAATCAACGCCTCGATTTTTTCTCTTTTCCCGTCTTCTCTTTCCTGGTAAACCGGGACGACGGCCAGAAACGTGTTGTCCGGAACGTGGACAACCTGATTTTTGACATTGACCACCACCGCGCCTTTTCCGACGGTGGACCCGGGGAGAAGAGAGCTGCGGACCAGGACGGCCCTCTCCTCCACGTCTACGTTCCCGAAGACGGGCGACAAAACCAAAGTGGCGGTGGGATGCACCCTGGCCGCGGGGTCGATCGGGGACTTTAGACGGGGGTGCAGGTCATCCGAGTAAACCCATGAGAGCACGTGTTCGCCCAGAAGCAGTTTGAGCCAGTCTCCCATCGTCCCATAATCCTGATAATCCGTGCTCCCCAAATCCACGGCCGGAACGTAGGCGCGGGGAAAATCGGGGTCACTGCCGATATCATAAACGGCTCCGTACACTCTTTCCCTCGCCAGGTCGCCGGCGCCGAGCCTTTTAATAAACTCCTCTCTTGTTTCCCCGTGCTGACCCTCCCGCGGCTGAACGGCCAGCGGGATGATCCCTTTGGACATGTCCACGGGAACGGGGTTTTCCTCGAGAACCCCGGCCATTCTAATCAAGAGGGCCATCGCTTTTTCAAATCGTTCTCTGGGCAGAATCGTCACCGAATAGGCGGTATTGGCCGCAAACTGCCGTTTCGTTTTGGCCTCGGAGCTTTTCAAATCAAGATGTTGGTAGTCCGGGTTGCGATCGATCCGGTCGCCTTTGGGTTTCTCATCAAGCCTGCGAAGCGCGCCGGTTTCTTTGTCGGTGACGGCCACGCCGAGCCTCCCCTCGACATCGTCACGGCTGGCCATGTAACACAAGACATTCAATCCGTCTTTGATGTTTTGCTCATCCAGATGCAGCAGAAGAAGCCCATCGGCGTTCGGCACCACCAAACAGGGTCTCTTCATTCTCTGGGCAAGCTGAGTCACTTTATAGGCAAACATCAGGGCCATGTCTTGCGGAACGGCCGGGATATCCGTGCCGGGGATACAAAACGGAAGGGCCATGAGCGTCTTGGTCCCTCCCATCGCGGGCCCGGAGACAAGACGGGTCCCGATCCCCCCGGCCATCACGACGATGAGGCGAAGATCGGCCATGGTCTTTCCCCGAAGGTGAGCGTACCGGGAGTCCTTCTGCAAAGACGCCAGCCGGTCGTTGACCGCCTTGACGCTGACCGCGAGCATGCCGCCGTTTCCGACGTTTTTACCCCTCTCACTGCCGGGGTTGGGGACAACGATGACCGGGACATCCGCCCGGATCAGCCTCCCCCTTTGGTAAAGTTCAACCCGTTCCCGGTACCATTCGGCCATCTCCTCGGTCCATGCCGCGATAACAAGGACATCCGCCGACCGTTCTTTCCTCTCCCGGGCCAGCGCCTCCACATCTTCCTCCGCTATCCTCCTGAGTCTGGTGACATAGGCCGGGTCAGGGGAACCCTGAGAGAGCGCGGACCGTTGGCCGGCTAAGGCCTCGGTGATTTGGTCGTCATATCGGTTGAGCTGGTCTTCGAAATCCGAGGGGATCTTGGCGTTGAATCCGATGGCCGGGACGACGTTGTCCGGAAGGGTCAGGATATCCCGGACCTGGTCCTCGAAAACCCCGCCGGCCAGAAAGAGGATCAGATCGGGGAACTGTTCGGCGACTCGGCGGACCGTATCGAGAGAAATTTTTTCGACGAATGCGCCGGCCGTTTGATCGTGCTTGCGGTAGGGCTTGAGAAGGATTCCGTCCACGTTTCTCGAGGCGGGGTTTT
>JACPAX010000074.1:8711-13026 GCA_016180585.1 Candidatus Omnitrophota bacterium | reverse complement strand
GTCGCCATCATTTGACCGATACTCAGGTCTTCAACCGGGATTTCGACCGAGACAAAAACCCCTTTTTCTCTGGCCCGGCGGATCGTCTCGGAAGGCGCTTCCGGCCAAACCGACAGAATGTCCGCCCCGGCGTCCACCGCTTGCCCGGCTTTGGCCGCGTCGTTCCCGGCGAGGAAACCCACAAGCGGGATTTGGCCCCCCACCGGCGGCCCGCGCTGCGCAAGCTTCAGGGCCTCCACGTCGTCCATAAACGGAATGTAACGCTCCGTTCCCAGCGCCTGGTTGGTCTCCAGAAGAATATCCGCAAGCTTCCGAAGCTCGGCGGGTGTTTTGCCCTCAAGCGTCTTGGAGGCCGTGGTCGTGTGGAGCCCCACCTCCACCACCCCTCGCCGCGAGAGGACCGCCCTCGTGCGGGCATAGTTGGCGGCGCGGACTCCGTCTCCGTCATTGCGAGCCGAAGACGCCTGCCCGTCTTCTTTGTGGCGGGAAGCAATCTCTGCGGTACGGCGGGCGTCCCCCTTACGCTTGACAAGATCATGACCGCCTGCTAGCCTCTCCTCAGGAGATAAAATACTTGTTCGAGCCCAATAGGCGTGAAATTGTTGGAAAAACTCTTTTGGATCTTGCCAAAATTCTTTTTGCCGGCCAGTTGGCTTCCGGGTTCTTTGCTCAATACCCAAAACAAGTGCGAATTGTATCTTTTGTTGTTTTTGTGGTACTATTCTCTGTAGGCTGGTTGTTTGTGCCGCCGAAAAAGGACTGAAAAGCCATGATAGAAGCGTTGGCGAGTATTGTCGCCATCTTGATTGTAATTGCAGCCATTTATCTGTCCGAGCGCCTTCGGCACCGCCGTACCCATTAAGCGTATCCAATGTCCATGTTCGTTCTTCTTCCACTATTAATGCTTGGTTTGAGCTTATTTTTTGGGACGTTGCTTCTCTGGGATCAATACCACCATAAGCATTCGCATTAGTATCTTCCCTTTCCGCCGCGAGACGGGCGCCCTCTCTGTCATTGCGAGCCGAAGGCGCCTGCCCGCCTTCTTCGTGGCGGGAAGCAATCTTTGCGGGGCGGGCGCCGACTTTCTGCAAATCCGACAGCATGCGCAGGTAGTCGTCATTCAGATAGCGGTCACCGGATCCGTAGACATCGAGCGCGCTGAACAGCGCCAGGCTCTTCAGAACCATGGAGCGGACTTGGCCCGGCTCAAGGCCGATCTTTTCGAGCGAGGCGGTGTCGAGTTGAGCGGTAAACCGGTCGACCGTCTGCCCCACGACCTCCAGGCGAGCTTGGCCGAGAAAGACCTTCCAGGGAAGGTCCTGCATCAGAATCACCAACCCTACAACCTTCGTAAGCCATAAGTCGTATCCCAATTGGCCAAGGATATGTTGCGCCTCGACGCCGCTGGCCGCGTCCGCGTCCATCCGCGCCAGTACGGCCTCAGCGCCCCCGCCGCTCCCAAGCTCCGTATAATCTTCCTGCGCCAGCCGGATCACGCGCTCTTTAAGATCGGCGGGGAGGTCTTTGGCCGGTTTGATCTCTCCGGTGACCGGGTCCGCGACATAGCGCGCGTCTTTATTCGCGACATACTTGGACTGCAAAAGCTTCGCGACGTCATGAAGCAGGAAGGACAGGACAATCACTTCCCGCTCGATCTTGGAGAGCCGGCTCCATTCAAAAGGCCCGAAAAACCGCTCAAGGATTTCCGGGGAAACGTCCGGCGTGACGCTTTCCTCAGGAAGACCAAACGTTCCTTTAAGATTCCTATCAAAATCATGCTGGAACTGGCTTTGCGCGAAATAAGAGACCTCCCCTCCGAGTGTTTTCTGAAGGGCGTCCAGCATATTGTCTTTTTGATCCTCATAACTCATGAGTAACGGGCGACCCGAGTCCTCGAGAATCTTCCCCAAATTCCCATACAATAAACCCACGCCCTTCGCCCCTTTCTCCCGCCGCGGCCATGAGTTGGAAAACCCGATGAGCCCCAGAGGCGTCGCCTCCTCAAACAATTCGCGCAAGCCCTGGATTTTGTCCGGACTGTCCAGGTCTGAAAGTTCATCCCTGAAGTTTCCCGCCAACGAGGAACCGACAGCGCCCACCAGCTCGCGATAAGACCCCACCACGGCCCCAAACGTCTCGGGAGAGGGATTTCCGAAATAACTCGAAGCGTCGCGGCCAAGCGGCGCCAGAAGCGCTTGGCGTGCGCCGAGTTCCGGCCTTTCCGCCGCGAGGCGGATGCCCCTAAGCCAATCGAAAACAGGTTCCATATTCCTTAGTGTTTCGTCATCCAGTTCCATTTTAAAATCGTGATCATGCCCATGGGTTTCGACCCATGCTCGCTGAGCCAAAGTATGATTTTTAAACGGTTCTACTTCGTTCCAAACCCGGCGGGCCAAAAGCTCTTCCTTCCACGGTTCGTAGTTGGGGCCCCTATTTCTGGTTTTCCAGTGGAACTGTTTGCTTTTTTTGGTTTCACCTATAAAATTTTCTATCTCCGACTCCGAAAATACCACTCGTTCAGCCGCGAGATCCGATAAAAATTTCCTGACTTTCGCATCGGTCGAAAATTGCACGATTCTGAGATTAACGTTATCCGCATCTACGCCGCGGCTCAAAAGATCGGCCCGCACAGAAGCTTCATGACTGGACACGCCATCCTTGACCATCGCTTTGTAGAAAGCTTTTCTTGCCTGACGCATTGCCCCAAGGTCTTTCCACCAAATCCGTATCGCCTTAAGGGTATACCCGGTATACGTCCAGAATGTCCTGTACACATTGACGGGGCTATAACCCTTCAGGCTGACTTCGCTGTACTTCCTATTCCTGAAAATTCTGACCCCGGCGACAAGGCCGACAGACCCCACGAAAAACGCTCCGGCGATGGAAATCGGCAGGGCCGGGAATAAACTCGCGACCAAGCCAAACCATCCGGCAAATCGCAAGCGGCTTAGCGTTTTGTCGCGCGCGCCCTTTTCCACGAAAGTCCCATAGACGTTTATCCCGGAGACAAATGCGACCGACGCGAAGCCATACACGATCATGATCCAGGGGCCCATCGGCGTCATCGTCACCAGCGTGAACACCCACCCCAAGAAACCCACGATGCCGATGACAGGTCCCATCGGAAATCCGCGTTTGTTGAAGAGACGGAAGAGCATCAGCTCATCAAAACGTTTCTTCACATCATAGACTTCAAAAGAAGTCTGCTTCTCGGTTCGGATAAACGAATAAATCTCGGTGGCGGCCAGCCAAATACCTCTCAGGTAAAACGGGAATAACGCCACGTACATCCAGAAGCCGCGGAAAACGTCTCTCGTGCCTCGGCCCAACGCGACCCAGAAATTGCCCGATTCCTCCCAATGACGCAGGAAATTCGGGAGATTGATGGCTTCCATCAAAAGCAGGCTCGCGATCACAAAGAAGATAAAAGGCTGCAGCGCCGCGAAAGCGGTAAACGGAATCACCAACGAGAGAAACGTAAGAAACGTGATGGTGAGAGGGGCAATGCAGTAGTGCATCCACAGCGCGATATGCGCAAGCTTCGCTTCCACCGGCATGTCTTTGTTTTTGAAGAGCGCGAAAGCGCCCCCCGAAAGCAGGAAACGGGTGACGTTGTAGGCGTAGCGAAGCTCCGTCGCCACCAGGGACTCGCCGAGCAAGGTCGGACGGCCCCAGACGTACATTGCGGCATTCATCTGAATGCTCGTAAATTCCGGCTGGTCGGCCTGCTCTTCAAGATACGCGTGAGAGTCTTCGCCGGGAGTGGTGAGCCCCTGCGACACCATATTCTCGCGAATATAGGCCTTGCCGTAAAAGGTCAGGTTGCCGTAGAAAGTCAGCGAGTCGCGGAGCGCGGCCTGGAAACGCCCGGTGAACGTCCGCTGGCCGATCGCGTAATCTCCGGTCACCGGGAATGCGCCATACTGGCTCGACCAGATTTCCATCTTGGGATTGATTACCGCGATCTGTGGATTCCTGCCCATCAGAGAAGTTTGGGTCAGCCGAAAGGCGTTTTGGCCTTCCTGAATCTTCACGTTGGCGTCCATATTGGCCGAGTTGGGGTAATACATGTGGAGATTGCCTCCCATCGCGGAGTTTTTGATCGGGTACCAGGCATCGCTCTCAAGAACACTTCCAGGCGTGCCCGTTGAGAAAAGCATGACGTGAATATCCTGATCTTCGCCCTGGGTCACCGTCTCAGCAACAACAAGACCTGCGAAAGACGTACCGTTCATCAGACCACTCGCGATCAAATCAGCAATAACCGCCTGATTCCGCCTGTGCCAGTCCGTAAATTGTCTTGCCCAACCCGCAC
>JACPAX010000074.1:0-8698 GCA_016180585.1 Candidatus Omnitrophota bacterium | reverse complement strand
CTTTAAAGTCTTCCAGCCCTTTACGAATACTTTGAATCTGTGTTTTCTTGATGGAATCGGTTGTCTTATTCGAATCCAGAGAATTGATAGTATCGTTGAGCGACTTGGATGAAGTAAACCGCCCTTGAGCAGATACGCTAAAATCACCGGTAGACCATAGGGCCAGGTTTTGGTATACCGGACGGACATTTTGTCTGGCTAGTTCATGATAGCGTCTATAATTATTGTTGAAAGCCTCCAGCAAGGCCTCAGCCCGGCCCTTTGCTTGGTCGTCTGACAACCCAAGGGATTCTTTTACCATCCCTACCATCTGTCCAAGACAAGCGGAACGATTCTCTGCATTTTGGATTGCCACGAAGGCCTCCGGGACACTCTTATAGAGTCTGGATAGATAGTTCACCGCTTCGTTGTAGACAAGATCCCCCATCTCATGGCTGATGTAGAGGTGATACTCCGTGTAGTCGCGCGCCATGGAATCCATCACGTTCCGGTCGGAGGGCCTCAGGAAATTAAGCCACTCGACCATCGCCCTGATCACAAACGCCCTGTCTTCGTCCGTCGCGTCGTTTTTGTGGTCCACAAAAAGAAGCTTGTGAATGTCCGTCCACTCCTTGTCCTTGAGTTCGCGTAAATCATCGAGCAACGCCGGAGACAGATTCCTGGCCATTTGAAGCTGTTCGATCAGATTGGCATATTCCGCCTTGTGCGTCACGGCCATGTAGGCAAAGAGCGAGCTTTTTCTCTTGTCGCTCAGAACTTCCCTCAACTCCTTTACCCGAGAACGAATCTCCTCTGCGGTTTCATCCTTCACTCTCTGAATTTCACCTATAAAGGCATTTCTGATACCCAAACTTTTTCGAAGAGCGTGGATTTGGTTGTCCAGCCGATCCAGGTGTCTTGTTTTGTCCGGATCCGATCCCGCTTTTACGACGGCACTCAACGCTAAAAGGTTCTCAAGAAGAGCGATCTTTCCCTGGGTCCCCTTATATTTATTAAAGAGAGTCGTGTCCACGAACTTATCTTTTAATCCATCAGCCTGGAAAGGTTTAAGGGCCGCTGCCGGATCGGCACCAATCAACGAATCAATCTGCGCGACAAGTTTTGCCTCTTTTCTGTTGGGGGATGAATCATAAGACCCCAAGAAAAGATCAGATTCGGTATGTGTATAGCGCTCCCCGGCGCCGGCGATGCGGCTCGTGGTGGCTTGAATCAGCATGAGAGGACTCGGCACCGGGTTCCGCTGGCTCATCGCCATAAACGCCGAATAAAGAATGCGGTGGGCAATCTCCGACTTAGGCTTCCTGAATTCCCCCCCCGGCTGGTTGTTCAGTTTCTTAAGCCAAAGCGTTCTTTCCTCTTGAGACATGCCAAAACCGCTGGGTGTCCCGCTCTTGAGCTCTGAAAGAATACTGACAAGAGAGGTCAGGTATTCTCTCGGGCTCTGACCGTTGGGGATCACGAACCCGTTCATTCCCAGGTCATAATTCTCAAGCACCTCGTTGATCTCGTCAAACCACTCGGCATACTTGCGCTTCCAGAACCAGCTTTGGTCGATTCCCCTGGGGTCCAAAGACCCAAGGCCCATGAGGGACCGCGCGGTACGGCTCCATGTCTCATTCTGGAATGCCTCAATTCCTTTCATAAAATTTGACACATGGAAAAACGAGAGGACGGTCGGTAAGTAGACCACGCTCAAAACGGCGAGCGTCAAGACAAGGCCGATGGTCGGCTCCATCAGCGCGAATTTCCAGAGAAGGTGATGGACCAGGATCCCCGACACAAAACCGTTGGTGGCCATCGTGATGAAAACCCAGCGGCGTTGTTCTCCGGCGCTTCGGAAGTTCCCAAAAAGAATTTGAGGGAGCGTCAGCGCGGTCGTGACAAAAAACACGCTCGCCGTTACATAAGGAGTCATCAAGAACCCGGTGACTCCCAGTCCCACTAAAGTGGAGACCATCAGTCCATAATAAACCGGATGCCGGATACCCCAAAAGCTGGGGCTTAGGATGTTTTTGACAAGACGGGCCATATAAAACGGAATGAGCCCTATGCCTTTCAAATTAAAAAGCCCGAAAAGGATAAACGCCACCCCGGTAATAAACGCGTACGATCCGATAGACACAAACGGCGTAAAGACTATCGCGGCGGCGGCGGCCACAAGGACAGCGCCGGTCTTGGCGATGGATCTGCCGAGCTGGGAAGGCACGCCGGTTTCCCGCTCCGCTTTGGCGGTTTCCGGATGGACTTGATTTTTCAACCGGAGCATCGCATCCTTAAATTTCGCGGCCAAGTTGTCCAAAACCGCGTTCTGGGCCGCCATGGTTTTTGCCGTTTTCCGAATGTCTTCGGCCGCCTCGTGGATGTTCACATGCGTCAGCTGCCCAATCGTCTCGTCGGTCTTTTTCTGTTGATTCAAAATATAGAGATATTTAAATAGACGCGTCATGTCCTCATCGTAGAAGAGGTCCACGAGCTTCAGATCCTCCGGGGGCATATTCCAAATGTCTTTTCTCCCGGTGATCCCGCCCACATGCTTCAGCTTCACCTCACGGTCAAGGACGGTTTTAAAAACCAGGAGGTGATCGTCAATTTTTCCGAGAATCGCGGCGTTGTCTGATCCCTGCTGCAGATCGTGATCCACCTCCCTCACCAGATACATCATGAACGCCCAGAAAATGGACATCTGGCCGGCGCCGTAGAGCTTGGTCTTTTCGGCATCGTTTCCGAGCGCTTGGCCGTTGGCCTGGCTGTGATTGAGCTGGAGGAATTTGAGAATGGCCGCCTCGCGCAACGTCCGCGCCTCTATCGCCCCCTGCATGGGGTAAGGATTGTGCGTGATATCTCCGGTCGTTTTCCAAGTGGACAAAATTGAAGGATCAGAGAAAATAGCCGGTTTGACATTGGCACAGACCGTATCAAAAAGGTTGTTCGAGTCTTCGTAGGTAACTTTGTCAGCGTAAAGCCGTTCAATGGCGCCAAAAACAGGGCCGATGATTTCCCGACGCACGAGACCGTTTACAAACTCAGTCAAGGTGGGGTAATTCTTAGCCTCATCCAACACTTTCCCCAACGGCAAAACATTATTTCGAATAATGTACTTGAGAACATTGGCTTCCGGCGTGGGAGGCAAAAGGTCCAAATCGCCCGGATTAAATTCTTCAGCAGAAGTCTCCTGGATTTTGGCAAGCACCTTATTCTGGGCTTTATTGATGAGGATTTTGTAAAGATTTTGCCAGCGGAGGCCGCGTGGCCGGAAATTAAAAAAAGAAATGGTTGTGGCGGCTTCGGCCAGATCCTCTTCGCTCAGCGCCCCTTTATCCACCAGTTCCTGAATCGCTCGCGCGCGGCGGTAATTACTTCCGACAGCTGAGGCGATCTGCGACGTATAAAAACCGTCGGGCCTGGCGGCTGGATCATTGGACCAGCGATTGATCATCGGCGGGACTTTTTGACCGAGCCAGGGATTCGGCGCAGCTTCTTTAAATGCAATCCGCCCTTCCTTGAAAAGACGCACGATGACATTGCGGTCTTCATCACTAAACCCTTTGTCGCCGGAGAAATAGCCTCTCAAAATTCTTTCCTGATCGGTGGGGTCCTTCACGACGGGGCTCAGCACAAAAGGCCCGTAATACAGCAGGTTCTGCCTGATCTGATCGACGGCCTTGATCTCTTGGGCCGTCGCGGCCAACCGGGTCCCTTCAAACGTAAACCCGGGGTCATTGACGTTGGCCGTTTGTGCCCTCGCGAACCGCCGGGGCACGCGGCGGTTTTTCAGTGTGACTGCCCAGGGGATTGAAAAGATAGCCGCCAGAATTGCCAACCATGACCAAGACTCCGCGTATCTCAACCAGTTGAAATAAACGGGCTGTTTCTCTCTCAATTCCTTTTGCTCTTGGCTTATTTCAAACAGCAGGACCCCTTTATTTTTGGCGAGATCCAATTCGCCGACCAACTTCTCCTGTTTTCGCCAGTCCAGATCAAAACCCAGGAAACGCAGCCTTGGGTTAAAATGAATGTCCCGCCCAAAGACTCGTCCGCCCGCATGCACCACTGTATCTATGAATTTCCATGCGCGGTAAGCCGTTGAATTGAGTCCTCGCTCGGAAAAAGGATTTGTGATGATGTAAAATTCTCTGGTTTGGGTGGTCAGGCCCTCGTTTTTCTCAATCCCAAGTTTTTGATCGTTACGCCAAACGAGGTTTTGTTTTCCCCCGATAGGAGTTTTGGTAACCTGTTTTTCCCAGTTCAAGACATAGAAAACGTCCTGGCCGTTTTCACGGGCTTGATAAACCAACGTGTCGAAGTCACTGTGACGGTACCATTTGCCGTCGCTTCCGATCTGATCTTTATAAATCGGGTATCCGTCTTTTGTATACGACACCCACCCCTCATCCAGATGCCGCTCCGCCACAACCGCCGTCCGTAGATTAGACTCAATTTCAACATTTCGGTTTCGAGGCGCCCGACCTTCGCGGAAGAAGTAATCCATTTTGTACACGATCACTTTTTCGTCCTTGTCGTCTATCGGGCTTCTGACCGTGCGTGTTTCCGCGTACGAGGTAACGCGCGTCACGTCTTTGACTTCCCGCATTTCCACAACAACCTCCCCCGGAGAAATGCCGAAAGGCGCCTTTTCTCTGTTTCGTCCGGTAATCGCGGCCTCGTGATTGCGGATAAAACGGACTTCGCTACCCTGCAGCACCGCGTATTTTTCGCCCAGGGGATTGCGGCCGAGCTGGTAAGAAACCTGGGAAAGGATTCTTTTTGAATCCTGCCCGTCTACAAGCTCATATTTATTGACCTTTATGAATTGAATAGATCGGTCTATGGACACTCCATATTTTTTAAGCTTTTCTATAACCCTGGGGTTTAATTTCAGGTCCTTGGCCAATTCTTCAGCGTTTTCGAGAGCAGGATCCGATTCCAACAGGTAAATACGCCCTAAACTCGTGGAAAACTCATAACCGATCTTCGCGTAGCCCTCCACCCAATCGGTGTTGACCACCACATTGGCGTTGATGTCGCTCGAACGAAAAACCAGGACGCGGGCGTGGGGGTCGCCTTTCACGCGGGTGTGAAAAGTCACGCCGCCGTTGGACATCTCGACGCGGGTGTTGGTGAGAGTAATACGCGGGCCCAGAACTTCGAAGTCTTTGACGATATTTTGAAGGCCCTCGCCGAACTTTTTGGCCGCCATGCGCTTGGCCGTCGGACTCATTTTATCGAAGTCCGGGATAGCGCGGAGAACGCGATCAATGTCCGCCTCCGTATCCTCTGCGAGGTTTAAGACAAATGGATTTTCGTAGACGGCCTTGATCTCATCGCGGCCGAGGCGGTAGGCGCCGCGGTCAAGCGTCGCGCTGAAGCTGTATTCGTCGGGGACGGCGTCGCCGGGGCGGGTGTTTTCCTTCACGAAATTGGCCAGATACGTCCGGTCCGAAAGCGCGCCGATCCGCGCGCGTTCATTGCCGGCGTTGTCCACCCCGCGGGCGCGGACAAACCGGCCGTCATTGTCCAGCTCCTCCAAAACGATCCAGTTGAGATTGCCGTCCCGGTCTGTCCTTTCGGTCCCCTTGACATCGGTGTTTTTGATACCGCCGATATTGAGGCGCTTGGCGGTCTCCACCGCGTAGCCCACCGCATCGGCAGGTTTATAATTTTCGTCGTAATAATAAAACCTTTGCACGGGCTCCGTCCCGTCATAGCCCTGGTCGCGGCGCGTTCCCGGCGAAAGGGCGAAGGTCGCGGTCTCTTCCTTGTCTACGGCCACTGTCCCCCTGAATTCCCGGATGACTTCCCGGCCGCCGACGATCTTCCGGTCCGAGTGTGGGGCCGGATAAAAGTCGGCCTCTTTGCGGCCCGTCCGCGTGTCGTACTGCCCAAGATAGGCCTTCCCTCCCTTATGAACGCGCAGGATCACGGAGTTTGGCCCATCGGCGACTTCGCCGAGATCCCGTACCGTCTCTACCCTAAATGTCGGGTCGTCAGCCAGGTATTCCACCACTCGCGTTTTCTTGGTGACGGGATCCACGACAAGGTCCATCACGCTGTGCTTGGCGCGCTGGGTGATGCCACCCGTTTCGGGATCAAAATAAACCTGGAAAAGCGGCGTGTAGACGCGCTTCACGCGCAGGCCCGCGTCTTTGTATTCTTCGGTCGTGAAAAGCTCGGGGGCGTCCGTGCCCGTCAACGGGTCATAATTGTGAATAATCACGTCTTTGCGGGACTGGAGAATACTCAGGCGTTGCGCCTTGGCGGCGTCGAGGAGCGTAATCTGGTGGAGGACAATGCTGCCGTCCGCTTTCTTTTCGGTGCGGAAAAGACCGCTCACGGAAAACCCGGTCAACGGGTCTTTGACTTTTTCGAAGGCCCTGTCGGTAATATCGGCGCGGACCACATCGGGGCGATTAATGACCTCCGCTCCCGTCTGATGGTAACGCACATACCGGACCGGGTCTTCGGGGTGGACGATCTCGGTGGCGAAATTGTTCTGTTTCAGAGCGGAGAGGACGCGGGCGACGCCCTCGTTCAGCGGGAGGTCGCCGACGAGACGTTTGTAGCGGCCTTGGGCATCCACCTCGATCACGACGGGCTTTTGGTCGCGCTTGGCCGGGTCCGCATTCGGCTCGGCAAAAGGGTCGTCTACGGGCACAAAAGCGACGCGCCAGTTCGGATGCTTGAGAGACGCACCAAGAGGAGCCCGGTCGTAGAGAAGCATGGCCTCGAGCCCGGCCTCGCCAAGCTCTTCACTGCCTTGGCTCGCGTATTCGCCCGTATCCCCGACTCGAGGCGCTATGTCCGGTCCGAGATCTCCGCCCGCGCGCGCGAAACCTGCCGGCAGAAACGAAGGGCGGAAAACGATCCGTGGGATGCCTGCGCCGGCCTTCAACCGCTCAAGCGTCGCCTTCCCCGGCTCAAGAATGGAAAATCCTTTCTCCTTGGGGACGATGAGGACGTCGCCTCCGAGCGGGCGCGTGCCTATCGGGCCGCGGTACTCGTAGGTGATGGTCCGCGCGGCTCGGTTGACGGCGCGCGTGATGCCCATCGCGGCAAGCTCCTCTCGGGTGAAAGAATCGACGCGGCGGGCCTGGTCCGCCTCCAGCCGACTCGCGTCTTTCCAGGTCGATGCGGCCGTGTCCAAAAGCCTGTCTTGATCTTTTAATTTTTCCGCGAGACCTTTGAGGCCCGTGACCACCTGCTCGGGGATTTTCACGAGGAACGCGTCTTTGTCGTCCGCCGCGTAGGGCACAAACGTCAGGCCTTCCACCGGAATGCCGATTAAATCGATGACGTCCCTGGGCGCTTTGATCTGCCGTCCGGGGGCGATCTCGATGACGGCGTCTTTGCCGTCGTCCAAAATCACCGGCGCGAAACGGGTGTGCTGCATCCACGCCTGCGTGTGGTCGGCGGGAATCTGTGCACGTTGGGCGCCGGCGACGCCGCGCGCATCCACGCTGAAGCGATACGCGGCGGCGAAGGACTGCTTGTCGAGAGGGGCCTGGAGGCCCTCGACCTTGGGCGCGGGAATGGGGGCGCTCTCGCCCGGGCGGTCGGGCACGGCGACTTGAATATTGGCGAATTTTCCTTTGAGGACTTCCACCGGGACCACGGCGCCGTTTTGGGCTTCCCTGCCCACAAGCACCGCCAGAGGCAGAGGCGGCTCGGTGGGCTTTCCTTTATAGAGTCTCGCAAGCTCCGTCGTCAGATGACCGCCTGGGGAGACAAAACTCCGGTCCCCGACCTTGCCGAAGAAGGCGTTTCCTGTGAGATCATACTTCACTCCGGCCATGTCAAATCCGGCGCCAGCCGAGACGCCGTGGGCGCCCGTCGAATAGCGCGTATAACCGACGCGGGGGTCTATCTTTTTGCCGTCAAAAGTCGTGGTCATGCCTGCTTCAGGACCGTGGCGATCCACCCCGACGCCCTGCCGAAACGTAAACTTACCGGCTTTCTCGGTCGCGCTGCCTTGGGCATAATAACCCAACCTCCCCTCAGGACCGGGGATTTGGTCCCGCTGGCTTTGCGGCAGGAGAAAGTTGTCGGGGTCGCGGCGGTCGCCCCAGAGATTGTCGTATTGCGGGCCGGATTCGATGGAGAAGCTTTTTAGTCCGTTTTTGTTTTCCTTGGGACTTTTCCAACGGAGACGGACGCCGCCACGGATCAAAATCTGCTCCGCCGCCACGTCCGAATTCTCAAAGATGGGGTTGCCGACAACGTCATACTCACTGCCGATCACATTGAAACGCTGAAAATGGATGGTCCTTCTAATATCTTCGCGCTTAGCATCTACAACTGCCGATAAGGCGAAAGATCCAAGTTCCTTCGTGAGGTCCGCACTATAAGTGTAGGTTTTTCCGTTATCACCCGAGACGTACCATTGCACGCGGCCGGCCTGGCCGAAAGTCACATTTCCTTTTTCGTCGAGACGAACGCTGGCGGCGGGCGCAAAGAAAATGGCCTTGCCTGGCTGCTTTTCAATACTGCCCTTTCCCGTCGGGTCAAAACCTCGAGTAAACCTCGAGTCTTCTTGAAGACCCAGAGACGTCGCGTGCGTGACTCGCCCGCTCTTGGCCGTCACGACAGCGCCGACAACCCTCTCTTGTTTGCCATTGATTTCGGCATAATCAGCGAAAAGTGACAAATTCCAATACTCATTCATAATGCGTAAACGCGCGGCGTCGGTGAGCGTCACGCCGAA
>JACPAX010000035.1:1810-10411 GCA_016180585.1 Candidatus Omnitrophota bacterium | reverse complement strand
GGCGCTTGCCTGCCATTCAGAAACGATAGAGAAAATGAAAAGTGTGTTAGAAGTCTACACAAGCCATACGAAAAATGCAAGGCGGAGTTCAAAAAAAAGACCTTATATATTTAAGGGTTTCCTAACAAAACTAAGCGGAAATGAGTTTAAGAAAAATTATAAAATAAAACGTGTCCCCGGGGTGATTCGAACACCCGGCCAACGGATTAGAAATCCGTTGCTCTATCCAACTGAGCTACGGGGACAAATCATAACGTCGGGGTGACTGGATTCGAACCAGCGACTTCTTGCTCCCAAAGCAAGCGCTCTAGCCAAGCTGAGCTACACCCCGTAACTCTAAAGAATTCCTTATTTAAATTTCTTATTATAGCTTTTATTTCGACTTGCGGGAAACGACTTTTTCGGCGGCCTGGGCGATGTGGCGGGACGTAAGGCCATACTTCTCAAAAAGCTCTTCGGGCGTGCCGGATTCGGCGTAGGTGTCGCGGAGCCCGACAAACTCGACGGGGACGGGAAAACCGCTTGAGAGGGCCTGGGAAACGGCGCTTCCCAGCCCCCCGAAAACGAGGTGCTCCTCGGCCACGACAAGCGCGCCGGTCTTCCGGGCTTCCTTTATAAGAAGCGCTTCGTCGAGCGGCTTCAGGGTGTGGATGTCCACCACGGAGGCGTCGATGCCCCCGGCCTTCAGAATCTCGGCGGCCTCAAGCGCCTCGAAGAGAAGGAGGCCCGTTGCGACAAGCGTCACGTCCTTGCCGTCCCGGAGCTTGATGCCTTTGCCGATCTCAAAACGGGTCTTCTCGTCATAGACGAGCGGGGCCTTGGAACGGCCGGTCCGCACGTACACGGGGCCCCGGTGGGAGGCCGCCTTTTTGATCAGGGCCCTGGCCGAATGCTCGTCGGAGGGCGCGATCACGGTAAAGCCGGCCAGCGTGCAGGCCAGCGCGAAATCCTCGACCGACTGCTGGGACGCGCCGTCCTCGCCGACGCTGATCCCGCCGTGGGAGGTCACGACCTTCACGTTGAGCTCGGAGAACGCGACGCCGACGCGGAGCTGTTCATAGCCTTTGCACATCAAAAAACACGCGAAGGAGCTGATAAAAGGGATCTTGCCGCAGGAGGCCAGCCCCGTCGCGATCCCGACGAGGTTTGATTCCTGAATGCCGATATCGATGAAGCGGTCGGGGAACGCCTTGCCGAAGACATCGGTGCGCGTGGATTTCGAGAGGTCCGCGTCGAGCACGATGACCTCGGGGTTCTCCTTGCCGAGCTCCACGAGCGCCCTGCCGTACGCGTCGCGCGTCGCCGCGCCCAATTTTCTTTCCATTATCGGATCATCCCCGTGATTCGTCGGATCTCGGCCTCATCCTCGCCCAATTCCTTGAGCGCCCGGGCCGTCTCTTCCCGGGTGTTGGCGACGCCGTGAAAATGATTGTCGCCCTCCATGAACGAAACGCCTTTGCCCTTTACCGTATGGGCGATAATCATGGCCGGGCTGCCCTTGGCCGGCTTGGCCCAGGCGATCGCCTCGCGGATCTCGGCGAGCGAGTGGCCGTCGATTTCCCTGGTCCGCCAGCCGAAGGCCTTCCATTTGTCGGCCACCGGCTCCATGTTGAGGATGTCCTTCGTGGCGCCGGAGAGCTGAAACTTGTTGTAGTCGAGAATCGCGACGAGATTGTCGAGCTTGCGAAACGACGCGAAGGCCGCGGCCTCCCAGATCTGCCCCTCGTTGAGCTCCCCGTCGCTGATCACGGCATAGGTCGTATAATTTTTTTTGTCGAGGCGCGCGGCCAACGCGCAGCCGATCGCGATCGAGAGCCCCTGCCCCAGCGAACCCGTCGAGGCCTCGATGCCGGGCAGGCGCCGCCGGTCGGGATGCCCCTGGAGAGGGCTTCCCAATTTTCTCAGCGTCAGCAGAAGCTTGGGGTCGAAATAGCCCGCGCGCGCGAGGGCCGCGTAGAGCGCCGGACAACCGTGCCCCTTTGAAAAAATCAGGCGGTCCCGGTCCGGCCAGAGGGGATTGCCGGGGTCGTGTCTCATCGCCTCGAAATACAGCGCCGTGAGGATATCCGTCGCGGAGAGAGAGCCGCCGGGGTGGCCCGAGCGGGCGATCCCCAGCATTTTGATGATGTCGCGGCGGATGAGCAGGGCTATTTCGGAAAGGGGAGTCTGTTTTGCCATAGGAACGCAGAGAGTTTACACGTTCGCCAAAAAAGCGTCAATTCAAATGTCACCGCGTGTCATCGTCATTACGAACTAACGAAGCAACCGGTAGTGGGTCAAATCGGACTCGATAGCCGAGACTCGCGGCTTTTAAATGAAGGCAGGTCTCCCTGGCGCGAGTCTCGGCTGCGCCGGTTGAGGACAAAGCTTGCCGGGTTGCGCCGAGCCCGTGGGGTTCTCCAGAGAGTCGAATGTTATTCCTAACGATGCTCCGATACCCCGGTGCGGAATTTCAGGAAGTTTCCGAGGGAATCGCAGAGGAGGTAGGGATTGGTCTTTTTCTCGTCGCCGAGCGTCGTGGTGGGCTTTTCGGCGTAGTTGTGGCCGGGACAGAGCACCGTCGAATCGTCGAGTTTCATG
Source organism: Candidatus Omnitrophota bacterium (assembly GCA_016180585.1). Classification (GTDB taxonomy): domain Bacteria; phylum Omnitrophota; class Gorgyraeia; order 2-02-FULL-51-18; family 2-02-FULL-51-18; genus JACPAX01. The sequence continues at coordinate 7,831 of JACPAX010000035.1, read as the reverse complement.
AGCTTTTGCGTCAGCGAGCAATAGAGTTCCTCCGCGTTTCCTCCCGGCAGGTCCGTGCGCCCGCAGGCGCCGATAAAGAGCGTGTCCCCCGAGATCAGATGGCCGCGGACATGAAAACACTGCGACCCCGGCGTGTGCCCCGGCGTATGGACCAGCTCGATCTCGACGTCTCCCGCGCGAAGCTTGAGACCGTTTTCGGCGGGCCTGAGCGCGTCGGAGCCGGCGGCCATGTAGGGCCTGTCGTGTTTGTTGACATAAACCGGACAATCCACCGACTCGAGAAGCTCCTCGATGCCGTTGGTATGGTCAAAATGGTAATGGCTCACCAAAGCGCCTTTGATCGTGAGGCCCTCTTCCCTGGCGACTTTCAGGATCGTGTCCGCCTGCCACGCGGGATCCACGACAAAGACCTCGCGGGTCTTCCGATCGCCGACGAGATAGACAAAGTTCTCCATCGGGCCGATTTCCATCTGCTTGAGATAAAGATTATTTTCCGAGATCGACAAGTTCTATTCCCACTTTCCCGGCGATGTCGAAAATCCGCTTGTCCCGGTAGAACTCGCCGAAGCAGATGCGCCGGAGCCCGGCGTTGGCGATCATCTTGAAGCAGATCCAGCAGGGGCTGGCCGTCGTGTAGATCGTGGCGCCGTCGATGCAGACGCCGTTCTTGGCGGCCTGCAGGATCGCGTTGGCCTCGGCGTGGATCGTCGCGACGCAGTGACCGTTTTCCATCATGTGGCCGATCTCGTCGCAGTGCTCGAGCTTGCGGACGCTGCCGTTGTAGCCGGTCGACAGAATGGTCCTGTCCCGGACGATCACCGCCCCCACGAATTTGCGGTCGCAAGTCGAGCGGCTCGAGACGACGCGCGCGATGTTCATGAAATAATCGTCCCAACCGGCGCGGCGGATCTTTTTCCGGAGAGCGGATTTTGTCGTCATGGGGAATCTTACCGGGATTGAGAGAGTCGGCTCTGTTTCAAGCTGTCGATGAGAATCTTGACGCCCGAATGTTCGGCGACGCGGCTGTCGAGCTTCCGCCATTCCCTATCGGCCTCTTCGTAGCGCCNNCAAGCTGATCACGTAGGGATCGTCCATGTCTTCTTCGGCGGGCGGCGGAAGATCTTCTTCGTCCGCGGGAACGGTTTCCTGCGACCGCGACTCCGCTTCGGCGGAAACGACAATCTCCGGGGCGGGAAGAGAGTCCGTTTTGGGCTGGATCCTGTTTTGAAAAAATTCGATCGTCTTTTTGACGGAGGGGTCCGCATCCCAATACCCCGAGGCCGAGTCCCAGACCTGCATCGCCTCGGCGCGCCTCCCCTGGTCGTACAAGGCCTTCCCCTCTTTGAAAACGGCGGCAAGCTGCGCTTTTGGATCGGCGGAGGAGTCCCCGGCGATGGACTCCGACTGCGGAAAAAACACGACCGCCGCCGCGGCCGCGCACCATAAAAGTCTCATGACCGATAGTCTACTCCTTGAGGGATTTCCAATCAAGCCCAGGCGCGGGACCGCTCGACGGCTTTTTTCCAGCGTTCGTAAAAAACGGCCGCCTGGGCGTTTTTTTTGCGCGGATAAAACACTTTGCCGGTCTTTCTCAGCCGGTTAAACACCTCTTTGTCTTTCCAGATGCCGGCCGCGATCCCGGCAAGACCGGCCGCGCCGAGGGCCGTGGTCTCCAGCAGCGCGGGGCGCTCCACCGGGATCCCCAGCACGTCGGCCTGAAACTGCATCAGAAAATCGTTGGCGGAAGCGCCCCCGTCCACGCGGAGGACTTTGAATTCCCTTCCCGTGTCTTTGCGCATCGTCTCGAGGATGTCCCTCGTCTGATACGCGATGGACTCCAGCGCCGCGCGCACCAAATGCGCGCGTCCGGTCCCGCGCGTGATCCCGAGAAAAGTTCCGCGGGCATGCGGGTCCCAGTAAGGCGCGCCGAGGCCCACAAGCGCCGGCACGAAATACACCCCCTCGTTGGACCCGAGGCTCGCGGCGATCGGACCGCTTTCCCTGGCGCTCTTGAGTATTCCCAGTCCGTCCCGCAACCACTGGATCGCCGCGCCTCCGATGAAAACGCTCCCCTCCACCGCGTATTCGGTCTCGGAGAGATCGCCGAGGGTCCAGGCGACGGTCGTCAGAAGATTCTTCGAAAACCGCGGGCGGTCGCCGGTGTTTTCGAGCATAAAAAGGCCGGTGCCATAGGTATTTTTAATCACGCCCGGCCGGAAACAACCCTGCGCGAAAGAAGCGCCTTGCTGGTCGCCGACAATTCCCGAGATCGTCACCTCGGCGCCGGCGGCCGCGCGGTCCGTCTTCCCGACGACGCCGCTCGAGGGGACCACCCGCGGCAGAAGCCGCGGGGGAACCCCGAAAATCCCGCAAAGCTTTTGGTCCCAAGCCTTTTCGCGGATGTTGAAGAGCATCGTGCGGGAGGCGTTGGAGGTGTCCGTCAGATGCAGCCTCCGTCCCGAGAGTTTCCAGACCACCCAGGAATCAACGGTGCCGGCCAGAAGCTCGCCGCGCTCGGCGCGGGCCCTGGCCCCTTTCACGTGGTCAAGGATCCAGGCGATCTTCGTCGCGCTGAAGTAGGCGTCGAGAAAAAGCCCCGTCCGCGCGTGGACCAGCGGCCCCATACCCCGTTTTTTAAGCGCCTCGCAGACGCCGGCCGTCCGGCGGCACTGCCAGACAATCGCGCGGTGGATCGGGCGTCCGGTCTTTTTATCCCAGACGAGCGCCGTCTCGCGCTGGTTCGTCAGGCCGAGCGCGGCGACGCTTCCCCGTGGGACCTTCGCGAGCGTTTTCGAAAACACGCGGCGCGCGCTCCGCCAGATCGCCTCGGGGTCGTGCTCCACCCATCCGGGCCTGGGATAAATCTGAGGAAATTCTTCATACGCCCGGGAGACGACGCGCCGGTCCCGGTCGAACACGATGGCGCGGTTGCCCGTCGTTCCCAGATCAAGCGCCGCGACGAGCCTCATGTTTGGCAGTCGATCGGCCTCGGCTCGCCGCCGAGATGCGCGCAGAGATAAAAATTGAGCCAGATTACGCGCTCCGGGTAGGTTTTTTTGAGTTCCATGAATTTTTTTTCGACGCGGACGTCGATCCCGGTCTCTTCCTTGATCTCCCTGACAACGCATTCCTCAAAGGTCTCCCCGGGGTCTTTCTTGCCTCCCGGGAATTCCCAGTAGGACCCGAACGTGTCCTCCCGGTTTCTCTGCGCGACCAGAAATTTCCTTCCCCTCCGCACGAGCGCGACCCCGCAGGGAATTACGGTTCGTCTCTTCTCCGTCATCCTCGGACCCCGGTCCCCCGATTGATCGCGCCCTCAAGTCTCTTCTTGACAAGCGACACGAGTTTTTCGTCGTAACCGAGGTAGGGACACAATACGATTTTGACTCCGGGAAAATTCTTCCTCGCCGCGGAAACGAGCCTGGGAATATGCAGGACGATGTGCCTGCCGCCGAGAAGAAAATAAGGCAGCACGCGGATTTCTTTGGCGCCTCGGCGCGCGCACCGGCTGATCGCCTCGGGGATGGAGGGGGCGTTGATCTCCAGATACGCGCGCTGGACGGAAAAAAACCGCCCGTCCCGGCGCACGGCCCGCGCGACTTTTTTTAGCGCGGCGTCAAAACCCCCGAGCCGGCTCCCATGCCCGACGATCACGGCGGCAATTTTCCCGCGTTCAACAGTCTGTTGAAAAAGCCTCACCTGCTGCGTTGCTCGGTCGGTCGCTTGTGCGGCGCTATTCCCATAGCGCCTCCGCGCTCGCTTCCTCGCGCCTTGCATCTGAGGCTTTTTCAACAGACTGTTAGACGATCTCACAGGCCGTCTCCGGGACCCAACCCGTCTTGCCGTCCGCCAGCCCGAGATAAATCCAGTCGCGGGAACGGTCGAGCACGCGGCCCTCCGCGCCTTCATGCAACGCGAAGGCCTTGCTCTCCCTGTCCGAAGGGCCGTAACGCGCAAAGACCTCCCTGTCGAGCACCACGGCCCGGGGGTCTTTTTCATTCGTCCATTTGAAGGCCAGGAGCGCCGAGAGGCCGAGAAGGCAGAGCATCAGAAGCGCCGCCACGGGCCTCGTCCCGGGCCTTAGCGGCGGGAATAAAAATGCGAGAAGACAGACGCCGGCCAGCGCCGCGCTCCCCGCCGTGAACGCCCAGACCAGCTCATTCATCGCCACAAGCTCCACGGCCTCGCCACGGCGCTCAAAGCGGTCGACGAGCGTCCCCTTAAGAATCCCGACATTCCACAAAAGATCGCGGTCACGAGGCGCGAGGCGCTGGGCCCGCCGGTAATGGACAAGCGCCCTGCCCTTGTGGCCGGCGCGAAAACTCGCGTTGCCGAGGTTGTAGTGAACGGCGGCCGTGGGACGGGTCTCGGAGAGCTCCTCATAGAGCGCCTCCGCCTTTTTAAACTCCCCGGCGTGGTACTTGGCCCCCGCCTCTTCAAACAAAGACGCCTTTGAATCCGCCAAACCCGCCGCGCAAAAAGCGGTCACCAGAAACGTCGTCGCGAGGATGTTTCTCATTTGAATCCCGCCTTTTCGAAAGAAGCGATCACATGGCTTGCGATGGAGTGGATGTTCCTCATCTCACGGCTTTCTTCGACCGTCTCTTTTCCGAAACGACGGAGCGCCAGCTCATTGAATAACGCTTTGACGTCCGAGATCCTCCTGGGGTCCGCCCGGTCTCCGGCCCGCTCTTCCACGAGCCCGGCCGACACGCTCTGCGGCGGCACGCCGAGCTTGTCGCCGAAGTAGCCGTAAACGGCCTTCGAGATTTCCGCGTAAAACGCCTCGCCGTCTCCCTTGGCCATCAGCGAGGCCGCGGTCTTGAGTCTTCCTCTGGCCACGCCGTAGGAGCGGCGCATCCGGAAAAGATTTTTCTCCCTCGCCTCATCCGTCTTTCTCGCCGACATCGCGGTAAGAAACGCCGCGGCGACGAGAAAAAAAAGGTTGAGAGGCCAGATGAAGGGGTTCCACAAAAGTCCCGTAGCGACCCTTTTTCCGTCATCGGCGGTCTTGATATAGCGGATGTCCCGGCTCAGGACGGCGAGGTCCCCGCTCTCGGCTTCCTCAGGCGAAGACGGCTCGGACAAGTCCGGAAGCGCCGCGGAGTCGGCGACCTCGGAGGGCTTCACCGACAAAATGCGCGGAGTGGTTTTGATCCCTTTATACGTCTTGTCCTCGGGGTCGAAATAAGCGAAACTAAGCGCCGGGATCGTGAACACGCCCGCCTTCTTCGGCACGATTACGGTCTCGGTGACCTTCTCTCCCTCCACCTTTTTATTTTCCTTCGAGATGTGCGTCGAACTTGAAGAGTCGTAAATTTTGAAATCCTCGAGTTTCGGGAAGGCCGGAGTCTGGACGGTGTTGATATTTCCTTCCCCGAAGACTCGGACGCGGTAGGTCACCGCGTCGCCGGCATGCGTCTCTTCCTTGTCCAACGCGCCTTCGATCCCGTAGCGGCCGACCGCGCCGTTAAAATGCGGGGGCCTCCCCTCGGCGGGAAGCGTCTTGACCGTCACGGTGACCTTGTCGGCGCTCAAAAGCTTGGGCACCACCTGCGAAATGAAAGAAGGAAAATTGCGCCCGCGACGGCCGAAAATATTGTAGGAGAAAAACGTGTCAAAGTTGTCGTCGTTCCGCAACTCCACGGCCGCCTACCTCATCGCCGCGCTCTCTTGGGAGAAGCTCACCGGCGGATCACTCGGGATTGTTGGGGTTCCCCGGCCGCCGTTCGCACTGCGGAACAGCGAGTTCTTCCTCCTCGCGGTCGGTGCGCTCGGGGTGACGTACGCGGCGGTCGCACACATCGCCCGCTCGCCGTTCGGTCGGGTGCTCGGTGCGATTCGCGACGACGAAACCGCCGCACGCGTGTTCGGGAAGCGGACGATCGCTGCGAAACGTGCGTGCCTCGCCATTGCGGGCGCGACCGCAGGACTCGCCGGCGTGCTCACCGCAAGTTTCATCCAGTTCCTCCATCCGTCCATGTTCTGGCTCCCATCGCTCATCGCGGTCCTCACCGCGCT
>JACPAX010000035.1:0-1794 GCA_016180585.1 Candidatus Omnitrophota bacterium | reverse complement strand
CGTGGGCGTCGCGATCCTCGCAGCGATCGGTGAAGGAGTTCGGTTCGTTCCCTTCCCACCAGAATACCTTGGTGCGCTCCGCCTTACGGTGACCGCATGCATCTTGCTCGGCATCCTCCTCTTCCGACCACGCGGGCTCTTCGGGAAGATTGACGTGCGGTGAAGGTATGCTCACGATCGAAAATCTCTCCAAATCATTCGGTGGTGTGCGGGCGGTGGATGGGTGTTCGTTCACCGTGTCGCCGAAGCAGATCACGGCGCTCATTGGGCCGAATGGTGCGGGGAAGACGACGGTCTTTCAGTGCATTTCCGGGCTCCTCGATCCTGATCGTGGCCGCGTGGTGTTGGGTGACCGTGATCTCGGGTCGCTCGCGTCGTGGGATCGTGCGCGTTCGGGGATCAGCCGTACGTTCCAGCAGGTGCAGCTCTGGACATACCTCACCGTTTCGGAGCACCTCCTCCTCTCACTCCATACCAACGACGATCAAGTCGCGTCGGTATTTGGTCATGATACGGACGAGCAGCGCGCAGCGGCGCGCACAGCGCTCGAGCGCGTCGGCCTCCCGACCGATCTCCTCGGCAAGCTCGGGAGTGATCTCAGTTACGGTCAATCGAAACTCCTCGAACTTGCCCGCGCGTTCCTATTCCCACACCAACTCCTCCTCCTCGACGAGCCGGTTGCGGGGGTGAACCCGATTCTCCGACAACAGATCGCCGTCATCCTCCAGACGCTTCTACCTGGGAGTAGAAACACCTGCAAAATCAATTCCCGTGTCATTCTGACGACCGAAGGAAGGAAGAATCCCGCACAATCAAGCGGATGAGATTCTTCGCTTCGCTCAGAATGACACCCCTGTAGAGGTTTTCATAGAATATGTTGCTCGAGATTGAGGGACTCCACGCGGGCTACGGCAAAACGGAAGTGTTGCGCGATGTGCATCTTCACATTGCGGCTGGTGAAGTCGTGGGGCTCATTGGTCCGAACGGTGCGGGAAAGTCCACCATCTGCAAATCGGTGTTCGGCTTGGCGACGGTGACGCGGGGGCGTGTCCAGTTTCAGGGTGCGGACACGCTCGGCGAACCGACGCACACACTCCTCGCAAAAGGTCTCGCGTACGTCCCGCAAGGACGGCTCGTATTCCCATCGCTCACCGTGGAGGAGAATCTTCGCATGGGCGGGTACACGCTACGCGGACGTGGCGTGGTTACCCAGCGCATCGAGGACCTCTACGAGCAGTTTCCGCAGCTCCAGGCCATGCGTCGCAAACGCGCGGGTGACCTCTCCGGCGGACAGCAACAACTCGTCGCCGTTGGTCGTTCGCTCATGGTGTCCCCACAACTCCTCATGCTCGATGAGCCGAGCTTAGGACTCTCGCCCATCGCGTGCGGCGAGGTGTACCAGGCATTACGGTCGCTCCACGAGCGTGGCGTTGCGCTTCTCATTGTCGAGCAGAACGTCCACCTCGTGCTCGCGATCGCGGATCGCGTCGTCTGTCGCGCGAACGGTGAGGTGCGCGCGGAAGGCCCACCCACGGATTTCCACGACCCGACACGTATGCGCGAGCTCTATTTTGGTGCATGAACGTGAAGACGCCCCCGATGATGATCGGGGGCGTCTCGATACTCCGCGGCCACTCATACCACCGGCGGTGGCAATGGCGGTCTGCGATCACCGGCACGCGTGCGTTTGCGGCGACGCAGTTCGCGGCGGTCCCGGGTTCGTTGGCTTGCGGGGAGGTCGTTCGGTGCTGCTGTTTTCGTCGTGACGCCGCGTGCACGATTGAGTGCATGGAG
>JACPAX010000034.1 GCA_016180585.1 Candidatus Omnitrophota bacterium | reverse complement strand
TAAATGCAGGGGACCTGAATCCACTCCTACAAAAAGGCTCGCCTTTGCAACGATGGCAGTCAATTCGCCTAGAGTTGTTTTCCCCACTTTATTGATGAGACGGGAGGAATCAGCAGGGGCTTGAATGAGCCCATCCATCAACCCCCGCGCCTCCGCAAGTTCTTCAGAGCCACCCAAGAGTATCAAGTCGGCTTCTGTCTTATCCAAGAGGAACTGAATCAGCTCGCCAAAATGTGGCCATTTTTTTTGAAGAAATCCAAGCGTCTGCTCGATGCCTCTTTTTTCCTCATAATGGACGATGCGCGCGAACGCCGAAAGAAACGCCTGGAACACGCGGTGGATCTCCCCGGCGCCCGGCCGGTCGCCCGGAGGCGTCCTGAGGCCGGCGTCCAAGCGCCTGAAAAGCTCCTCCGCGGCGGCCGAGGCGGAAACAAAGTCGGCGATCGCCCCAAGCTTTCCTCGATCCGCCTTGAGCACCCCCTCGGTCCGGCCCTCGAGACCGGTTTCCATCGAAGAGAGCAAGGTGGGTAGAATATCTTTTTCCAGCCAATCGATGCCCACCCGCCAATAATCCCGCAGCGCCTCGATCCGCTCCGCGACGAGCGCGCGCTTGGCGGGCTGAAGGTCCTTGCTTGCCTCTTCGACGCGCCGCTCGGCCTGCGACAAAGCGGACGCGTAGGCCCCGGCGCTTTCCACAGCCGCGGGAGCGGACGCGTCCAATGCGGTTAAAACCGGGTCCGGGGAAGAAGCGGCTTCTTCCCCTGAGGCCGCGTCCGAAGACGCCCGGGCCCTCGCGAAGGCGCGAAGGGCCGCGGCTTTTTCACCCAGCGCCTGCCGCCGCTGAAAAAGCGGCTCGAAGACGCCGAGCTTCCGTTCCAGACCGTCCAATAAGGCCGAAACCCGGCCTTCATTTTTCTCGAGCTCCCACTCCAGCGTCGCATTTTCGAAATCGTCCCGGCATTGCCGCGCCTCGGCGCCCAGGGAATCCTTTAGGCCTTGAGGAACGCCGTCGATGGCGGCCAAAGCGGCCGTTCTTTTTTCCGCCTCCCTCAACCGCCCGTTCAACCGCGCAAACAAATCCGCCGACCCGGCCAGGTATTCTTTGTGCAGCAGCGTCTCCCCATGAATCGCCCCGGCCTCCTCCGACAGCCGGTCCAGCGTGTCCTTGTCGAGATAATGGTCCGGCCTATCCGCCCGGGCAAGCGCGATCATTTCCGCGCGGATGTCCTCGAGCCTTGCGGCGCGCGGCTCAAGAGGAGGAAAAAAGTGGCGCCCCGCAAGGACCCGGGTCTCCGAGGCGTTGTCTCCAACGTTTCCGGCCGACTCCAGAATCTCTTCTTTGAATTTTAAGGCGTCGTTTCCAAGCCGTCTTTCGAGTTCCGTTAAAATCTCCGCCTGCCCCGGATTGCCGTCGCTCCCCCGCCGGCGGTGCGCCGTGCAAGCTCTGAGCTTGGCGGTTTTATCGCTTTTCGGCGATTCCTCGGCGGCGGAGACCATCGTCTCGTATTTGGCCAGCGCGGCGCGCGCTTTCTTTCTGAGATCGTCCAGGATTTCCCTGCGGAAAGGGTCGGATGCGGCAAGCCACGGCCCGACAGCCGCATAAAGCCTTTCGATCCGCGCGTAGGTCTCCCGGTCTTTTTTCAAGAGGCCTTTCGCCTCCCCCATGTTGTAGGGATCCGATTCCTCCTTTTTGAGGGGAATCGCCGCGCGGCCAAGAGGGATCTCGGCCACGCCCAGGAAGCGGTACAGCACGGACTTGGAACGGTTATGGACGTAAGCGGAGATCTCCGCTTCGGACGCGGCCTGATGAAAAACGCCTTCCTGGATTGTATTCGACTGCAAAATCAACCGGACGGCCTGCCCGACTTCAGTCGCGTTTCTTTTTTTGGGATCTAGCGATGCGGCCTGTTGGATGATCCAAAGATCGGAAAGACCGATCTCAAAATCCGAGAGGCTCATGTCGAAGACCCCCTTCAATCCTTCATGAAATTCCGCAGGGACGTCGGGGTCGGCTTTCATCTTTTTTTCCACGATCGAGTATAGATCGGCCTTGAAGGTCTTCTCAAAATCGGCGAGGTTCGAATAGCTTCCCATGCAGGCCAACTCGACGACGCCCCGCGCGAGGAATCCGCGCACTTTCCCGCCGAAGCCGGCCATGTCCGTCACCCGGTTCTTTTTTTCGGCGAGCCGCTCTTGAATCCCGCTGAGGGCCGACCGAATGGACGCCGACGCGTCTACCACTGCCTTCTTATTTTCGTCGCCGACGGTCTGAGGCAGATCGTCGATCTCCCGAAGGACGAGCGCCAGTTTTTCGGCCAGAGGCTGAATCGCCCGGAGACGGTCCGGCGTCCATTCGTCGGAATCCGCCTTCCGCAAAGAGACCCGGAGGCCCGACAGCACGCCCTCATAAATTCCCCGGGTATGGTCAAAGGCTTTTGGCTTGGCCGGAGAGGTATACGCAAAAGACCGCGCGCAGTCATGCAGCGCCTTCACGGCATGGTCGAGGTCCAAATGGCGGACTCTCCGCTCCCGCCGGTCGGACGCGAGATAATACTCTCTCTCAAGGCTTTCCGCCTCGGCAAGACCCGCGTACGCGCGCGGCACCTGGGCGGTATCCTCCTCCCCATTGCCCTTGTAATCGCCGATGAGTTGATTAAAAAATTCGGAGGCCTCCCGAAGCCGCGCGGACATCCGGACCCGCAAGGGAAAAACGGCTTTGGCCGGAGACGTCTGGATCCCCTCATATTCCCGCCGGGCCAGCGAATTTTCTCCGCGGGACTCGTAGGCCACTCCGAGATCGTTGTGTTCTTCCGGACTCAGAGGGTCACGCAGGACCGCGCGGTTGACGGCACACCCCGAGAGAATCATGGCTAGGAGTAGGCAGAAAAGCAGGAGACAGCGCCCCTGCGGGGCATCCGTCCCTTCCCGAGGAAATGAGGAGATCCGAGGCTTCAGCAGCCCGCTGGAACCGAGGTCCAAATGGCTCTATCCCAGAATTTTTGCCGGCTCCCGGCCCCCGTTGCTGGCAAATTGTCTATAGAGACGATCCCGCCTCTCCTTCCAGCCCTCCTGGTACTCCA
>JACPAX010000033.1 GCA_016180585.1 Candidatus Omnitrophota bacterium | reverse complement strand
CCTTCTTCGTGATGAAGTCCCGGATGCGCTCGTTGGGGAGCATCAGCTCAAAGCTCGCCGAGCGCCCGCTGTAGCCGTAGCTTTTGCACTTGGGGCATCCGGTCTCCTGGAAAAAACTTTTGATCCCCTTGTGGCCGGACAGACCAAGCTGCCCCAAAAGCTCCGGGGAAGGCTCGTACTCTTTTTTGCATTTCGAACAAAGCGTGCGAAGCAGCCGCTGCGCGAGAATCCCGATCACGGCCGAAGACACCAGAAACGGCTCCACCCCCATGTCGATGAGACGCGCCGCGGCCGAAGGGGCGTCGTTGGTGTGCAGGGTCGAAAACACCAGATGCCCCGTGAGGGCCGCGTGAATCGCGATCTCGGCGGTTTCTTTATCGCGGATTTCCCCGATCATGATGATGTCGGGGTCCTGGCGGACGATGGAACGCAGGCCCGTCGCGAAAGTGAGCCCCGCCTTCACGTTGATCTGCGACTGGCGCACGTTCGGCAGCTCGTATTCGACCGGGTCTTCCAGCGTGATGATGTTCTTCTGCGCGTCGTTGATTTCGTTCAAGGCCGCGTAAAGCGTCGTCGTTTTCCCGCTGCCGGTCGGGCCGGTGACCAGCATCATGCCGTAGGGACGGCGGATCAGGCGCCTGAAATCGTCCAGGTTGTTTTTTGAGAAACCCAGATCGGTGAGCCGGATCAGCCCTCCCGAGCGGTCGAGAATGCGGATCACGACGTTTTCCCCGAAAATCGAGGGAAACGTCGAGATTCTCAGGTCGACCTCCCTGCCCTTCACGGTGACGCGCGCGCGGCCGTCCTGCGGAAGGCGTTTTTCGGCGATGTCCATCTCGGACATGATCTTGATGCGCGAGATGATCGCGGCCTGCTCCTCGAAGGGAAGCACGGGCATGTTCTGCAGAATGCCGTCCACGCGGTAGCGGAGCTGGAATTTGTTGCGCTCGGGCTCCAGATGGATGTCGGAGGCGCCCATCTCGACGGCCTTCTCGATGAGGGCGCTGACTTTCTCGATGACCGGCGCCAGGTCCGCGGCCTGGCGAAGCGAGGAGACCTGCTCCGTCGGCGGCGGCGCGCTCCTCGCGGGCGCCGCCTCGGCCGGAAGCGCCCCGGCGGGGATCTCGAAATTTTTGTTCGCCTCCGTTCGTTTGGCGGCGTAATGCTTCTCGATGGAATTGCGGATGGCGCTCGGACAAGCGAAGACGGGGCGTATCCGCAGTCCCGAGAGCGATTGGAGGCGGTCGATCAGCGGCACGTCGAGCGCGTTGGCCATCGCGACCGTGAGCGTGTTTTGCGAGATAAAAATCGGCATCACGGTAAATTTCACGCAGAGGTCCTTGGGGACGAGCTGGATCGCCTTGGGCTCCACGGTCATCTCCGCCATGTCGACGTAGGCGAAGCCGAGCTGCTCGCTCAAGGATTTTGCGATCTGCTCTTCGCTGGTCGCGCCACGGCTGACGAGCACCTCCCCGAGAAAACGGCCCGTGTTGTGCTGCTCCGCCAGCGCGTCGGTGAGCTGCTCGGGCGTGATCACGCCCTGATCCACCAAGATCTGCCCCAGTTTTCTGGAATCCGTTCCGGCCACGCTAACCTCCCGTCATCCTGCCTTGACCTCCCCGTTCCCCTACTTTGTGCTTAACCTCCCCGTTCCCCTCCTTCGTAAGGAGGGGACAACTTGCCCTTTCCTCCCCTTACGAAGGGGAGGTGGTCGCCTTCGGCGACCGGAGGGGTCTAGCTTTCCAGCCCCCTTCGTATTGCCTCAAGTACCTCGTTAATACTCCTGTGAATATCGAGATTCGTAAACCGAATTATCTTAATATTAAGTGACCGAATAAATTCTTCGCGTTGTCTGTCGTACTTCTGAGACTCGTCCGTAAAATGAGAATCTCCGTCAACTTCAACGACAAGCTTTGCCTGTGGGCAGTAAAAATCAACGACATACCTGCCGATCCCATACTGCCGTCTGAATTTATACCCGCCGAGTGACTTTCCTTTTAAACGAGACCATAAAATAAGCTCGGGTCCCGGCATATTTTGCCGGAGCTGGCGGCGTTTGGTTATTTCGGACTGACGATTAAAGATGGTGGTCATTCAGAAATCCAACCTTCTCCATCACCATTCGTTGATGTCAACCTCCCCGTTCCCCTACTTCGTGCTTAACCTCCCCGTTCCCCTACTTTGTGCTTAACCTCCCCGTTCCCCTCCTTCGCAAGGAGGGGAGCTGCGTCCATCCTCCCCTTACGAAGGGGAGGTGGTCGCCTTCGGCGACCGGAGGGGTGAGAGGTGGTGGTCATGTCCTGAACACCTTCATCAAGTTGAATATCGGCAACAGCACCGACATCGCGATAAACGCCACCATGAGACCCATCGTCAAAAGCATGAACGGCTCGAGGAGAGAGGTCAGATTTTTGATCGTGTACTCGATTTCCGGGTCGTAAAACTTCGAGACGTCCTCGAGCATTTTGTCGATGTTGCCCGATCGCTCGCCGATGGAAATCATCTGCACCACCATCGGCGAGAAAAGGCCGCTCGCCTTGAACGGCTCGACGAGCGGACTGCCCGCCGTGATCGCGGCGCGTATCCCCTGGATCGCGCGCTGGAGAACGACGTTGGAGATCGTCTTTTCCACGACCGTGAGCGCCTGGAGGATGGGCACGCCGGATCCGGTCAGCGTCGAAAGCGTCCGGGTAAACCGCGAAATCTGCACCTTCGCGTAGAGATCGCCGAAGATCGGGACTTTGAGAAGCCACCGATGAAACTGGAATTTCCCGCGCTCGGTCCGGGTATACCGCCGGAAATAAAAAAGCGCGGCGGCGGCGGCCCCGATCATAAGCGGCCAAAAGCGGCGAATCGTCCAGCTCATCCCGAGAACGATCTGCGTCGGCAGGGGCAGCGGCGCCTTGGAGGCGCTGAAGACGGTCACGAACTTCGGGAGCACGCCGACCATGATGAAATTGACGATGAAAAAAGCCATCACGACGAGCACGATGGGATAAGTCATCGCCGCCCGTATCCGCGAGGAGATCTCCATCTCCTGCGTGCCGAGGACGCCGAGCCGGACGGCCTCAGCGAGCTGTACT